>NZ_JBNPOQ010000003.1:0-178509 GCF_050315235.1 Bariatricus sp. SGI.019 | reverse complement strand
ATAATATAGATACTATATTTAAAGATTCTTACATTGAGAATCTTTAAATTCTAAAATAGTTTTTACATCCGCTCGGCTTCTGGGCCCTGCCTGCAGACATTTCACTGCTGCGGATGCATTGGAAAATTCAAGTGCTGATTTCTTGTCCATTTTCTCTGAAAAATAAGCATAGAGAAGACCTCCCAAAAAGCAATCCCCGGCTCCTGTTGTATCCACCGGATCTATCTTATATGCAGACGCTTCATACTCATTTCCATCATACCATACAGCACCTTCTCCACCAGCCGTACAGATGACTCCCTCCTGTACATGGTACTTTTCCTGCACAATCTTCATCGCTTTACGATAATCCTTTTCTCCCGTCAGTTCAAAATAACCATCTCTTCCACTGACAAAAACATTACAAATCCCCATCATCTCATCAATATCTCTCTGTGACGTACCGCACATTTCCATAAATGAAGGCACACACTGCATATTATAGAGTACTGGTTTTCCCTGCTCTTTTGCCTTTTTCGCAAGCCAGATTGCCGCCTTCGGAGAAAACATATCATTATAAAACACATCCATATCATCCATAATATTCTCCGGCAATTCTTCTGGCACAAGTGTCCATACACTGTCACCTTTATTTGCAAAAATACAATGCTTTCCTCCCGGCGCCGTCAGAATGTAAGTATGAAGCGTAGTTCCATTTTCCTTTGTAACAATATACCGCTTATCCACACCATCAGCTACAAGAGTACGAATAAATTTCTCTCCGACATTATCATCCCCTATTTTTCCTGTCTGATAAACTTCCATTCCAAGATGTGCAGCAGATACAGACACATTAGAAGCACTTCCTCCCGGGAGCATTTCTTCATGCTGAATCAATGCAAATCCGTCATCTTTCGGAAGTTCATGGCTATTGATGACAATATCCATTGCAATCGCACCCAATGATAATAATTTCATACTTTTTATACCTCACTTTTCTTTCTTTGACGACTTTCTGATATCAAAACTGAAATCAACAATATCAATCCTGTCAGGATCTCCTGATAATGTGAGGAAATTGACAGAAGTGTAAGACCATTCTTCATAATATTCAGAATAAAGCATGCTATAATTGTTCCGGTCACGCTGCCCTTACCACCTTGCATACTTGTTCCGCCTAGAATTGTTGCTGCAATAGCATCCATTTCATATCCTTGTCCTGCCAGAGGCTCGGCAGAATTCAATCTTGAAGTCACGATCAACCCTGCAATTCCAGCACAAAGACCACACAAAGAAAAAATCATTACTTTATACCTTTTTACATTAACACCTGAACGATTTAGTGCGATCTCGTTTGAACCAATGAACAGACAATAATTTCCAAAACGTGTTTTATGAAGGAGCATTGCCCCAAAAGCAGCAATAATCAAAGAAATTACAATCGGCATATTAACTGGACCAATCTTCCCGCTGCCGATAAAAGTAAATACTTTTCCAAAACCAAAAATCGAATTAGAGTTTGTCAGAATCAATATGATTCCTCGCATAATCGTCATCGTACTAAGTGTTACAATAAAAGAATTAATCTTTCCATATGCAATCAACATTCCATTGAGCATCCCGATCAAAAAAGAAATCAAAAGTCCGAAAAAAATAGCCAGCGGTGCTGACATTCCAGCTTTAATCAACATCCCCATACTCATCCCGGCAAACCCTATGATTGCACCTACAGACAGATCGATCTGTCCAGCAGAAATAACTAAGGTCATGCCAACAGAAAGTACAAGATATATCGCTGACTGATTCAAAATATTTCTACAGTTCTTCCAGGTGAAAAAATACGGGGAAGCTAATGCAAGTACTCCTACCACTAATAACAAAACTCCCAGCAAAATGAGAGTATATGAACAATCCTGTAATCTTTTTTTCTTCACGTCTATCCCTCACTAATCTGTTGTAATTGCCCCTGTAATCATAGAAACAACCTCATCCATTGTCGTATCCTGCGTCTTCAATTCTTTAATTACCTTTCCTTGACGCATCACGCAGATTCTGTCCGATATATAGAATACCTGAGGCAGATTATGACTGATAATAATTACGGTAAATCCTTCTCCTGCAAGCTTTTTGATTAACTTTAGAACAGCATTGGATTCATTTAATCCCATCGCAGCCGTAGGTTCATCAAATATCAACAATTTACCCCCGTTATGTACCAGCCTTGCAACCGCTACTCCTTGTCTCTGTCCGCCACTTAGGTTCCCAACCGGAACTGTTACATCTGGAATCTGTATATCCAGACTATTTAATAACTTCTTGGCTTCTTCATTCATTTTCTTCTTTTTGAGAAACCCATATTTTGTCAATTCACTTCCCAAGAACAGATTAGATGCCACATCCATAGTATTTCCAAGTGCCAGGTCTTGATAGACCGTCGATACTCCCGCCTCGATTGCTTTTCTGGGTGTAAGAGCTTGATACTCTTTACCGTCTATTCGAACCAATCCACTGTCCGGATGCAAAACACCAGATAATATTTTGATCAACGTGGACTTTCCAGCGCCATTATCACCGACAATAGCCAGAACCTCCCCTTCATAAGCATTCATAGAAACACCTCGAAGGGCCTGAACATGTCCGAAACTCTTATATATCTCTTTTGTCTCTAGAAATGGTCTTTTTTTGTTGTCCATATTCTTTCCCCATTCATCTGTTTTAATTAAAATTCCAGTAGCAAAAAACGGTGCCATCAGCAAAATCATGTGGCCGATGTACACCGTCGCAAGACAGCTCCTATATGTGATATATTTTAGCACTATCAATTATGCAAGTAAAATTGATTATATGTATATATTAATAGGCATTATCTATAAATATCTGATTATCCACATTCCGTACGTTGTATTATTTCATCCTGTGTTTCTTTACGAAGCGTAACAAAATATGCACTAAATCCCGATACCCTTACAACTAAATTTTTATATTTGTCTGGATCCATTTGTGCATCCAGAAGAGTTTTCCTGGAAACCACACTGATCTGTACTTCCATTCCTCCATGATGAAAATAGGTACTGATCAGCTTTCTGACAGCATCTCTTCCCGTCTGCTGTTCCAGAAATGAAGGAATAAATTTGATATCCAGCACCATTCCATTGGATGAATCTCTCATATCAGTATAAGTTACAGACTTCATCAGTGCAGTAGGGCCCTCCTTGTCCATTCCCTGGACAGCTCCCATAGAATTAGAAAGTGATACGCCGCTCTTACGTCCATCTGCTGTCGCTCCGGTATTCATTCCCATAATGGCATGATCTTCTACAGAGTATAAGCCGAGACAATACCTCCCACCATGATAAGTTGTATACTCTGCAATATGATTCTTTATACCTACAATTATATCCGCAGCTGCCATATCTGGTTCTTTCAGATCATTTCCATATTTCGGGCAATGATTTAATGCTCTCTGTCTGATTTCTTCTGCTCCTTCATAATCATTTTCCAGAATCTTGGCAAATTCTTTTAATGTAAGTCTCTTTTCTTCATACACCAGTCTTTTTATGGCCATAAGTGAATCCACAGCTGTAGCGATTCCACAAAAATTCACACCGACGCTGTTATATCTGGCACCACCTTCTGATACATCTTTTCTTCTGTGGATACAATCCTCTGTCAAAACAGACAAATAAGGGAGGGGATACTTTTTTTCATATAATTCTTCACACCGTCGGATACTACGAATTCCCATATCTACAAAATGCTTAATTTCTTCCTGATACCACCTCCAAAAATCTTCATAACTTTCTATCTCATCCAGTTTTTTTCGGTTTTTTAGCGTAAAAACCTTCCCTGTCATTACATCTTTTCCTTCATGAAGCATCAGATTCATCACTTTCGGAAGATTCAGGCGCATCATCTCTGTTAATGCGTATTCTTCTCCCTGCATTGCAGGTTCCACACAGCCAAGGATACTGTAATTATAAGATTCTTCCGATAAAACCCCTCGATCTTCCATAGCTTTTCTGTAACACCCGTCATACATCAACGCAGGAAACCCCATGCCTTCCCGAATCAGTGAAAGTACAGCTTCCCAGGCTTCTTCCGGCATATCATCCGTCCATCGGTATGTCAATGAAGGCTGATCAAACTTTAGTTCTTTGGACGCCTTCAGGCAAAGATATGTCAAGGGATTTACTGAACATTTCCCTTCCGAATCACATCCACCGATGGTCAGATTCTGATATGCTTTTCTCTGAGAACTGCACTTTATAAAAAAAGCTTCTATATATTCTTCTGCCTGTTCATTGCTCAATCTTCCACTTTCTATGTCCCTTCGATAATATGGATATAAATAATAATCCAGCCGTCCAAAAGAGATTGCGGAAGGTACATTTTCACAATACATCATCTCATGCGCAAGCCACACAAGCTGTATTGCCTGTGCAAATGTTTCAGGAGGTTTTTGCTTGATTCTTGCCAGATTACTCTTCATCTCTGACAGCCTCACAGCCTCTTCTTTTGTAACCGCAGTTTCTGCCATTTCTCCGGCAAGCTCTTCATAACGTCCAATATAATCTATGCATGCCTCCAGCACAATCCGAAAAGCCATTAGCGTATCCGTTTCTTCCTTTGGCACATCTTTTTTTTCTTCTGATTCGACTTCATTCAACAGACCTGCAAAACCTTTCTTCAGAAGTATCGGATATCCTGCAAGTATGTGTCCGGAATGCCAGTGTTTGAACAGCCAAGCTTCAGAACCATCTGCAAATTCCATAAATTCTTTTTCTTCCGGCGAACCTGAATCTACATCAAATAATTCCTTATATTCTTTAACTTCTCTTCGAGTATCCATATGAAAAGAAGCCCGACCCGCTGGGTCAAACTTCTCACTGACTTTCATTGGAAAATTCACATTATATGTATACTGGTACAAAAAACCAGCCAGTACATCCTCTTTCTGAATTAAAATAGACTTATCTTTCAACGTCTGTGCAAATCCATACGCATACTGTACCTTGACAGACTCCCCCGGGTGATCCGTCATTGCCTGTCGATATGCTCTATCTCTGACTGGGATTTCTTCTTTACTAACATTTTTCTCACGATCATCTCTTAATAATTGAATTCGGTCTGTCACGTTTCCATCTCCTATCATAACTGAAAAATCTGTTCTATTATTACCTCACATTTTACCCGCTCTACACTTCTGATGCAAACAGGGTCATCACAGATCTTTCTCTCATCACTATCTCTGATTGTCCAATCACAACCGGCTCTTCATAAAATCCCTTCTTCTCATTCCCGGTATCTACTGCCATCTTCCACTCCATTCCTGCCGGCAGTGTTGGAAGCGTAACCTCCACCGGTTCCCAAAATGCGTTGATGATAACATATACGATATCATCCTGCCCTTTTTCCGAATCATATCCAGCATACATTGCAGCAATCACTTTCGTCTGGTCATTATAGTGATCTTCCCATGGATGTTCTCCGTGAAGACTGACTTCCGACAAGCCGCATCTGGCAGGTTTACATATTCCCAGTATACTTGGGTGGTTCTTACGAAAATGAATCATGTATTGAAAGAACTTCCAGATATCCTGATTCTTTTCTTTCAATTCCCAATCCAGCCAAGAAACTTCATTGTCCTGACAATAAGCATTGTTATTGCCAAACTGTGTGTTTCCAAATTCATCCCCAGCAAGAAACATGGGAACGCCTCTGCTGACCATCAATGTAGCACACGCATTCCAGATCATGCGCTTTCGAAGTTGCAAGACTTCTGAATCATCAGTCGGACCTTCCACACCACAGTTCCAGCTGCGATTATCGTTACTTCCATCCGTATTATTCCAGCCATTGGCTTCATTATGCTTCACATTATAAGAATAGAGATCATACAAAGTGAATCCATCATGACAGGTCATAAAGTTAACAGAAGCGTTCTTTCCGCGAACAGCCGGATCATAAAGATCCGGGGAACCAATCAATCGTTCCGCTGCTCCTTGGGCATTCCACAGACCGCCTTTTAAGAATTCCCGCATATCGTCCCGATATCTTCCATTCCATTCTGACCAGCGGTTAAATGCAGGAAAATTCCCTACCTGATACAATCCACCTGCATCCCAGGCTTCTGCGATCAGTTTCGTATCTCCTAACAATGGATCCTGTGCAAGAGCTCTTAAAAGCGGCGGTACTTCCATCGGAGAACCATCCTCATTTCTTCCAAGAATAGAAGCCAGGTCAAACCGGAACCCGTCAATCCGATAATCTGTCACCCAATAACGAAGGCAGTCAATGATCAGATTCTGCACAATGGGATGATTACAGTTCATGGTATTTCCACAACCGCTGAAATTATAATATTCCCCCTCTGGAGTCAGAAGATAATAGATATTATTGTCAAAGCCTTTAAACGAAATAAACTGCCCATCCTTATCTCCTTCTGCCGTATGATTGAACACTACATCCAGAATGACCTCTATCCCATTCTCATGCAAGGTCTTTACTAATTGTTTTAACTCTGTACCTTCCCGGTTGTATTCCACAGCAGAAGCATAACTGGTATTGGGCGCAAAAAAGCTGACCGTATTATATCCCCAGTAATTTAACAGTTCTTTGCCGTCCACTGTGCGACATTCACTCAATTCATCAAATTCAAAAATCGGCATCAGTTCAATGGCATTAACGCCCAGATCCTTCAGATAAGGAATCTTCTCCTGAATTCCGGCAAAGGTTCCCGGGGCATTCACATCCTTTGCCATCTTCGTAAAACCACGCACATGCAGCTCATAGATAACCAGTTCTTCCATTGGTATCTTGGGGCATACCTCAGCTCCCCAGTAGAAATTATTACGCACTACTCTGGCGCGGTATCCGGCCGGACTGACCCGCTTTCCCCAGGTACTCTGCCCGGTAACAGCTTTGGCATAAGGGTCCAGAAGAACATGTTCCTTGTCAAAGAGCAATCCTTTCTTCGGATCGTAAGGACCATCCAGACGATACGCATACTCGAATTCTTCCACATTTAATCCAAAGACGATCATGGAATATACATTGCCGATCCGATAATTCTCTGGAAATGGTATGACAGCATAGGGTTCCTCTGCTTTCCGGTGATATAACAATAACTCACAGGCCGTCGCTCCCTGGGAATGTATCGTAAAATTCACACCCTCAGGAATCGGTGTTGCGCCGTCAAACATATAAAATCCCGGACATATCTGATATCCATTGACCTGCTCCAGTGGTTCCATATTCAAGATCTGTCCATTGACAGGAAGTATCGCTGTTAATTCACCGGAGAGATATTTTTCTTGTTCCATATCTTGTTCCTTTCTTTTATCTTTGCGTATTCAGATAATAGACCGCAAGCTGTGTCCGGTCTCTTAACTCCATTTTATCCAGAATGCTACTGATATAATTTCGCACAGTTCCTTCACTTAAGAACAGTTCCCCTGCGATTTCCCGATTGCTCAGTCCTTCTGCCACCAATGCAATGACCTGAAGTTCTTTTTCACTGATATCATGCGCTTTCCAGTCATAGGTCTTTTTCTCTTGCAGAAGCTCTGGAATTCTGGAGACAATCTCTGTTCCAAATACAGTCTGCCCGGCATACACCGCTTTGATAGCCGGCAGAATATTCTGATAATCCTGCTTCAAAAGATACCCCTTCACTCCATAAGTCAAGGCTTTCACAATATATTCATCATCAGAAAATGTAGTGAGCAGAAGAATCCTTGCCTGAGGATCTTCTTCTAATATCTGTCTGGATGCCTCCAGTCCGCTTACATTCTGCATACGGATATCCATCAAAAGTACATCTGGCCGGAATGTCCGATATAACACTATTGCATCCTTTCCATCCTGTCCAGTGCTGCACACCTGTATCTCGCTATCCATCTCTAAGATAGTTTTCAATGCTCCTGCCACCAACACATCATCATCTACAATTATGATCTTCACGCCGTCTCCTCCTTCTTGGGAATGGTAATATATATGCGAAATCCCTGCTTCACCGATATCTGCATCGTTCCCTGTAATGCTTTCGTTCGTTCTTCCATATTACGAAGTCCGATTCCCCTGTGAATCTCCGATCTTTCCACAACTTCCTTTTTCAAACAATCAGTTCCGTTATCTTCCACAATCAACTGATATAACCCAGGGTGTTCCCGTACTACGATCTGAACTTTTGTAGCATCGCTGTGTTTCATTACATTGTTCAATGCTTCCTTCACAATCGCAATAAAGCTGTATTTTACTTCTCTTGGTACATAATATCCCATATCATAGATCAATTGTACTGGACAAAATGTATATTCTTTAATCAGATTATCTAATACTTCTTTTAGATTCACTGCGTCATCATGAAGATCATGGACACTTTCACGTACATTTGTCATGGCGACATTTAACGTGTCTTCCAGATGATCTAACGGTTCTTTCATATTCTCTTCTTTTGAAATTACTTTCATTGCCCCTACCATCAAAATTGCCCGGGACAACATATGTCCAACATGGTCGTGAATCTCTCTTGCAATCCGATTGCGTTCTCGCAACGTAGCCGTATAGATCTCATAATCCTGTCGCTTCAGAAGACTCTGGTTCTTCTCTTTCAAGAGAATGTTCAACTCAGTACTGCTATCCTGCGTCATCTTTAGCTTCTCTTCCAACGCCTCATGTCTTTTCGCATATTCCTGCAATATCCCTGCCATCCCATAGCCAATCCCCAGCACACACAGAATCTTGATCTGCCCAGGGAAATATGTATACATAGATAATAGCATCAATATTATGCCAAGAAAATAATTGGATACCCTCAACACCCCATACAAGATGACTGGAGTAAAAAACAGAAACTCTGGCCAGAAAAAGGAAGCAGCTATATACAATATCGTCAAAACTCCGTTCCATTTCTTTGAAAATAGATACTCATTGGCACAGGCGAAGATAACTGATATAAGAAACGCGCTGATATATGCCGTATTGACCGGAACCAGAAGAAGTATCACAAAGCAATATATGATTAACAAGGTCTGATCAACAATTCGTCTCATCCTTTTCTCCATTCATAATATGACATTTGTCACATGTCATTTCTGACACTTGACACTATCATTATAAACAAGTTTTTCTTATACTACAAGTATCCGAAAAACATTGAGAAATGGAGACATTGCCATGATTCATATTGAAAATCTTGTAAAACGTTACGGGAATCTGGTAGCATTAGATCACTTAAATCTGGACATTGAAGAGGGCGAGATCTTCGGACTGTTAGGACCGAATGGCTCCGGTAAGACAACCGCAATCAACTGCATGCTTGCCCTACTGAAATACGACAAGGGAACTATCACGATTTTCGGAAAAGAGATGCAGCCGAACAGCTATGACATCAAGAAAAATATCGGTGTCGTCATGCAAAATGTAGCAGTCTTTGACCAGATGACTGTCCGTGAAAATATCGATTATTTTTGCGGGCTTTATGTCAAAGATAAATCCAAAAGGAAAGAACTGGTAGAAGAAGCCATCGAATTCGCAGGACTGGAAGATTTCCAGAAAATGCGCCCCAAAAAACTATCCGGCGGTCTTTTAAGAAGGCTGAATATCGCCTGCGGAATCGTCCACAAACCTCGGCTTATCATCATGGATGAGCCAACTGTCGCCGTAGATCCACAGAGCCGTAACAAGATTCTGGAAGGAATCCTCTCTCTGAATCGTCAGGGCTCCACCATCATTTATACTTCTCATTACATGGAAGAAGTGGAACAAATCTGCTCACGGATAGCAATTATCGACCACGGACGGGTTCTGGCAACCGGAACAACCGAAGAATTAAAGAAAATGATTAAGACAGGAGAGACGATTACCATAGAAGCGATTGCATTGGACGAAGAACTTCTGACGGATATCCGTACACTTCCACATGTATTTGATGTGATTTATGATAACCAGGTACTGAAAATCCGTTTAAGCGGCGCCAAGCACAATCTTGTACGTATATTAAATTACCTGCAAGAACGAGACATTTCTTTTGGGCGTGTTTTTTCCGAACTACCGACGCTGAATGACGTCTTCCTGGAAATCACCGGCAAAGAACTCAGAGATTAGGAGGTACTTTATGCTGCATTTGATCAAATATCGATTCAAACAGAATCTAAGAGATATAAGTTCTATGTTCTGGGCACTGGCTTTCCCGATTATTCTTGGAACCTTTTTCTATTTTGCTTTTGCATCTTCCGGTCTTGCATCTACAGGAGAAGCCGAGTGGGAACCTGTGAAAGTCGCAGTGATTGAAGAAGATTCCTCATCCGAGAATGCTTCTGTGTTCCTTTCCTTTTTAGAGCAACTGGATCCGGAAACACTGAATATCCAGGACATTTCATCAGAATCAGCTGCTCTCCATGCATTGAATGAAGGGGATATCACAGGGATCTTCTACGTACGCGAAACACCTGCACTGACGGTCAGCAAGAGCGGAATCAATGAAAGTATCCTGACTGCACTTCTGGATAATTATAACCAGAGCGCTGCCATGCTTCAGAAAATCACCTCCTCACATCCAGAACATCTAGAACACGCACTAGAAGTAATGAGTGACTACAAAGAGATGACAAAGGAGACCTCATTAGGCGGTAAATCTATGAACCCATCTGTCCAGTATTTCTTTGCTTTAATCGCCTATGCATGCCTGTCAGGCGCATTTCTGGGAATCCGGTCAAGCTTTGACTCCCAGGCAAACTTAAGTCCGCTCGGTATGCGCCGGAGCATCACACCCACCCATCGCCTGACATTAATATGCATTGATATGTTTGTACTGGTTGCCATCCACTTTATCAATATGCTGATTCTGAATCTCTATATCATAAAAGTTCTGGGAATCAGCCTGGGGGATAATCTGCCAGCACTTCTTTTGGTGAACCTGATGGGAAGTATCATTGGTGTATGTATTGGAATTACACTGGGATGTGTCAGCCGGCTATCCATAGACCTGAAATACGGGCTCACAGTCGCCATTACTTTATTCCCGGGATTCCTGGCAGGTCTGATGTTTGGAAATATGAAGAATATCATCGAACTTCACTGTCCAATCATAAACCGCATCAATCCGGCCGCTGTATTGAGTGATGCCTTCTATTGCATGGGAATCTACAACGATATGCAGCGTTTTACTCGCTGTATTCTCATACTTGCCGTTATGAGTATTCTGCTTTTGGCGGTTGCATTTTTCAGTGTCAGGAGGGAACGTTATGACAGTATTTAAAGGATTTCTAACCGTTGCAAAACAAAATATCGGCATGCTCGTTATGTATCTTGCCATCTTTCTGACCATCTGCCTGACCATTCAGAAAATAACCGGTGGAGACACTCAGACTACTTTTGAAGCAGAAAGACTGGACATAGCTGTCATTGACCATGACGGCAAAGCACTTGCCCAAGGACTTACCGAGTACCTGTCTCATTATCATAATATTAAGGAATTACCGGATGATAAGGGTATCCTACAGGAAAGACTATTCTACCGGGAAGTCTATTATGTGGTTACCATTCCGGATAATTTTGAAGAACTCTGTCTAAACGGTGACGAAAAACTTTCTGTCACAAAGGTTCCCGGAAGTAACAGCGGATATTATGTAGACCAACAGATCAATACATTTTTAAATGATGTGCGCATTCTGACATTCAGTGGATTTTCATTAACAGAGGCAATCAGCGAAGTCCAGGACAATGCTTCTATCGAATCAGACGTCTCTATGATAGATAAGAACGGACTTGGTGGACAGATGCCTGGTCATGCATTTATGTTCCAGTATATGCCATATATATTGATGAGCATCCTCTGCTATGCATTAAGCTTTATCATGATTGCTTTCAATAAACCCGATATCCGAAGACGAATGCTCTGTTCTGCTGTCTCCAGCAACAGTCAGAATCTTCAGCTGGTTCTTGGGTTTATGGTGATCGGCCTCGCTGTGTGGGCTATCTGTGCATTTCTTCCGGTTCTGGTATATCGTGATGCATTTCTTCAGGACGCACACCTGCCCTACTACCTGATCAACAGCCTGATCATGACTCTTGTCTCATTGACAATGGCGTTTCTTGTAGGAACACTGGTACACCGGGAAGAGACCGTAAGCGCCGTTGTCAATGTATTGACATTGGGCATGTCCTTTCTCTGCGGTGTCTTCGTAAGTATGGACATCTTAAGCAAAGGGATTAAAACAGTGGCACATTTCCTTCCAGCATACTGGTATGAAATCAACAATAGTCTCCTCGCTTCCAATGGGCATCTGAGTCAAAGTCAGTTCCATTCACTTCTGACCGGTTATGGTATCCAGCTTCTCTTTGCGGCAGCCTTCCTCGTTGCCGCACTGGTAATTGGACGCCACAGACGGCAAATATAGAAAAAGGAAGCCCTTGATGACTTATTCATCAAAGGCTTCCTTAACTTTATCCATAAATCCTTTTTTCTTTTTGGTTCCTTTATGTTCCGAATGATCCTCTGCTACATGAAGTGAATTTCCTGACAGCTCATCGAACTTGCGGAGTGCTTCTTTGGCTTCAGCACTTAAGTGTTCTGGTGTCTGGATGACCAGCGTTACATAATGATCTCCACGAACCTGTGAATTCCGTACGGATGGAACACCCTTTCCTCTCAGGCGTACTTTGGTATCCGTTTTAGTTCCTGGCTTCACGTTATAGATGACTTCTCCATCCACTGTCTTAATTCGGATATCTGCTCCAAGCGCTGCCTGTGCAAATGAAATTGGAACAGTTGAAAAGATATGCATATCCTGGCGTTGGAAGATTGGATGTCTGGATACAACCACTTCTACCAACAGATCTCCTCTTGGTCCGCCATTTGTTCCAGGCTCACCCTTATCACGAATGCGAACACTCTGACCATTATCAATACCTGCCGGAATAGTAACAGATATCTTTTTCTTGCTGGAAATATATCCTGTTCCACCACAATCCGGACATTTTTCACGAATGATTTTTCCTGTTCCACCACAATCCGGACAAGTCTGCACATTCTGAACAGTTCCAAAGAAGGATTGCTGCGTATATACAACCTGACCCTTTCCGCCACATTTTGGACAAGTCTCTGGCGAAGTGCCCGCTTTTGCACCGGTACCGCCACATTTTGGACATGGATCTTTCAATACAACTTCTAATTCTTTCTCACATCCGAACACTGCCTCTTCAAACGTAATCCTTACGCTCTTACGGATATTCATACCCTTCATTGGGCCCTGGCTGGCACGGCCTCTGCGTCCGCCGCCCCCGAATAAATCGCCAAATATATCACCGAAAATATCGCTGAAATCTGCTCCATTAAAATCAAATCCACCAAAACCACCAGCTCCGCCGGCACCGCCTTCAAAAGCCGCATGGCCGAACTGGTCATACTGACGACGCTTTTCCGGATCACTCAGAATTGCATAAGCTTCCGAAGCTTCTTTAAACTTCTTTTCAGCCTCTGCATCACCGGGATTCATATCAGGATGATATTTCTTGGCAACCTGTCTGTATGCTTTTTTTAAAGTCGCTTCGTCCGCATCTCTGCTGACGCCAAGCACTTCATAGTAATCTCTCTTTGATTCTGCCATCGTCTATCCCTTTCTTCTCCAATCTTAAGATTTATTTCAAGACATAAGGAAGTTCCGCGAAGCTCAGCTCTGTCTGGTATTGCTGAGTTCCGCGGAACAGCCTTCACACCAGGCTTGCAAGAATCTTGCCAAGTGTATTAGACTTCTTTATAATCTCCGTCTACAACGTCATCTCCCTGGAAACCATCCGGTGCCGGACCTGCTCCTGGGTTTGGACCTGCGCCTGCTCCCGGATTCGGGCCTGCACCTGCTGCAGCTCCAGCCTGCTCATACATCTTTGTAAATACTTTCTGTGCACTTTCCATCAGTTTTTCTTTTGCTGCTTTCATCTCTGCAACCTGCGCATCTGAGATATCATCCATATTTACTTTATCAAGAACTTCTTTCAATGCCTTGCAGTCAGCTTCTACCGCTGCTTTATCTGCTGCATCAATCTTATCCCCGACTTCGCCAAGTGCTTTCTCAGTCTGGAAAAGTAATGCATCTGCATCGTTCTTAGCATCGATTCCTTCTTTACGCTTCTTATCCTGTGCTTCGAATGCCGCTGCTTCTTTTACAGCTTTTTCGATATCTTCATCGGACATATTAGAACCAGCAGTAATGGTAATATGCTGTTCTTTTCCTGTTCCAAGATCTTTTGCTGATACATTTACGATACCATTAGCATCGATATCAAATGTAACTTCAATCTGCGGTACTCCACGTGGAGCTGGTGCAATTCCATCCAGTCTGAACTGTCCGAGGGACTTGTTATCTCTTGCGAACTGTCTTTCCCCTTGTACAACATTGATATCAACAGCTGTCTGATTGTCCGCTGCAGTAGAGAATATCTGACTCTTCTTAGTAGGAATTGTCGTATTTCTCTCGATCAGTCTTGTAGCAACACCACCCATAGTCTCAATAGACAGTGACAATGGAGTTACATCAAGAAGAAGAATGTCTCCGGCACCTGCATCTCCGGCAAGTTTACCACCCTGAACAGAAGCACCAAGTGCTACACATTCATCCGGATTCAGAGATTTGCTTGGCTCTTTGCCAGTCAGACGTTTTACTTCTTCCTGTACAGCCGGGATACGTGTAGAACCACCAACCAACAGAACCTGACCTAATTCAGATGCTGTGATGCCTGCATCTGAAAGTGCTCTCTGTACAGGCTCAGATGTCTTCAGCACGAGATCATGTGTCAATTCATCAAATTTTGCTCTTGTCAGATTCATATCAAAGTGCTTTGGACCTTCTGCTGTTGCTGTGATGAATGGAAGGTTAATATTCGTTGTTGTTGCGGAAGACAATTCTTTTTTAGCCTTCTCAGCAGCTTCTTTTAGTCTCTGAAGTGCCATCTTATCTGTAGATAAATCTACACCTTCCTGTTTCTTGAATTCATCAATCATATAATCTGTGATCTTCTGGTCGAAATCATCACCGCCAAGTCTGTTATTACCAGCTGTAGACAATACTTCGATAACACCGTCACCAATCTCGATGATAGATACATCAAATGTACCACCACCTAAATCATATACCATGATCTTCTGTTCTTTTTCGTTGTCAAGACCGTATGCCAGGGCTGCTGCTGTAGGCTCGTTGATGATACGTTTTACATCAAGACCTGCAATCTTACCAGCATCTTTTGTTGCCTGACGCTGAGCATCATTAAAGTAAGCAGGTACTGTGATAACAGCTTCTGTTACCTTTTCTCCAAGATATCCTTCTGCGTCTGCTTTCAATTTCTGAAGAATCATAGCAGAAATCTCCTGAGGAGAATATTTCTTATCATCAATTGTTACCTTGTAATCGCTGCCCATTTCTCTCTTAATAGAAGAGATTGTTCTCTCAGCATTTGTTACTGCCTGACGTTTTGCAGGTTCACCTACCAGACGCTCTCCTGTTTTTGAAAATGCTACAACAGATGGTGTTGTTCTTGCACCTTCTGTATTTGCGATGACCGTTGGCTGGCCACCTTCCATAACAGCTACACAACTGTTTGTTGTTCCTAAGTCAATACCTATTATTTTGCCCATTATAAAGACCTCCTAATTTATTTTTTAATAGTTCGATGTAGTTCGATTAGTTTGCTACTTTTACCATACTGTGTCTCACTACTGAGTCACGGTACATATAACCTTTTTGGAATTCTTCGGCTACAATATTCTCACCAAAGTTTTCATCTTCCACATGCATCACTGCATTATGAAAATCAGGATTGAATTCCTGTCCTACCGCTTCGATAGGTTTGACCCCAACTCCTTCCAGTGTAGTCATCAACTGTTTATACACCATCTCCATTCCTTGGATAAAGGGATCGTTTTTTTCTTCTTCCTTGACACCATTAAGCCCTCGCTCAAAATTATCAACTACCGGAAGAATCTTATCTATGATATCTTTCGCTCCTATTTCATACATCTGGGATTTTTCCTTTTCTGTACGCTTGCGGAAGTTATCAAACTCAGCCATCTGACGAGTAAGTCTGTCTGTCAGTTCTTCGATCTTCTCGTCCTTTTTATCTTTTTTATTCTTCTTGCCAAATATCTTTTTTTCAGATTTGGATTCATCACTGTTCTTGGCTTCTGCTTCGTCAGCAATTTCATCTGATTCAGCATCTTCTTTTGTAGCAGCGTCCGCTTCTGATTCTACTTCATTATCTCTTTCGTCGCCAGTTTCTTCTGCAGCTTTTTCGTCGGCTTCTGTCTGCTCTGCAGCAGCTTTCTTTGCCTCCTCAACTGCTTCTTTTACCATCTCTTCCTGGCTCTTCTCCTGATTATTTTCCAAGGGTTATTCCACCTTTCTTATTCTTTTTTATGAAACATCCGATCCAGCTCATTCTGAAGCCGTTTCATAGATTTCAATACATGTTCATAATCCATTCTTTTTGGTCCGATAATACCTATGGTTCCCTTCATGCCATCTCCCAATTCATAAGTTGCGGTGACAACACTACAATCCTTCATAGTCTGTACCGGTGTCTCATCACCAATATATACCTGAATCCCTGTATTATCTTCTTTTGCCAGCGTCTGTGTCACTAGTTCAGTCAATTGCTGCTTTTCTTCAAAAGCACTGATAATTTCCTGAGCACTCTGATTATCACTCAATTCCGGGTACTTAAATATGTTCGTAGCACCACTTGTATAGATCTGCATATCTTCATCGATCTGAATGGCATCCGCTACTGCATCCAGAACATTTCCAATCACTGCACTGTGTATTCCAGCCTGCTCTTTCAGCCTTGCAATCAATCCAAGATTAATCTCTTCAATAGACATACCATTTAACGTTGTGTTAAGAAGCATATTCAACTTCAATAAATTTTCATTACTGAGTGGTTCATCTATATTAATAATCTTGTTCTTAATCACATTACCGCCAAGTACGATCACCGCAATAATCTGTTCCTCATCTACCATAGACAACTGAATGAACTTAATTTTATTCGCGCTATTCATTGGTGTAGAGACCATTGTTGCGTAATTCGTATTACTGGCAAGAACTTTCGCTGCCTGCTTCAGAAGCTGTTCCATCTTGTCTGCCTTATCCAGCATCTGCTCCTGCATCTCATTCAGTTCCTGTTCCTTCTCTTCCATCAACATATCAACATAAAGTCTATAGCCCTTATCCGAAGGAATTCGTCCAGCAGACGTATGTGGCTGTATAATGTAACCAAGTTCTTCCAGATCAGCCATCTCATTACGAATCGTTGCAGAACTCAGATTCAAATCCGTATATTTTGAAATCGTTCTGGAACCAACAGGCTCGCCGGTCTCAAGATAATTCTGAATGATTGCATGCAGAATTTTTAATTTACGATCACTAAGTCCATGATCCGCTATCATCTGTACTCCTCCTTTCGGATTTCCTGTTAGCACTCGAATTTAAGGAGTGCTAACATCTTCGACTATTAATGTATCACTATGGTTTTCATTTGTCAACATAGTTTACATATTTTTTATAAAATGAATTTAGATGAGAATGGTTATGATTGGAATGTGGACGGCGAGAAGATGGATGGAATGGCTGGCATTACGGAGTCCTTCGCTAAGAATCCATAACAGGAAAAGAAGCAGATATTTGGCGACCAGGCTGATTCGCCCCGAAATCTTGATGATTTCGAGGCTCAGCAGCCTTCTCAGATTTGGCTGGAAACCAAATCTTCGCACAAAATATCTGCTTCTTTTCCTATAACGGCTTCTAGTGCTTGTCCAACGAATGCCAGCCATTCCATCCATCTTCTCGCCTGACATTCCAAACCACTAATCTTCCTCATCAGGGAGATTCTGCGCATGATGAAAAGTAGAAAAGTATTATCAAAAATCCTAACTAAGCTCGATTTTTTCTGCTTCTTCTGGCTTAAACTCATTTTCAAGGTCATAGATATTATGTCCGGTAGATTCACCCAATACTCTTCCTTCTAATGAGTAGCAACGGATAAATCTCTTTGGATCGATACTGGACCAGTGTTCTACATCCCAGCTCATATAACCATCTGCGTCAGATTTCTTTTCTTTCAGATATAAATCTACCTGACGTCCATCCTTCATGATCTGGATCAATCCTTTTGTTCCATCCACTTCTAATTCTTCCTTTTTTACTGAATCGTAAACTTTCATGATATTCCCTCCTAAAAAAGTAAATTAGGAATCTTCCAGTGAAGCATTCCCCAATTCGTTCTATAACTGATTATACATTTTAAATAATAAAAACTCAATGTTTTTTCTACTTTAGCCAAAACTCACTTCTGCACATATCAAGAATACCTTCTTTTTTTAGTTTCCCCAGTTCCGTTGACATCGCACTCCGCTCCACACAAAGATAATCTGCCAGTTCCTGTCGATTAAATGGAATGGTAAAATGCCTGCTTCCTGCTCTTTTTGATTGTTCGGACAGATAAGATAATAATTTATCTCTAGTAGTTCGTTTTGAAATGTGACGGATCTTTTCTCCCAGCATCACATTTTTTCTCGCAAATATTTGTACCATATTTATAAAGAACTTCTGCTGTAATAGAGAACCCTCAGCAGACAATTCAAATATTTTCTTCACAGGAACCTGTAAAACAGTACAATCCGTCACTGTCACAACGCTGACTGGACTTTTTTTGATTCCTGCACAAGAAAATGCTGCCCCAAATAGTTCTCCTTGACTAAGTTGTTCCAATATTGAACGATTGCCAAATACATCTTCACATATTATCTGTACACATCCCTCTAGAATTACCCCAAGATTCTCTACCGGCTCCTCCTCTCCCAGTATCATCTCATTTTTCTGATATACTTTCATCTTACTTTCTAAAACAGGCATTATCTTCTCTATCTCTTCCTTCTCAATTCCCATAAATAACGGAGATTTTTTTTAAATATCAATATCTATTTTCATAAGCTCCTCCAATCGTTGGAAAAACAACATATTTTATTTTATAATTGTAGTAAATTAGGTACAACAAATCAAGGAGGTACTTATATGATAAGAACAATGGTTCATATAGACGAAGAAAAATGTAATGGATGTGGAGCCTGTGCTGCCGCCTGCCATGAGGGCGCCATTGCTATGATAGACGGGAAAGCAAAGCTGATCCGTGATGACTATTGCGATGGTCTCGGCAATTGTCTTCCGGTATGCCCGACCAATGCAATCACTTTGGAAGAACGAGAGGCCGCAGCATACGATGAAGAAGCAGTACAAAAGCATCTGAATATCAAGAAAATGATTGCAGAAATGAAGGAACAAAAAGGGCAAAAGCCAACAGAATTCGCAGGATGCCCCGGTCAAAAGGTACAAAATATCCGTAACCGCCAGAGCGAACCATCCGCATCCGATTCCAGTGCATCCACCTCTGATAATACAGCCTGCACTCCTTCGCCAAGCCAGCTTGGTCAGTGGCCTGTCCAGATCAAACTGGTTCCGGTCAATGCACCTTATTTTGAAAATGCAGACCTGTTAATTGCAGCAGACTGTACCGCATATGCCTATGGGGATTTTCATAATCGCTTCATCAAAAACCGCATCACCTTAATAGGCTGTCCCAAATTAGACGAAGGCGATTATACAGAGAAATTAACAGCGATCATAAAAAACAATTCCATCAAAAGCCTTACTATCGTCCGTATGGAAGTCCCCTGCTGCGGCGGAATTGAACGGGCAGCAACCGAAGCACTGAAATCAAGCGGAAAATTCATCCCCTGGCAAGTCGTGACCATTGGGATTGATGGGAATCTGGTTGAGTAGGTTTTGTGATTGGGAATGTCAGGCGCAGGGATAGATTGATTCTATCCCTGCGCCTGACATTCCCAATCGCCAAACTTTTCCAACCAAGAAGGATTCCTCCGCACCGTCATCAACCGTTTTCGCCAACTACAAAACGACTCTACTTCATAAATTTATCGATTGCCTGATTCAGGCGTTCAATGGCTTCCATATCATTTTCTTCTACCGCTTCTACAATACAGTGGTTCAAGTGGTTTTTCAGTACTACTTTTCCGGTATTATTGATGGCAGAACGTACTGCTGCCAATTGGATCAGAACATCACTGCAGTCTGCATCCTTTTCAACCATGCGCTTGACTGCTTCCAGATGTCCAATGGCTTTTGACAGACGGTTTATTACTGCTTTTTTCTCTTCCGGGCTATGAACATGACCATGTTCGTGCATATGGTCATGCATATGCTCATGGCTATGACTATGTTCATGGCAATGTTCTATTCCATGCTCATGAAGATATGCATGGTCTATCTCTTCCCTGCTGGAAATCAAACTCTGGGAATCTGTATATTCATCTTGTATCATTATTTCTCATTCCTTTCGAAGGTACTTCATCCAGTCTTTAATCTCTTTTTCATGTCCATTATCGCTTGGCTCATAGAATTTTGCATCCTGAATCTCATCTGGAAGATATTGCTGCTTTACATAATGATCCGGATAATCATGTGCATATTTATATCCGATTCCATGTCCAAGGTTTTGAGAGCCTTTATAGTGAGCATCCTGCAAATGCGGCGGAACCGTTGTCTTGTGGGATTTTACATTCTCCATTGCACTGAAGATGGCATTGCAGGCAGAATTACTTTTCGGTGCCGTTGCCACATACAACACTGCCTGAGACAGAATAATCTGGGCCTCCGGCATTCCAACCCGTTCCACAGCCTGGGCTGCAGATACTGCCACAGTGAGCGCCATAGGATCTGCATTTCCCACATCTTCCGAAGCGCAGATCATAATCCTTCTTGCAATAAATTTAATATCTTCTCCTGCATACAGCATTTTGGCCAGATAATACACCGCGGCATCCGGATCAGATCCCCGCATACTTTTAATAAATGCGGAAATCGTATCGTAATGATTATCTCCCGTCTTATCATAACGTACCACACGCTTCTGGATACATTCCGAAGCCACATCCAGTGTAAGATGGATCTTTCCGTCGCCATTTCTCTCCGTCGTCAAGATTCCCAACTCCACTGCATTCAGTGCGTTTCTTGCGTCTCCCCCGGAGACATCTGCCAGGAATTCCAAAGCATCCTCCTCAATTACCGCCTCGTAGCTTCCCATTCCTTTTTCTACATCATAGACTGCCCGGCGCAGTAATGTCTTAATATCTTCTTTCTCCAGCGGATATAACTCAAAGATACTTGACCTGGAAATCAACGCTCCATTTACCTCAAAATATGGATTCTCTGTCGTTGCTCCAATGAGAATAATCGTTCCGTCTTCCACAAACGGAAGTAGATAATCCTGCTGCCCTTTGTTAAAACGATGAATCTCATCTACAAACAGAATCGTCTTTCTCTGATACATGCCCAGCATCTCTTTTGCTTTAAGTACAACTTCTTCCATATCTTTTTTTCCGGCTACTGTGGCATTGATCTGGGTAAATTCTGCACTGGTCGTATGTGCAATCACCTTTGCAAGTGTTGTCTTGCCGGTTCCCGGAGGACCATAAAATATAATGGAACTTAACTTATCTGCCTTAATCGCACGATATAAAAGCTTCCCTTTTCCGATAATATGCTGTTGTCCCACTACTTCTTCCAAAGTTGTGGGACGCATTCTGGAAGCAAGCGGTGCTTCCTTATCCATATTTTTTTCTCTGACATAATCAAATAAATCCATCTATTCCACCTCTTCCATCAGCTCTCGGATCACTTCACCGGCAAGCAGAAGTCCTGCGATTGGAGGAACAAATGACACACTTCCCGGCAATGACCTTCTGCTTCCTTTCTCTTCGTCCGTCGTTCTTTGTGACACATCTATCGGCTTCTCCCTGGAATACACGACTTTCAGATGATAAATCCCTCTGGCACGCAATTCTTTACGCATTACTTTGCATAATGGACAGACACTGGTCTTGCTGATATCCGTAATCTCAAACAGCTCCCCATGGAGTTTATTTCCTGTTCCCATACTGCTGATAATCGGAATATCCAATTCCAGAGCTTTTTCAACCAGAGCGATCTTAGCTGTGACCGTATCAATCGCATCAATAATATAATCTGGTCTCTGTTCAAAGATCTGCTCCATATTCTCAGGCAATACGAACATTTCATAAGTAATCACTTCCGTCTGTGGACAGATATCTGCAATCCTCTCTTTCATCACACGGGTTTTATATCGTCCGACTGTGCTGTGATATGCAATGGACTGTCGGTTAATATTGGTCAGAGACACCGTATCATTGTCCACCAGGATCAGCTTTCCCACACCGCTTCTTGCAAGCGCCTCGATACAATGGGATCCGACCCCGCCGACGCCGAGTATCATCACCGTTGCATGTCTTAATCTCTGTAATCCTTCTTCTCCTATTAATAATTCCGTTCTGGAAAATTCATGAACCGCCATATTCTTCTTCCTGTTCCGTCTGTTTTTTATATTCTTATTCTTTGGTCTGACAGATCTTTTAATTCATAATTAATTGATCCACTGTTACAAATTCAAATCCTTTTTTCTGCAGGATATCAATGATTCGAAGTGCAGCATCCACACTGGAATCATAACAATCATGTAACAAAATAATATCATTTTCTTCTGCTTCCGTCACTACTTTATTTACTATTTCATCTACGTTTTCCGTCGTCCAGTCCAGAGGATCTATGGTCCACATGACCGGAAGAACCTCGATCTCCATCTCCAGATTACGTTGCCACAGGCCAAACGGCGGCCGCATATATTCCACTGATTTTCCAGTAATTGATGTGATTACTTTATTTGTATCCAGAATTTCCTTTTTTGCTTCTTCATCAGAAACCTTTGTAATCTCTACATGATGATACGTATGATTCCCAATCAGATGCCCCTCTTCATCCAGTCGTTTCACCAGTTCAGGATTCTCTTTGGCATTCTCTCCGATCAGGAAAAATGTAGCCTTTACATTTCTCTCCTTTAATCCGTCTAGCAATCTTCCCGTACATTGACTGCTTGGGCCATCGTCAAATGTAATCGCTATCTTCGGCGGCTCTTCTACCATAGAGGAACTAACAAAGGCAATTGCATCATCCACTTTATTCGTTTCTTCTTCCTCTTCATCTTTCTGATTCTGATATACAGATATTCCCAATACCTGAAGCAGGCACAAGGTATAGAACAATCCACACAACATCTTTATCTTATTACATCCGGTTTTCTTCACCAAACCTTCCCCCGTTTATCTATTCTTTCTTTATTTATATGTTTCAGCAGAAACTGGTATGTAATTCATTGCATTCTATATATGTTAATGCTATGCTATAAGCACTACGTTTCAGGTCTACAAGGAGGTTCTATAATGTCAGACACTAAGACAAAAGATACTCCCGTACAGGAGAACAAGATGGGAACCATGGCGGTTCCAAAATTATTAATCAACATGTCGCTGCCCATGATGATCTCTATGCTGGTGCAGGCACTTTATAATGTAATTGACAGTATGTTCGTAGCGCAGTTAAATGAAGAGGCTCTGACTGCTGTATCTCTCGCTTTCCCAATCCAGTCTCTGATGATTGCTGTTGCATCTGGAACTGGTGTGGGAATCAATGCCCTTCTTTCCAGAAATCTCGGCGA
This sequence comes from Bariatricus sp. SGI.019, assembly GCF_050315235.1. NCBI lineage: Bacteria > Bacillati > Bacillota > Clostridia > Lachnospirales > Lachnospiraceae > Bariatricus > Bariatricus sp. SGI.019. Next base: position 154,896 of record NZ_JBNPOQ010000003.1, on the reverse strand, counting down.
AAAGAATTATACTGGGGCTAATAATGCCGCCAAAAACGGACTTTTCCTTGGTATCGTAAGTTGTATCATCTTTGCCATGCTTGGCGGAATTGGCTCACACTTTTTCTTCACAATTCAGACAGATAACCCAAAGATCATTACCTATGGTACACAATACCTGACCATTATTACGTTATGTTCCGCCGGCATTTTCCTTCAGATTACTTCAGAGCGGCTATTGCAGTCTACCGGGAAGACCATTTACAATATGATGACCCAGGGCACTGGAGCTATTATCAATATCATTTTGGATCCAATTCTGATCTTCGGCTGGTTTGGATTCCCAAGATTAGAAGTTGCAGGTGCTGCCATTGCTACAATTATCGGACAGATTACAGCTGTATTCATGTCTTTTTACTTTAATATCAGAAAAAATAAGGAAATTAATATAAGCCTGAAAGGATTTCGTCCGCATCTACAGACCATTAAGACCATCTACGAAGTCGGAATCCCTTCTATTATCATGCAGGCAATCGGTTCTGTCATGACTTTTGGCATGAATAAAATCCTTTTGATCTTCTCTTCAACAGCAGCTGCTGTATTCGGTGTATATTTTAAATTACAAAGTTTTATTTTCATGCCTGTCTTTGGTCTGAATAACGGCATGATTCCGATCATTGCCTATAATTATGGTGCCAGAAATAAGAAAAGAATCATTCGGACAATTCAACTCAGTGTTCTGATTGCCATATCCATTATGCTGATTGGACTCATAATCTTCCAGACACTTCCTGATTTTCTGCTTAGGAATCTGTTTGATGCCTCAGAAAATATGCTGGCAATCGGTGTACCGGCGCTTCGGATTATCAGCCTCAGCTTCCTGTTTGCCGGATATTGTATCATTGCAGGTTCCGTATTCCAGGCACTGGGAAATGGAATCTATAGTTTGATCGTATCTGCGGCCAGACAACTTTTTGTGATTCTTCCGGTCGCTTATACATTTGCAAGATTATTCGGGCTTTCTGCAATATGGTGGGCGATTCCGATTGCAGAGATTGTCTCCGTCATTCTGTCTACAATCCTGCTTCGCCATATCTATCTTCAGAAAATCAAACCTTTAGATGAATAGACACCAAACGGGACGATATGTATCTCTATCGTCCCGTTCCTGTATTTTATTTCTTTTTCTTCATTTCTTTTTTCCTGACACTCCATCCAAATGTTCCCAAAGATGCTCCCAGACTCAAGTATTCTCCATGTGAATATGTCAGAAGTCCTGTAGAATTCAATTCAAACTTTCCATTTTTCTTCATATATTTTTCATCCACCTGGACAGCCTTCACTTCTGCCAGAAACATATGATGTGATCCCAGTTCCTTTACTTCCGTTACTTTACACTCAATATTGACCGGGCTTTCCTGAATGATCGGAGCATACTCCAGCTTTTCTGCCTTCCCTTTTGTGAGCTTCATTTCTTTCCATTTGTCCACATCTCTTCCTGATCTCACCCCACACCAGTCTGTAGCATAGGCCAGTTTCTCCGTAGTCAGATTCACTACAAACTCTCCGGTTTCTTTGATCATGTGGTATGAATAGCGTTCCGGCCTTACGGATATATATAACATCGCAGGATCTGAGCAGATGGTTCCTGTCCATGCAACCGTCAGGATATTAGAATTTCCTTCACGGTCTGCCGCACTTACCATGACTGCCGGAAGGGGATATAACATATTGCCAGGTCTCCATATCTGTCTTCCCATATCTCATCCCTCACTGTTTTTAGTTTTGAGTTCTGTTTTATTGCTGCAAAGCACCTACCAACGTTGGAATCAACTGCTTCTTTCTGGATACCACTCCTTTTAATATAATCTTGTCTGTACCCTCTTTTAAATCAAATGCATCAATAATATACTCTTTGGCATTGTTGCCACAGCAGATTAATTCCGTAGATTCATCCAGAATATCCGTCAGCATAAAATAAATCATCTGCAGATTCTGTTCTTCTAACACCTTCGGCAGATGTGGCTCTATAATTTCCCGGATTTCTGCCAATTCTTCTTTATTCATAGAATTGATCTGACCCACTCCAAACACTGTATCATTTACCGTAAACTGTTTGAAATCCTGGAAACAGATCTCATCCGCAGTTTTACCCTGAAGATTACTTCCTGCTTTGAACATTTCTCCAGCCATCTGTTCCATATCAATGCCTGCAATCTTGGAAAGCTTCTTCGCCGCCTTTTCATCGATTTTCGTACAAGTTGGTGAACGGAACAGCAATGTATCGGAAATAATTGCTGCACACAATAATCCAGCGATTGTTGGCGTAATCTTCACACCAGATTCTTCATACATCTGACATACAATTGTTGCCGTACATCCTACTGGCTGATTACGGAAAAATACAGGCCCCATCGTCTCGATACTTCCCAGTCTGTGATGGTCTATGATCTCAACGATCTCAGCTTCTTCAATTCCATCGACTGCCTGAGATTTTTCGTTATGATCTACCAGAATAACCTTCTTTTTGCTGACATCCATAAAACGACGTCTGGATATCAGACCTTTAAAACGTCCATGACGATCAAGGATTGGGAAATCACGGAATTTCTTTTTTGTCATGACTTCCTTAATATCTTCTACATAATCATTCATCTGGAACGTAACCAGTGGCGTCTTTGTCATAAAATGCTTAACTGGAATACTTTGATTGATCAGACGTGCTGCCGTAAATGTATCATGCGGAGTGCTAATAATCACAATACTCTGTTCTTCTGCACGTTGAATCAATTCTTCTGATACTTCTGCTCCCTGGCAGACTACCAGACAGCTTGCGTCAATGTCCATCGCACAACTCTGAGATTCATAACGGTTTCCCAGAATAACCAGATCATCTTTTTCAATAAATTCTTCCATCAGATCTGGATTGGATGCTGCAATCGTTACTTTCCCTTTGGTAAAATATCCATGTTCATTTCCGGTAATTAACGTTCCATCTAAAGTCTTTACAATATTACGATACTGTGTTTTTGCTGAAGACAAAATTCGATTATCATAGACTTCCATATAAGAAGTTGCAATATCTCCGGTAGAAATCACACCCACCAATTCCTCGTCCTTCAGAATCGGAAGTGTCTTGACATTCTGTTCCTTCATCTTTGCCCAGGTATCTTTAATGGATACATTTGGTTCCACACCTTCCATCTTATGAATATCCATATCCTTTACCTGCAATTTCACGTTGGACAACAAATCTGGTGGATCCACTTTGAATTTCTTTAGAACATAATGCGTCTCTTCATTTATCTGTCCGGCTCTTCTGGCTACATATTCATTGCCAGTCAGCTGTTTTTTCAGGTGTGCATATGCAATTGCAGAACAGATAGAATCAGTATCTGGATTCTTATGTCCTACTACATATACCTTTCCTGCTTTCTTTCCCATATATTCACATCCTTAGTTTTTATTCATTTTATTTTGCTTCCCATAGTAAGAGTGCCATTTTTTCTTACTTTCGTCAACCATAAATTCTTGGTTCTTCTGTTTTTTTCTTTGAACATCTCCCAGGTTTTATGCTATACTGAACATATCATGTGAGAACGTAGAGTCTCGATATATAGAAAGGGAATTTTACAATGAGCGAAGAATTATTACGAGAAACAACAACAGAACCTGTTGCTGATGCTGCAGCAGAGACCATGGCAGATCTGGAAGATCACTTTGATGATGCAAACCCTTGGAATCTTGTAGAATCTTACATGGAAAAAGGCACGGTGCTTCCTGTGAAAATCGAAGGAATCGTCAATGGCGGTGCTATTGCGATGGTAGAAGGACTTCGTGGATTCATCCCTGCTTCAAGATTATCCTTATCTTATATTGAAGATCTGGAAAGCTACCTGTTAAAAGATATCGAAGTGAAAGTCATTGATGTTGACCAGGCTAACAACCGTCTGGTACTGTCTGCACGTGAGATATTGAAAGAAAAAGAGAAAAAGGCTATGGAAGAAAAGATTGCTAATGTAAAAGTTGGCAGTGTTGTTACCGGCAAAGTAGAAAGTCTTCAAAACTATGGAGCATTTGTTCGTCTGGAAGACGGACTGTCCGGACTGGTTCACGTTTCCCAGATTAGCCAGAAACGTGTAAAATCACCAAAAGATGTATTGAATGAAGGCGATGAAGTGACCGTTAAAATCATCGGTGTGAAAGACGGTAAGATCAGTTTGAGCATGAAAGCTTTAGAAGAAGTTCAGGAGGAACCAGAAGAAAAAGTTGTCATTCCAAAGTCTGAAAACATTGGAACCAGCCTGGGAGATCTCTTCAAGAACATCAAATTATAATTCCAAAAAGAGGACAGGAGAATTCTCTCTGTCCTCTTTTTCTCTATCCCCGTAAGGTTGCGATCAAACGTTTGGGATATTCGAACAATTCCAAGGCATCTAAAATAGAAGTAACACAGATATCTGCTTCCAGAATCAGCTTTCCGTACATTCCTTCCCGGTCTGTCACCGCAATGGACAGGCCACTAACAGCACACATCTGACAGTCATTTCGCCCATTCCCAATTGCAATGCAATGTTCCGCGCCCAATTCTGTGACAATACGAAGCTTTTCTTTCATCGCATCATCCCCGGGAAATGTCATAATTGTAACTGGAATATCCTCACACATCTGACTGGCAGTTCCATGGGTGTCTGCTGTCAGAATGTATATCTTAAAGAATTCTGCCAGACATCTGATCTTCTCTTTTACATCTTCTGGAATTTTTCCATCCGTTGCAATCGTTCCATTATAATCCAGAACCAGATAATCCAGTGTTAATACTTTATATCCTGGAATTTCAATTCTCATACTACTTCTGCTTCTCCCTAAAATATTCATCCACCAATGCCGCCGCATCTTCAACACATTGTGTACAGCATACCAATGGCTGAGGGCCCTCCATATTTTTCAAATCTCTGCAGTAAATCGAACGATTCTTTTCACGGAACTTTTCTGCTGCTTCGCGGAACTTCGCGTAAGTATCCATCTTGGTCGCCAATGGTTTTTCCATATCCCCGGCACTGTTCGCAAGGCTGATAATCAAGAACATTCCTGTCACTGCACCGCAAGTATCTTTCAGACCTCCCATACCCAGACCAAATCCTTCCGTCATTCTGAACATATCTTCTTTCTTAACGCCCAGTTCTTCGCAATATGCGCAGGCAACTGCCTGACAGCAATTATAGCCTTTTTTGAAATTCTGTACTGCAATTTCTTTCTTCGCTTCCATTTTTTCTTCTCCCTTTACCTCAGAATCCAAATCATAGTTTCCCTATTTTTCAGGCTTCATCTGTTCCAGATCACGTAGCCAGCTTGCCACACAGGCATCACTTGGCATCCTCCAGTCTCCTCGTGGAGATAACGCTACCGTTCCAACTTTTGGTCCATCCGGCAGACATGAGCGCTTAAACTGTTGCGTAAAGAATCTGCGGCAGAAAGCTTCCAACCACTTGTATATCGTTACATCATCATACTCTCCTCCAAAAGCATATCTGGCAATTCGATAAATCTTACTTGGCTCATACCCAAACCGAAGCAGATAATATAAGAAGAAATCATGCAATTCATATGGTCCCACCAGATCTTCCGTCTTCTGCGCAATCTTACCATCTTTTGGAGGAAGAAGTTCTGGACTTACTGGTGTATCCAACACATCATAGAGAACAGCCTTAAGGTCTTCATCTTCACAAGTATCTGCATAATAATGTACCAGATGTCTTACCAATGTCTTCGGGACCGATGCATTAACACCATACATGGACATATGATCCCCATTGTAAGTCGCCCATCCAAGAGCAAGTTCAGACATATCACCAGTTCCGATAACAATTCCTCCGGTTTGGTTAGCCACATCCATCAATACCTGCGTACGTTCTCTGGCCTGAGAATTTTCATAAGTGACACTATGATCTTCTGGATCATGTCCGATATCTTTAAAATGTTGTTTTACTGCTTCCCCAATTGGAATCTCCCTTAAAGTTGCACCTAACTTCTGTGACATCTTACATGCGTTCTGATATGTTCTGTCTGTCGTTCCAAAACATGGCATAGTCACAGCTACGATTCCTTTCCGATCCATCCCCAACGCATCAAATGCCTTGGCTGTAACCAGCAATGCCAGCGTAGAATCCAGGCCACCGGAGATTCCAACTACTGCACTCTTCGCCCATGCATGAGACAACCTTTTTTTCAATCCCATTACCTGAATTGTCAATATCTCTTCACAGCGTCTTGCGCGTTCACTTTGCACACTTGGTACAAACGGGCGTGAAGGAAATGTTCTGGTCAGCTTTGTCTCAGTGGATTTTAATTCAAACGGAATACGCATCAGCTTCCGTTCTCCTGTCGTCTGAAACGTTGTATTTTTTCTTCGCTCACTCAACAAACGCTTCATATCCAACTCTGTATAAATTGCCCCATTATGGAAACGTTTACTGGAAGCCAATATCGTTCCATTCTCAGCAATGATATTATGTCCACCAAATACAAGGTCCGTTGTAGATTCCCCTTCTCCTGCATTTGCATAAATATATCCACAGATCAGACGGGCAGACTGTCCCTCAATCAGACTTCTGCGATAAGAGTCTTTTCCAATCGTTTCATCACTGGCAGAACAGTTAACGATCAATGTCGCCCCCTCTCTTGCAGCTTCAATACTTGGAGGGATCGGCGACCAGACATCTTCGCAGATCTCTGCTGATACGATCAACGACTCCATCGAAGATGCTGTAAACAACAACTGAGGACCAAACGGAATCATTTCCCTATCAAACAGAATCTCTCTTGCTTTTTTCGGTCCTGGCCGAAACTGACGCATCTCATAAAATTCTCCATAATTCGGAAGAAATGTCTTAGTCGTCAAGCCCAGAATCTTTCCTTGATTTAAAGCTGCTGCCACATTATATAATTCCCCGTCTATTGCCAGTGGCACTCCAACAAATATCAAAGCATCTTTGCCTACAGTATGTTGCGCAATCATATGAAGTGCCTGCCGCGCATCTTCTAACAAAACATCCTGCATAAATAGATCGCTGCAAGTATATCCGGTAATACATAACTCTGGAAATACGATAATCTTAGCATCTTCCCGAACCGTCTCATCTATCAGATTACAGATATGTTCTGTATTGTATGCTACATCTGCGACCTTAATATCTGGAGTTGCCGCCGCCACTTTTACAAATCCGTGTCTCATCTTCTTCTCCCCACCTCTTTATTTACTTCGTTTTATAATATTCTTTAATTCATCTACCGTATATCGATACGCTGTATTGCAGAAATGACACTTCACTTCAATGTCCTCTCCGTCATCAATCATCTCCTGAATCTCTTTGCGCCCGATACTGACCACAGCCTGTTCCACTCTTTCTTTCGAACAATTACAGTAGAATTGAGTTGGCACTGTATCTGTAATCTCCAATCCAAGATTGCCAAGCAACGTTTCCAACAATTGCTCCGGTGTATATCCCTGATCCAGAAGTGCTGTCACCGACGTCACATTCTTTAAGTTCTCTTCCAACTGACTGATTGTCTTTTCTTCTGCAAATGGCATAAGCTGAATAATAAATCCACCGGCACAACGAACGGTATTATTCTTCTCCATCAAAACTCCTAAGCCTACTGAAGACGGAACCTGTTCAGAATTGGCAAAATAATAAGTCAAGTCTTCTGCAATCTCGCTGGATACCAGAATCGTCTGTCCAGAATATGGTTCTTTGAGTCCCATATCCTTAATAACTTGCAATAATCCAATGCCAACAGCTCCGCCAACATCCAGTTTACCATTTTTAGGTGGCAATACTACATCCGGATTTCCCACATACCCTTTAACATTGGCATGACTATCCGCTGTAACCGTAATTCCCTGAATTGGTCCATCTCCACGAATCTGTAAGGTCAACATATCCGTATCATTTTTCATCATGCTTCCCATCATAGCTCCTGCTGTCAGGAGACGTCCCAACGCTGCTGTTGCTACCGGGCTGGTATTATGGTGTTGTCTTGCAATCTCCACCACCTGTGTTGTTGTCGCAGCAAACGCCCGGATCTGATTATCTGCCGCAGTTGCTCTTACAATATAATCTTTCATTTTCTATCTGCCTTTCTTATTTCAATCTTCTTATTTTCCACATTCCTGTGCTACCACACAGATACGCTCACTTGTATACAATGGAGCATCCTTCGTGTATGCATCATACGCTGTCACATAACGAAGTCCTGCTTTTTCAATCAAATTCCTTATTCTCTCCAAAGTATATGCCCTCTGATAATGAACCTCCTGGTACTTGCGATACAACTCGGGATCTTCCTGACTCTGTACAAACAACGTCAGTTCATATTCATTGATCTTCTGCTCTTCATCATAATAATTATCCCAGATAAAGCTACATTCTTCCCGTTCTTCCGCAATCACCTGCTCTCCGAGAATCTCCTGATACTTATATTCTGTATTAAAATCAAAGATAAATACACCTTGAGGATCCAGATAGTTATTCACCAGACGGAAGACCTCCGTCAACTCCTCCTCATCCGTCACATAATTCACCGAATCACAGACACTGACCACAGCTCTCACCGTACCATACAATTCAAACTCCTGCATATTCTGCAACAAGTACAGAATATCATGTCCACTCTCTATTCGCTTCTCCATCGCAAGCTCCAGCATATCCTCCGAATTATCCACGCCAATCATATCATACCCCTTCGACGCCAGAAGTTCCGTCATACTGCCTGTTCCACAGCCCAACTCCAATACCAGTCCATCTGCAATACCATATTCCCGCAATAATTTCCACAAATAATCAGCCCATTCCTCATATGGGACATTATCCATGAACGTATCATAAACCACCGCAAAACTTGTATAAGCCTCCATGATATTCCATCCTTTCCGTAATATGACTGGACTTATTATAGCATGGGAGCTTCATTTTAACAATTGGGGACGTAGACTTTTGAAAAAAGTCTACGTCCCCAATTAAAAAATGTGGTGTACCCATTCGTCATTTGTGGTGTACCCATTCGCGTTATTTTGTTAATCTATTCCTTCTGTCTCAATGATGAATTTTGTACTTCCATTGACACCATCCTTGATTCCTGCGAAGGATTTGTAATTTCGACTTAATGTCTTCATAGCATCAATTCGTGATGTTACATTCTGGATATCTCCGTTGAATAGTTCTGTTAATTTATCGATGGCGGATTCTTTATATTCCGCCATACCATCTGAAAGCTGCTGATTTCCGTCTGCCAGTGCACTTGCGCCATCTGCGACCTGCCCGGCGCCGTCTGCAAGCTGGCCAACGCCAGACGTCAGTTGGGAACCGCCAGCTTTCAGAGACTGTGTTCCTGTAGATAACAGGCTGCTTCTTTCATTGAGTTTTGCTGCTCCTTGTTGTAATGCAATTGCTCCTTCATACAGGTCCGAAGTTCCTTGCACTAATGATGTGCTTCCATCATTGAGCTGGCTTAAACCTTTCTGTAAATCTACAGTTCCGGCATACAATTGCTTTACTCCGGCTGCTAATGCTGGAGCTCCTGTAACTATTGGTTGTATATTATCTTTAATTGTAGATTTCACAGTAGCTGCGGTCTGATTCATTGTATTCGTAAATTGTAATTTTAATAATTCTTCATACTGTCCACTCAGATTTGAAATATAATCAGTCTTTGTTGTCCCAAGATTAGTAAATGTATCCTCTGGTATATTCTCAACCGATTTTACTGCCATTTGGTATGCCATACCACTGATTGACTGTTCTTGCGCCGAACTAAGTGTAAGACTGGTATTCTCACTTAATGTGTTATTTAATGCAGTAATCCCATCACTGATTGACTGTGCGGCTGTAACAACACCTACTCCTGTTTCTGTTCCGCCTCCAGTGTATCCGGCTACCAGCTGGTCTGCCCCGGCTTTTGCAGAAGCGATGCCTGCCTGTACTGTCTGTACACCAGATTTTAAAGTTGCTGCTCCATTTGCCACAGAAGTACTTCCACTTGCGAGCTGGCTTACTCCGCCTACATACGCATTCACTCCATCTGCCAGAGTATTCATTCCACTTGCCAATTCACCACTCTTATCATTCAGCGTATTCACACCGTCAGATAAGGTCTTAGATCCATCGGCCAGTTCTTTCGCCCCATCGGCTGCAGATTTCGAACCTTCTACCAACTGATTGGTTGCATCCTCTAACTGCTCGATGGAGCCTTCCAGATCATCAAAACTGTCGATGTTATCCAGATCTATTTCATTCAAAAGCTCTGCAGAGGCAAGTGTAATGGTCGGTTCCACTGATGCATCTTCTACATCGGCCGTAATCGTTACACTGTCTGGGATATCTACATCCAGATCCTGAAGATTCATATTCTCTTCCAGTCCCGGGAATGCCACCCCGACAATAATATCTTTGTCAGCGTCTGAAATAATCTTACCATTATCAATCGTCACATTTTTATAACCATCTGTTGGAAGCATCAGCGCTGTGACCATGGTAAACGGTGTATACATTTCCACATTTTTTCCATTTACATCTACCGTTTCTTTGGATTTATTCTCATATTCAAAATGAATCTCTAACTTCCCGTCTTTTCCTTCCAGTTCCTCTGGGGAAATGCTTTCCCCATCCAGCTTATAGGATACTTTTACATCCACCGGTAGTTCTTTGTCTATCGTTCCCTGATAATAAATGTCATTTCCCTCAGATTGCCATTGCAAAGAGCCATCTGTTCCTTCATTGAAGCTCTCTTCTCCTTTAATATTTTTAATGTCATTCAATTCTGTCGAATCTTCAAATGTTCCTTTTTCTGGATTCTTCAGCCATTCCGTAACTGTCGTCTTCATTGGATGACCAGAAGCGTCAGCCTTCACATAAACGGATTCTTCTTTATAAAATTCTCCATCATCACCCGTATCACTGTCTCCCAGAACTTGTTCTGCCGTTTCCTGCAATACTTCTGTATCTTCTTCGGCCTGAACCTCAGATGCATGATTATAATATCCACAAGTTCCTGCAAGTCCTGCTGCTATAACCACCGCCATAGAGCCTGCCATTACTTTTTTTGCTTTCTTATTCTTCATGAAGATTACCTCCTAACCAGATCTACGCCTTTTTCGGCAAAAAATCTTTACTTGTCTTAACAATTACCTTATCAAATACCATAAACATAGATGGCAGAACAAATACAACCACGATCATACTGATCAATGCTCCCCTTGCCATCAGAACACACAGAGAACTGATCATATCAATATTGGAATAAAATCCTACCCCTATCGTTGCTGCAAAGAAACTGAATGCGCTTACCATGATGGAACGAGCCGAAGCTCGATGTGCGGTCGTAATTGCATCATATTTTCCTGCTCCATGATTTCGTTCTCGTTTATACCTTGTTGTCATCAAGATTGCATAGTCCACCGTCGAACCCAGCTGAATCGTTCCGATAACGATAGAGGCTACGAACGGCAGCGTCGTTCCGGTATAGAACGGAATTCCCATATTTACAAAGATTGCAAACTCAATGACTCCAACCAGTATCATCGGCAGCGAAATGGATTTGAAAAGCAATAATATGATGATAAATATAATTCCAATCGATACTGCACTGACCGTCTTAAAATCTTTATCCGTAATTTCAATCAGATCATTGGTCAGCGGTCCTTCACCGATTAACATTGCACCTTTGTCATACTTATCCAGAATCTGATTAATCTCTGTAATCTGTCCGTTGATCTCATCCGAAGCCACTTTATACTGTGAATTTACCAACAATAATTGATACTTGTCATTCTTCAGCATACTGGTTACAGAATCTGGCAGCATATCAGTAGGAATACCAGGCCCGACCAGTTTATCCAGGCCAAGTGCCCACTTCACTCCATCTACCTTATCGATTTCCTTCATCATCTTATTCACATCTGAAGACGAGACAGAACTGTCGACCAGGATCATGTGAGTCGTATTCATATCGTAGTCTTCTTTTAATTTCTCATTTGCAATAACACTTGGCAGATTTTTCGGGAGAGATGCATCCAGGTTATAGTAAACGCTTGTATGGCTATTTCCGTAAATTGCCGGGAATAAAAGCACCAGGAAAAGTGCTACATATACAAGATAATGTTTGGTAACCCGATCCGATATCTTTCCAATATCTGGCAATAGCGGTTTATGCTTCGTCTTCTCGATGAATTTGTCACAACAAAGAATCATAGACGGAAGAACTGTAATACAAGCTATTACTCCAAAGACAACGCCTTTTACCATAACAATACCGATGTCCAGGCCAAGTGTGAACGTCATGAAGCAAAGCGCAATAAATCCCGCGATTGTAGTGACAGAACTTCCGATTACAGAGGAAAATGTCTGCGAAATCGCATGTGCCATCGCACGTTCTTTATCACCATTATAACGAATCTGCTGTTCTTCATAACTATGCATCAGGAAAATGGAATAGTCCATCGTTACTCCTAATTGCAGCACTGCGGCCAGTGCTTTCGTAATATAAGAGATTTCCCCTAAGAAATAGTTACTTCCAAGGTTATATAAGATTGCCATTCCGATACTCAACAGAAACAGTACCGGCACAAAGAAGGAATCCATTGTAATTCCAAGAACAAGTAATGCAAGAGCCACTGCGATTAATACATAAAGCGGCGTTTCCTTCTCAGCGAGATTCTTCGTATCAGTTACAATTGCAGACATTCCACTTAAAAAGCACTGCTTTCCGGCAATGGAGCGAATCTCTTCTATGGCCTCCATTGTTCCATCCGAAGATGTCCCTTCATCAAAAAAGATTGCCATCATCGTTCCTGTATCTGAATTAAATACCTCGTAGATATTATCCGGCAGCATGCTCTCTGGTATAGATATATCTGCGATGGAATCGTACCACAGGACATTTGCCACATGGTCTACCTTTTCAATCTTTGCTTTTAATGCTGCCACATCTTTATCTTCCATGCCATCTACAATAAACATGGAAAATGCTCCTACCCCAAAATCATCCGTCAAAATATCCTGACCCTGCATAGTCTCAATATCATCCGGCAGATAAGTAAGAACATCATAATTGACTCTGGTATTGACATACCCCAGTACAGATGGAATCAACAATAAGATACTTATGATCAGTATCGGCACTCTGTACTTCACTACTTTTTTTCCAAAGTTAACCATACTCATTTGCTCCTTTTCATTTTCTGACTATCAGTCATTTATTACAATATGCACTATACATCAAAAATGACTATTAGTCAATATATTTTTGACTTTTAGTCATTTTTTGTATAAACCTCTTGCCAACAGCCAAAAACTCTGTTTATAATAAAGAACGAGGAGAAAAATTATGGGAAAAGTTGACGAAAATAAACGTAAGAAAAAAGATGCACTTTTTAATACTGCATATGAATTATTTACTACAAAAGGCTTCAATACTACTGCCATCTCTGACATCGTAGAAAAAGCAGGCGTTGCAAAGGGTACATTCTATCTGTATTTTAAAGACAAATACGACATCAAGAATAAACTCATTGCCCACAAGACACATGAACTATTCCATGCCGCCAACCTCGCACTGGCTGCATCCAATGTTCAAGGACTGGAAGAACAGTTGATTTTTATCATTAATCATGTCATTGATGCCTTAAAAGATAACAAATCTCTTTTAAACTTCATTTCTAAGAATCTTGTCATGGGCGCACTGAAATCTGCACTGCTGACCGGTGAAGACTCAGACACAGAATTATATGAAGCCTTTCTCAAAATGGTCGAGCAGGATGCATACTCCTATGAAGATATAGATGTCATGCTGTTTACGATTATCGAACTTGCCGGTTCTACTGCCTATAATTCTGTGATATACGAAGAACCACTTTCCATCGAGCAATATAAACCATTTTTATATCGTACCGTCAGACTGATCATCGAGAGTCATCGCATGAAATAATCTGTTTTTCACCCCCATGGGGGCTTGTTTTCCTTCATTCTGGTAACGTAATATAGTGTTGACATCAAAGATTATTCTGAGGAATGAAGGGAGAGATGCTCTATGCATATGGCTGATGCTTTGGTCTCACCGGCAGTGGCAGGAACAATGTATGCCTGTTCCGCAGCGGCAGCAGCTTATTCTGTAAAAAAGGTACGATTAGAAAGTGATCCAAAGAAGATTCCCGTTATGGGCGTAATGGGTGCATTCGTATTTGCGACCCAGATGATTAATTTCACCATTCCGGGCACTGGTTCCAGTGGGCACCTATGCGGAGGTATGCTACTATCAGCGTTACTTGGACCATACGCTGGATTCCTCACCATGATTGGAGTGTTGCTCATCCAATGTCTGTTATTTGCAGACGGCGGTCTTCTGGCACTCGGATGTAATGTCTGGAACATGGCATTTTACGGATGTTTCATTGGTGCCCTTCTTATCTGGAAGCCAATCATAAAAAAAGGATTTACCAAAGGCAAGATTATTGCTTCCTCCATCTTAGGTTGTGTTCTTACCCTACAGCTTGGAGCATTCAGTGTGACACTGGAAACTCTCGCTTCTGGCATAACGGAGCTTCCATTTACTACATTTGCAGCAACCATGCAGCCGATTCACCTTGCTATCGGTTTTGTGGAAGGACTTATTACTGCAGCCATTCTGGTATTTGTACACGATGCACGTCCTGAGATGCTGTATCATGGAGCGGAATCTGCAGTCTCCAAAGGTCGTTTTTCATTTAAAAAGACGGTAACTATTCTTGCCGTTCTTGCAATCGTAATCGGCGGTGGATTATCTCTGGCAGCATCCTCTTATCCAGATGGTCTGGAGTGGTCCATCGAAAAGATTACCGGTTCTACGGAAATAGAATCTGAAGGCGATATCTATGAAAAAGCCGATTCCATACAGGAAGCCACTGCATTGCTTCCAGATTATGCTTTCAAAGATTCTGATTCTTCTTTTGGAACAACATTTTCAGGAATCGTAGGCGGCATAGTCGTTATAGTTGTCTGTGTCGGAGCATGTTATATATTTAAATTTTTCAGGAAGAAACGAGTATCATGAGCAAAATTGGTAACGCAATCTATGAGATTCATCATATGGATATGCTTTCATCAAGAGACCAGTGGGTGAACCATCTTCACCCACTGGTTAAATTTGTTTTGACTGTTCTTTACATTACAACCGTGGTCTCATTTTCAAAATATGACGTCATTGGACTCGCCGGAATGTTCGTCTATCCTCTGGCAACATTTCTTCTGGCTGATTTGTCTTTCAAGGACAGCCTGAAGCGCCTCCGGGTCATTCTGCCTCTCATATGCCTGATTGGAATCCTGAATCCATTTTTTGACAAAATACCTGTATACATCGGCACATTTCGTATCAATGCCGGAGTATTATCTATGATTACACTCATGATGAAGGGAGTCTTCAGTGTTCTGGCATCCTACCTGTTAATTGCAACGACTTCTATCGAACAGCTATGTTACGCATTTCGCTTGATTCATATTCCACAGATCCTGGTCACGCAAATTCTGCTCACATACCACTACATTTCCCTTTTATTAGAAGAAGTGAACCGCATCACACAGGCATATTCCTTAAGAGCACCAAAGCAAAAAGGGATTCACTTTAAAGTCTGGGGATCTCTTACCGGTCAATTGTTACTTCGGAGCATGGATCGTGCCAGTAACGTATATGAAAGCATGACTCTCAGGGGATATACCGGAGACTTTCATTATATAAATGAAAAAGTGTGCTGGAAACCTCAGGACTTTGTATACTTTTTCCTGTGGCTGAGCATCATTCTACTCTTTCGAAGATTTCCAATGCTTGTCATAATAGGACGGGCGATAGGTCATCTATTTTAATTATGGATTCTGATTACATATTTTGATTACATGTTTGATAAATATCAAGGAGGATTGCATTCTATGAGTCACATACATATTGACGTTAAAAATGTATCTTTTAATTATGAGCCTGGAGAAGAAAATCGGATTTTGAAAGACATCTCATTTCACGCCTCAGAAAGCGATGCCATCGGCCTGGTCGGGGCAAATGGCGTCGGCAAATCCACCCTATTAAAAATACTTGTCGGGCTGTACTTGGACTTTAACGGAGGCATCCGCATCGAAGAAATCCCAGTACAAAAAGAGACTCTTCCCCAGATCCGAGAAAAAATCGGATATGTATTTCAAGATTCCGATAGCCAGCTCTTCATGTCAACCGTCTACGAAGATATCGCATTTGCCCCAAGAAACTATGGTCTCCCGGAAGAAGAAGTCCACAGAAGAGTTGCAAAAGCCCTCGAAATGACCGGAATCAGCCACCTGAAAGATAAGCATATCTACAAACTGTCCGGCGGCGAGAAAAAACTGGCATCCATTGCCACCATCCTCTCCATGACTCCTGACATCATCCTGATGGACGAACCCTCCATCGCACTGGATCCCAGAAACCGCAGGAACCTGATCCATATCCTAAACTCCTTCGAACACCTGAAGATCATCGCATCCCACGATCTCGACATGATCTGGGACACCTGCGAGCGAACTATATTAATGGCAAATGGAAGAATCATCTGCGATGGACCAACGAAAGAAATCCTGTCAGATAAAGAATTGTTAGAAAAAAATGGGTTGGAGTTGCCATTGCAAATGGGGACGTAGTATTTTGTAAAAATACTACGTCCCCATTTGCAAAATGCCCTGTACCTTTTTGACTTAAAATTCTTTTTTCTTAATAATTTTCAATGAAATCAGGTATGAAATTATCGTTGATGCTATACAGATTAATATAATTGCAATAATTGTTGTCGACAATTTCGCCTCAAAGATGGAATCAAGAATTGCTTCTATATCGATTCCCATTTTTCGTCCTATATATACCATCAGATAAATCGCTATGAAAAGGCATCCCCACACTGCAAGCAATGCCATTCGACTTTTTTCTGCTTCGAACTTCAGCTGTAAAGGTATGGTAAATGCCAGCATTATTATTACAATCAGAAAGCTTGATATCACTGTAGCTCCCCATTCTTCCAATGTATATTCAATGGATTTGGCAAAAGCTACCGCATATGCTATTGCAGACACCCCCGCAAGAGAGGCTGCTGTGGATATCAGACCGAACACATATTTCTCTCCTACATATTCCTTCCGGGTAATTGGAAGTGTGAATAAATATGCCATTCCATTGTTATATTGATCATAACTGATCGTGCTTAATGTAAAAATCGATATCATGATTGTAATGTAACTTATGACAAAATCTGGATTATTTGAAACCACTAAAAAGATAATTCCCATCATGGATACCGTCAAAAAAAACTGCTTTTGATTTTTTAATAATTTAAAATCCTTAATCAATAATCCTTTCATTACTTTTCACCTCGCACCATCATCATGATTACTTCGTCAATACTTCCTTTTTCAATTACAATTGAAGGGTAATTCTCCAGATAAAATTGCTTCTGATTCGTCAGGCAGCTATATCCGAACTCTTCTTTCTTATAGCGAAGAATATATTCTTTTTCCAAATCACGATACTGCTCATCTGTCACTTTCAAAAGTGCATAATCACTTAATAACACATCTGTTTCCTCGTGCATAATTATCTGCCCATGATCAATCATATATATATCATCACAAAAACCTTCCAAATCCGTAGAAATATGGGAACTAATCAGAATGGAACGGCCTTCTTGCTCCATATATTCTCTTAACATCTGCAGAAGACTGTCGCGTGCAAGCACGTCAAGCCCTGCTGTCGGTTCATCCATAATCAACAGTTCTGCATTATAAGAAAGCGCTGCCAGCACTTGGAGCTTTCTCTTCATTCCCGTTGAAAATTCTTTGATTTTCTTATTCAATGGCAGCTGAAATTCTTCACATTTTTCTACAAATCTGTCTCGATTAAATTGTGAATACAAGTTCTCCAGCACTGGAATCAGATCCTTAATACTTAAGTATCCACTAAACTCCGAATCGGCTAATACGACCCCAATACGCTCCCGGTCCTCTGGTCTGAGCTGATCTGGCGTCCTTCCCAGAATCTCTATCTTTCCACCATCCGTATGAATCAATCCAAGTATCGCTCTAAATGTCGTACTCTTTCCAGCTCCATTTGCCCCTATCAGACCTGTGACACACCCTTCCCGGACCTCCATCGAACAGTCCAGTGCAAAATCCTTATACCTCTTCTCAACATTCTCCAATCTCAACATCTGCTAATCCTCCAAAACAATCCGAAATAGTTCCGTAATCTCCTGATTACTCATTCCACAGCTTCTGCCTTTTCGGATGGCCATTTCCAAATCAGCTTCGACTTCCTTTCTCTTCTCTTCCAGCATCATCTCCTGGTTGGCAAAAGCAACAAAGCTGCCTTTTCCATGGACTGTGATCACAAATCCTTCCTCCTCCAGGGCATCATATGCTTTCTTCACCGTCAGCGCACTGACGCGTAGTTCCTTCGCTAGCGTACGAACCGATGGGAGCATCGTATTCTCCTGCAATTCCCCTTGCATGATCTTGCCTTTCACCTGATCCACAATCTGATCATAGATAGGCTGCATAGAAGAATGATTAATAATCAACTTCATGTCATCCCTCCTTCGTTATAAACAGTATATAACTGTTTATAACTGTTGTCAACTGTTATATACTGTTTTTTCAATAGGGGACGGGGGTTTTTTCATTTTCCTCCGTCCCAGATTCAATTTACTGTGTCCCCAATTGCACAAAAAATCAGGCACCTTGTGATGCCTGATTTTTCTATCTATATTAGCATTAACAAATCTTACAGATCCATCCTTCTGGTGCTTCGATATGCCCCATCTGGATTCCGGTCAATGTCTCGTATAACTTCTTGGTCACTGGTCCCATCTCGTCCATTCCGCTTGGGAAGCAAATCTCTTCGCCATGGTCTACGATCTTTCCTACTGGCGAGATGACTGCTGCTGTACCACAAAGTCCGCATTCTGCGAAATCTTTGACTTCATCGAAGTATACTTCTCTTTCTTCTACTTCTAATCCAAGGTATTTCTCTGCAACATACATCAGAGAACGTCTTGTAATAGATGGGAGAATTGTAGTGGACTTCGGTGTTACAACTTTGTTATCTTTGGTAACAAAGATAAAGTTTGCTCCGCCGGTCTCTTCTACTTTTGTTCTGGTTGCTGCATCCAGATACATGTTCTCATCAAATCCCTGATTGTGTGCGTCTACGATTGCATGTAAGCTCATAGCATAATTCAGACCAGCTTTTACATGGCCTGTTCCATGCGGTGCTGCACGGTCGAAGTCACATACTCTGATGGTGATTGGCTTAGCGCCGCCCTTGAAGTATGGTCCTACCGGAGTTGCAAACATTCTGAACTGATACTCCTCTGCCGGCTTTACCCCAATTACAGAGCTGGAGCCAAACATGTATGGTCTGATGTAAAGTGTTGCTCCAGATCCGTATGGCGGAACATATGCTGCGTTTGCTTCTACCACCTGTTTTACTGCATCTAAGAATCTGTCTTCCGGGAATACAGGCATCTCAAGACGCTTTGCGGAATCTACCATTCTCTTTGCATTCAGATCCGGGCGAAATGTAACGATATGTCCATCTTCCGTAGTATAGGCTTTTAATCCTTCAAAACATGTCTGTGCGTACTGCAATACACCTGCACATTCATTTATTACGACATTGGCATCGGAGGTCAATGTACCTTCATCCCACGCTCCATTCTTATAATTGGAAACGTATCTCTTATCCGTCTGCATATAGCCAAATCCGATATTAGACCAGTCAATATTTTTCTTTTCCATTTTCTATTCCTCCGTCCTTAGATAAATAACTAAATATATGATCTGCAATTATTATAATACGCTCATTTTCAAAATTCAAGAGTGCGCTCTGTTTTTTACAAAAAACCTTTTATCGTTCCATCATGCTGATAGATTCAATCCCGACACTTCCGCCCCGCACAACTTCAATGCTCTTGAATTCTTCTTTCATCAACTTGATTACCGCATCATTCTTCGTTGCCGTCTGGACAAATTCCAGCAGAAGGCTGTCTTTGCCATAATCAATGACCTTTGCCTTAAATGTCTCTGCAATCTGGAATAATTCCACCTTATCCTCCGGTGTGCATTTGCGCACCTTAATATACATAATCTCTTTCATACGAACAAATACATCCGTAAAATCAATGACCTTGATGACCTCTACCAGACGGTTCAGCTGCTTCTTAATCTGCTCAAATGTCTCATCATCACTGACTGTTGCAATGGTCATTCTGGACACAGTAGGATCTTCCGTAGTACCTACAGTCAGACTGTCCAGATTATAGGATTTTCCGGAAAAAAGTCCAGATATTTTCGAAAGGACACCCACCTGATTTTCCACATACAGAGATATCCAACGTTTTTTCATTCCATTATTACTCATCTTGACCTCTCCTTTCCTCTTAACAATCCAATATCATATCTTCCAAAGTTCCGCCCGGCTGTATCATCGGATATACCAGATCCTCCGGATCGATTTCAAATTCAATAATGACCGGCGTCTTCTTACTCTTCATTGCTTCCCGGAAGGCAGGTTCGATCTCTTCCTTCTTGGTCACGCGGATTCCTTTTGCCCCATAACTCTCTGCAAGCTTGATAAAATCAGGTGTATATTCTGGGCAAGGCACCTCACCACATTTTCCCCGGCAGGCCGCCCCGGAACGCAGACAAGTCATTGAGTACCGCTTACCATAGAACAACTTCTGCCACTGGCGTACCATCCCCAGATTACTGTTATTGAAAATGCAGGAGATAATCGGAAGTTCTTCCAGTACAGCTGTCGCAAGCTCCTGGATATTCATCTGCATTCCGCCATCCCCGGAAATGGAGATAACCGGAGTATCAGGATTGCCGATCTTCGCTCCAATTGCACCCGGAAGACCATATCCCATGGTTCCAAGTCCACCCGACATAAGAAGTTTCTTCTTTTCCGTAATCTCAATAAACTGTGCTGTGAACATCTGATGCTGTCCAACATCCGTCACCACGATTGCCTCATCAAATACTCGATTGATTGTCTCAATGACATCCTGTGGTGTCATGATCGGCTTCTGTTTCATCGTAAGTGGATGTTCCATCTTCCATTCACCGACCTCATCCAGCCATTTCTTCGTATTACATTCTGTTACATATTCCAGCATCTTAGTAATAGCTTCTTTCGCATCTGCTACGATCGGCACATCAACTTGCACATTTTTCGAGATAGCCGCTGTGTCAATATCTATATGTACAATCTGCGCATGCGGTGCGAAGGAATGGAGCTTTCCGGTAATTCTGTCATTAAATCTGGTTCCAATGGAGAATAACAGATCACACTCATTTACCGCCATATTGCAGGCATAGGCTCCATGCATTCCCAGATTGCCTACATATAACGGATGATTGGTCGGGATTGCTCCTCTTCCCATGACGGTTGTCACAACCGGTACATTCGTCTTATTCACTAATTCTGTAAATTCCCGATTGGCATGCGCGATATTTACACCGCCTCCCGCAAGAAACAGTGGTCGTTCCGCTTTACTTAACATCTTAATCGCCCGTTTCAATTGTCCGATATGAACATGCGTATTCGGCTTATATCCACGGATATTGACATCCGTCGGATAATCCGAACTTCCTAATTCTGCCATCACATCTTTCGGAAGGTCAATCAACACCGGTCCCGGTCTTCCGGTCCTTGCAATGTAAAACGCTTCTTTCAAGATACGTCCCAGATCCTCTCTGTTGCGTACCGTAACACCATATTTCGTAATACTTCTGGTAATTCCTACAATATCGACCTCCTGGAATGCATCATTTCCAATCAGATGTCTTGCTACCTGTCCGGTAAAGCATACCAACGGAACACTGTCATAATAGGCCGTTGCAAGACCCGTCACCAGATTCGTAGCTCCCGGTCCGCTGGTCACCAGACATACCCCAACTTTGCCTGTTGATCTTGCATAGGCATCTGCCTCATGCACCAGCGCTACTTCCTGCCTTGGAAGAATAACCTTCGTATAATCCTGCTTATACAGTTCGTCGCTGATATCAATGGTACATGCTCCAGGATAACCGAATATGGTATCTACCCCTTCCTCTCTCAACGCTTTCACTAATAATTTGTTTCCACTGATTTTTTTCATAAAATACCTCCTGTTCCCAAAGAAATATCCTTATCCTCAACTGCGAAAAAAAGCCCTAAGCCTATGCTTAGGGCGAATGATTCATCCGTGTTACCACCTAAATTCAAAGAGTCATCTCTTTGCACTCTGCCAATACGGGAGATATATTCTTCTCCGATATTGCTCCCCTCTAACGCTGGGACTGCGTTGAAGTCTACTCGAATCATCTTCCGCAATTCTTTCGGTTCACTGCTCAAAGGCTACTTCCATAAATCCATCACGAAGATTCGCACCACCCATCTTCTCTCTTGGCATCAGGTACTTATGTACTCCTCCTTGTCATAGCATTTCTCTGATAATTAGTATTATTATAGTAGATATTACCAGTAATTGTCAACCCAGAACTTTTTTTGCAATTCCTTCCCAGGAGATTTTGCTGACATCTGCAATCTTCCGCTCCTTCGTATGTATGCTCTGAAGTAATGCCTTGGCCAGACGCTCTTCAAATTCTGGCAGAGACTCCGGCACCGGCTCATCGGTATTGCGCATCTGCGGCATCGTTACATATCTTACATCCGCTCCCGGCGCATATTCTCCAAGCCATGCCTGTATACCTGGAAGGTCTGATACTACGACCCGGTCTCCGCAGGCCAGCGCTTCAATCACCGTTAACGGAAGCCCGTCAAAAAAGGACGGCAGAGTAAAAATATCACATTCATTATACACTTTGGCGAGCGCTGGCTGTGCCAGTCTCCCCAGAAAATGGATCTCATATGGACATTCTTCTGCAAGTCTTTGAATCTCCCGGTACTCTGTCTCGTTTCCGGCACTTCCTGCAAGATACACCTGCAATGCCCCTTTCTGCCCATGTGGTGCCTTTTTCCCTAGAAGCGAAAGACTTCGAATCAAGCTCATAACACCTTTTTTCTCCGCAATCTTTCCTGCAAGTACAATTCTGGTCACACCATCTTTTGGTTTTTCCCCGGTCACATAGAAGATCTTATTATTATATCCCATCCCCACGATCATCGTCTTCTCAATATCCACCTGATAGATATCTACAACACCATCCTGTTGTGCTGTCTGAGGGACAAAGATCCGATCTAGTTTACGAATCTGTTCTGCTATAAAAGTACGCTCCAGATCCGTCTTCTGCATCTGACGCAGATCTGTATTATGACAGAAACCATAGATCTTTTTATTCGGAAACCATTGCCTTACAAAAGCAGTCAGAAGATACAGGTGATGGCACAGGATCAGATCCGGCTGAAATTGCTCCACAAGCGGTGAGATTACTTCAAAAAAACTCGCACGAAACTGTTCCACCATTTCCGGAGTCATATCACAATACCGGGTACTCTTATAAGGCATCTCATCTGACATTCCTACAATATCATATGGCAGCCGCTCACTGCAGAAATAAACAGGATAAAACTCCACCCCGTCTGGCAGTTCTACCTCATCATCCTGGTAGATACCTGCCACGACTGCCTGCTCATGTCCCTGCAGAGCAAATTCCTTCACAAGCTCTGTCAGATACACGCCGCTTCCTGTGCTATTTGGCTTCTGTGCTGTAATACTTAATATTCTCATGATAACCTCTCATATATCGTAAATTCATATTCCAGATCAAAGTACGTCTGTTCATCACTGGTCTTTGTCATTCTCCACTGAGGATCTTCATCCAGATTCGGGAAAAATGTGTCCGCATCATACGCATGCTCAATCTTTGTCACATATGCTTTGTCACAATATGGAAGTAGCTGACGGTAGATACTCTCACCACCAATGACATAGATATCTTCCGCTGGATATTTCTTTAATTCCTCTAACAGCGCATCGATACTATGAACTATATCCGCTCCATTGACATGATAATTCTTATCCGAAGTCAGTACAATGTTCACTCTCTTTTTCAACGGCTGTCCCCCGGGAAAACTTTCTAACGTCTTTCTTCCCATCACAACTACCTTTCCCGTTGTCGTCTCACGGAAAAACTTCATATCCTGTGGGATACTGACCAACAACTTATTATTCTTTCCAATTGCCCAGTTCTTATCTGCTGCAACTATAATATTCATATACCATCTCTCCTTTTATATCGCAACCGGGATATTCTTAATCTGCTCATGTGTCTGATAATCAATCAATGCCACATCATCCGGCGTAAAATCATAGAAATCCTTAATCTCTGGATTCAGCCAGAACTTTGGTGCCGGCAGCGGTTCTCTGCTGATCAATTCCTCCACCAGAGGAACATGCCGGTCATAGATATGTGCATCTGCAATCACATGAACAAACTCTCCGACCTCCATATCGCACACCTGCGCCAGCATATGCATCAGCACGGAATACTGGCACACATTCCAGTTATTTGCCGCCAGCACATCCTGAGAACGCTGATTGAGAATTCCATTCAATGTAAGCTTTTCACTTCCCGGCTTCTTCGTTACATTAAAGGTCATACTGTAAGCACAGGGATACAGATTCATCTCATGAAGATCCTGATGCACATAGATATTCGTCAGAATTCTCCGGCTGTACGGATTATGCTTCAAATCATAGATTACGCGGTCTATCTGATCAAACATTCCTTCTTTATACTGGTGCTTGACTCCCATCTGATATCCGTAAGCTTTTCCGATGGAACCATCTTCATCTGCCCAGCTGTCCCAGATATGTGGTTTCAGATCATGGATATTGTTAGACTTTCTCTGCCAGATCCACAAAAGCTCATCCGTACAACTCTTGATTCCCGTCTTTCGAAGCGTCAGTGCCGGGAATTCTTTGGACAGATCATACCGGTTGACTACACCAAACTTCTTAATCGTATAGGCAGGCGTACCATCTTCCCATACCGGGCGGACCTTTTCTCCTCTGGTATCCGTTCCGTTGTCGATAATGTCCCTGCACATATCAATAAATACTCTATCTGCATAACTCATGGGTTTTTCCTCCTTATCATAGCATCCACATAAATAGAATGTAATCTTTCCTGAACAGTTTACCATGAAATGCATTTAAAAAAAAGAGGAAAAGCCGAACCATTACGGCTCGGCTATGTTATACAATACTTTATCCAGCATCTTTTCCAATGCTGCGATTTCCTTTTTATTCATTCCCAGTGTAAGCTTCTTATCAATCTTCTTCCGGTCAGCTTCCATTCTCCGCTGAATGTCATAGGCTTTCTCTGTCAGATAGATATTCTTGCAACGCCTGTCTTTATTGCTCGGCACGGAGAGAATGAATCCCTTCTCATCCAGCCGCTGCAATAGTCCGGTTACCGTCGGATTTCTAAGACATAGTGCTTTCTCAATATCCCTTTGAGTCACCTCTTCTTTCCTGCTGTGAAACAAATAATCCAATACGGCACACTGCGATGCAGTAATTCCCAACGTCTTTAATAGTTGATTGAAATCCTTTTCATAAATATTATTGATCTGTTTAAACATAAAGCCTATCGGCATCCGCTCTTTCATCCACGACCCTCTTTACTTTTCTCCTGGCATTCTCCTTAGGATTGAACGGTTCTTTTCAGTCCTACTCTGCTTTCCATCTAATTTTCGTTCATTATATCACAGGCTTTCTTTATTGACAAGCGAAGCGGCACGGACCACATGCTTTGCCAGGACAGAAGTGGTAATACTTCCCACGCCTCTTGGCACAGGACTGATATAAGATGTCTTTGGTTCCACTTCTTCAAAAGCCACATCTCCACACATCTTTCCATCTTCGTCTACATTAATGCCGACATCTGCTACGACAGCACCTTCTCCGACCATATCAGCCGTAATAATCCTGGCCTTTCCAGCTGCTGCAACGAGGATTTCCGCATTACGGCATACTTCTGGCAGATTCACCGTTCTGGTATGGCAGACCGTGATCGTGGCATGCTGTTTCAAGAGCATCATAGAAAGTGGTTTCCCTACGACCATACTTCTTCCCACAACAGTAACTCGCTTTCCTTTAGGGTCGATTTCATAGTAATCCAACATTTCCATAACTGCTTCCGCCGTACATGGTGCGTATCCGGTCTCGTCTCCTGCAAATATTTTTGCAATATTCACCGGACTCATGCAGTCCATATCTTTTTCCGGATGGATCATTGCTTTGATCGGTTCTTCATCCAGCTGCTTTGGCAGCGGACGAAACAGAAGGATACCATGGACAGACGGGTCGTCATTCACTTTCCCGAATTCCTGTTCAAAATCATCCTGAGAAATATCCTCCGGAAGTTCTACGATCCGACACTCAATTCCAATGGCTTCCATACGCTTTTTGGCACCGCGTTCATAAGAC
This sequence comes from Bariatricus sp. SGI.019, assembly GCF_050315235.1. Lineage (NCBI taxonomy): Bacteria > Bacillati > Bacillota > Clostridia > Lachnospirales > Lachnospiraceae > Bariatricus > Bariatricus sp. SGI.019. The sequence goes on along the minus strand of NZ_JBNPOQ010000003.1, from coordinate 128,441 downwards.
AGATCATCCGGACGATTTCCAACTCTTACGATAGTAAGGCAGGGAATCGTTCCTTTTTCTTTCAGCACTTCTACTTTTTCAATCAATGCAGCCTTCATGGCATTTGCCACATCAGCACCTTTCATTAATACACTCATCTTTTTCCTCCTACCGAATCTTCGCGAGCACTCCTGCATAGATTTCTTCCTGCAGCTTCCGTGCTTCTTCAATCATGGCATCCGATTCCTGATTCAACGCTTCCGCCCGTTCACGGTCTTTCATAAGACGGGTATTAATATAGATATTCAGGGATGCACCTTCCAGTGCAGCACGGGCAAACAGAACTGCAACACCCACATCACTGACTGCAATCTTACTGCCTTTCTCTCCCAATATTTTTAAATATCTCATTACTTTGAAAACAGTCTTCATAATCTGGAGCGGGACAATACTAGCCTCGTACAGAGCCTTCTCCATGACTCTTTCTTTTTCTTCTTTCTGCTCTGGAGTATCTTTCGGAAGACCATATGCTTTCGATAATGGTTCGAATGCTTCCGCATCCTGATCGGTCAGATCCACCAATTCTTCCCGAAGTTCTTTCAGACAGCCCCGGATTTCTATGATTTCTTCCTCTACGTCAGCATACTTCTTCTTACCGACCGTCAGATTTGCTACCATCATTCCAAGCGCAGACGCAAATGCTCCCACTGCGGCGGAAGCACCTCCGCCGCCTGGAACAGGTTCGGCAGAGGATAACACTTCCAGGAAGTCTGTTGTTTTCTGTTCCAGCATCATGCCGTTCATTCCTCCTTAAAACAATCCTGAGATTACACCGTCTGCATCCACATCAATCTTTTCTGCGGATGGTACTTTCGGCAATCCAGGCATCTTCATGATATCACCAGTCAGTGCAACCAAGAATCCCGCACCTGCTGAGGCTGTGATATCACGAATCGTGATTCTGAAGTTTTCTGGTCTTCCCAGTTTCTTAGCGTCATCTGTCAGAGAATATTGATTCTTAGCCATACAGATTGGCAGATTTCCAAGACCGATTGCTTCTAAATTCTTGATTTCTTTATTCGCCTTTGTTGTATAATCTACTCCATCAGCTCCGTATACTTTTGTTGCAATAGCTTCAATTTTTTCTTTAATAGAAGCATCTACATCATATACATATTCCATGGTGCTCTCACCTTCACAGAGACGAAGCACTTCTTTTGCAAGCTCTTCTCCTCCTTCTCCGCCATGTGCCCACACTTCTGACAATGCAACATTAACACCTAGTTCTTTACATTTTTCACGAACCAGTTCCAATTCAGCCTTTGTATCTGTCGGGAATGCGTTGATTGCAACGACAACAGGAAGATGATATACCTTTGTAATATTTTCAATGTGCTTCAGTAAGTTTGGAATTCCTTTTTCCAATGCTTCCAGATTCTCAGCCTGAAGCTCGGTCTTTGGAACACCGCCATTGTACTTGAGAGCTTTGATCGTTGCAACCAGAACCACAGCATTTGGGCGGATTCCTGACATCCGGCATTTGATATCAATGAATTTTTCCGCACCAAGATCTGCGCCGAATCCTGCCTCAGTGATCATATAATCTGCAAGTTTCATTCCCATCTTTGTTGCGATCACACTGTTACATCCATGTGCAATATTTGCAAATGGGCCGCCGTGAATAAAAGCAGGAGTTCCTTCCAGTGTCTGTACCAGATTCGGTTTCAACGCATCTTTTAACAGTGCTGCTACAGCGCCTTCTGCGTGAAGATCTCCGGCTGTTACCGGTTTTCCGGTTCTGGAATATGCTACAATAATCTTAGATACACGTTCTTTCAGATCCAAAATATCATTTGCCAGACAGAATACAGCCATAATCTCTGAAGCAACTGTAATGTCAAATCCATCCTGACGTGTCACTCCATCTGCCTTTCCACCCAATCCATCTACGATACTTCGAAGCTGACGGTCATTCATATCCACACAACGTCTCCAGGTCACTTTGTTCGTATCAATATCCAGTGCATTTCCCTGATGGATATGATTATCCAACATAGCAGCGATCAGATTGTTTGCTGCACCAATGGCATGAAGATCTCCGGTAAAATGCAGGTTAATATCTTCCATTGGAACAACCTGTGCATAGCCGCCGCCTGCTGCTCCGCCTTTTACTCCGAATACAGGTCCAAGGGATGGTTCACGAAGTGCTACCATTGTCTTCTTACCCAGACGGTTCATGGCATCTGCCAGACCGATGGTTGTAGTAGTCTTGCCTTCTCCGGCCGGTGTCGGGTTAATCGCCGTTACCAGAATCACTTTAGAATCCGGGCGGCTCTCTAATTCATCTTTATAATAACGATAATCGATCTTTGCTTTGTATTTTCCATAATTTTCTACATATTTATCTGGAATTCCAAGAGAATCGGCAACTTCGTTAATCACTTTCATTTCCGCTTCCTGAGCGATCTCAATGTCACTTTTAAAACCCATATTACATACCAACCTTTCTTTTTAATTATACATTTTATCTTTTCTTTTTCGGCATTACATGTATTGCTTCCCCGACAGCATCCTCCAATGCCTCTGCTACGCCCTCATTATAAGTAGGATGTGCACGCATTCCTTTTAATAGCTGCTGCGCTGTCAGACGATTCACGACTGCAGTTACCAGTTCACCGATCATATCCGTTGCTCTTGCACACATCATCTGCGCTCCGATCACCACATCTGTATCTGCTTCTACAATGACCTTCACAAATCCTCGTTCTTCCTTGGTAATCAGAGATTTTCCATTGGCACTCATAATGAATTTTCCAGTCTTTACAGCAATGCCCTGCTCTTTGGCTTCATCTTCTGTCACACCGACAGATGCAATCTCCGGATCTGTATATACACAGCCCGGAACCGTATGAACATCAATGGATGGCTCTTTCCCGGCAATCCGTTCTGCGACATATACACCCTGTGCACTTGCCAGATGGGCCAGCTGCATACCCTTTACAAGATCTCCGATCGCATAGACGCCTTCCATACTGGTACGGAATTCATCGTCTACGACTACACGTCCGCGTTCCATATCAAGTTCTACGTTATCCCCGAACAGACCGTCCGTATTCGGGCATCTTCCAACTGCACACAACACATATTGTGCAGAAACTCTTACTTCCTTTTCTTTCTCTGTGAACACACAGGTATATTGTCCATCATCTTCCTGTTCTACACGCTGTACCGCTGCTGATGTATGAATATCAATTCCTCGTTTCTTCAGAATCATCTTCAGATTCTGAGATATCTCTTTGTCCATATTAGGAATTAATCTTGGCATAGCTTCCACAATGGTAACCTTACAGCCAAGATTTGCATATACACTGGCAAATTCCACGCTGATAACTCCGCCGCCGATAATCACAAGACTTTCCGGTCTCTCTCTTAATTGGAATAACTCATCACTGGTCAATACTCCCGGAAGATCAAGTCCTGGGATTGGAAGGACCAACGGCTTAGAGCCAGCGGCCAGGATTACATTTTCAGCTTCATAGCTCTCTTCTCCTTCTTCTCCTGCCACTCTAACTACTTTTCCTTTTTCCAGTGTTCCCTTTCCAGAGAGGAGTGTCACAGCGTTCGCCTTCAAAAGCTGTTCGATTCCCTGACATAATTTATCCGTTGTCTCTTCCTTATAAGCCACAATCTTGCCATAATCATAAGATACATCCGACGCCGCAACTCCAAACCTGTCTCCTTCCTGCATTTCCTTGTAAACAGAAGAAGCATGGATCATCGCTTTTGCAGGAATACAACCTCTGTTCAGGCATGTTCCTCCCACTCTTCTATTCTCCACAATTGCTGTGCGAAGCCCTGATTTTGCGGCTTTGATCGCAACTACATAGCCGCCCGGTCCTGCACCGATTACAATAACATCAAATTTCTCTCCCATAGGTTCCTTCTCCTTTACAAATCGATAGACAGAATCCAGTCTGCAATGTCTTTCATCATCTGCTCTTCATCTTCATCCTCAGAACTATATTGCTTAAGTTCCTCGCAAATAGCATTCTTTTCGTAACGAATTCCTCTCAAATAGCAACTTAGATCAGCAATCAGATCCGGCTTCATGGAATCAGAATATACATTCAGATCTTCTACGATTCCATTTTTTACTTTCATCTGTAATGTTACCTGTCCCCACGGAAAACGATTGGACAATTCATACTGGAAATCTAGTTTCTTTCCAAAAATCCAGTCCCAGGAAGCAAATCTTTCTGTCCTTTTCTCGATTTCCTGTGCATCAAGATCCTCAACTTTCAGAATCTTAGCTTTTAACCCATAGACTTCCTCAAATGCTTCCAAGAGCTTCTGTTTTAACAGTTCCACCGTTGCATCCGGTGCATACTCTGTCAGATTTGCGACTCTTGCACGGACAGAATCCACACCTTTTGACTGAAACTTATCTTTTGACACCGTCAGATATCTGGACAACTCTCCCAGATTAACATGAACCATCAGTGTTCCATGATGATAGCAGCAGTCTCCTTGCTCATAAAAAGCATTTCCTGAAAACTTATGCCCATCGATCAGAATATCATTACGTCCTGATTTTTCTGCATGGATTCCAAGCTTTTTTACTGCTTCAAGAATAACATGAAGCTGTTTATCTACATTATAGTTTTCTTTTCTGACAAGGAAAGTGAAGTTCAGGTTTCCAAGATCATGGTAGACAGCACCGCCGCCGGAAAGCCGGCGTACCGGATATCCGTTTTCTTCTTCCAGTTTACTTACCAGACACTCTTTCCATGCGTTCTGATTTCGTCCGATTACAACCGTATTTCTGTTCTGCCAGAGATACAAAATACATTCCTCTTTATCACAATGGAGGAGCAGATACTCCTCCACCGCAAGATTCTGATAGGGGTATGTATTAGCCGTTTCAATGTAAGTTATTTTATCTATCATTTTGATACCTCTTCCAGAATGTAATTCTATTTTGAAAAATCATACCGAAGTACTGGATGCCTTGCTGCACCTACTTCATCCAGTCTTGTCACCGGCGTTGAGACAGGTGCCTGATGAAGCTGCTGCGCGTCTTCTTTGGCAAGCTCATATAATCCTCTGAATACACGGATCGCTTCATCCAGTGTTTCTTTGGATTCTGTTTCTGTCGGTTCCACCATCAAAGCCTCATCTACGATTAATGGGAAGTACATTGTCGGCGGATGAATGCCATTATCAAGAAGTCCCTTGGCAATATCCATTGCAGATACTCCTGTAGCTTTCTTAAGATCAGAAAGGCTCATAACAAACTCATGCATACATACTTCGTCATATGCCATCGTATAGATGTCCTTTAACTTATTCATCATATAATTTGCATTCAGGACAGCATTCTGGCTGGCTTGTGGGATTCCTTCTCTTCCAAGCGTCATGACATAAGTAAGCGCTCTGACTGCTACAAGGAAGTTACCATAGAAGCTCTTCATCTCACCGATACTGTGCTCTGCTTTCCCAAACTGTAGCTCTTCTGTACCTTCCACAAGTACAGACGGAAGGAACTGTGCCAGATGTTCTTTACAACCGACCGGTCCACTTCCCGGACCTCCTCCTCCATGAGGCGTTGAGAATGTTTTATGAAGATTCAGATGGATCACATCAAATCCCATATCACCTGGTCGTACCGTTCCCATAACGGCATTTAAGTTCGCACCGTCATAGTAGCACTGACCACCGCATTCATGAATGATCTTCGTAATCTCAAGAATATTTTTATCAAACAGTCCAACCGTATTTGGATTGGTAAGCATCAGACCTGCCACATCATCTCCGGCTGCCTCGCGCAGTTTCTCAAGATCCACGCATCCATCCGGTCCTGATGGAATGCTGACAACGGAGAACCCTGCCATTACAGCACTGGCCGGATTGGTTCCATGAGCAGAATCAGGAACGATGATCTTGGTTCGTTTCTGATCTTCTCTGCTTTGATGATATGCTTTAATAAGGAGAAGTCCGGTAAACTCACCGTGGGCTCCTGCTGCCGGCTGTAATGTCATCTGACTCATGCCCGTAATCTCACACAGATATGACTCCAGTGTCTTCATAACTTCCATACATCCCTGTACAGTATGTGCCGGCTGAAGCGGATGAATCTCTGTAAATCCTGGCAATGCAGCCATATCCTCGTTGATCTTCGGATTATATTTCATGGTACAGGAACCAAGTGGATAGAATCCATCATTCACTCCATGACATTTCTTGGCAAGTTCCGTGTAGTGTCTGCTAATCTCATTTTCAGAAAGTTCCGGCAAATGTAATGCAAGTTCTCTCTGGTCTTTTTCCTCCGGCAAGACTACGTCTACATCACACTCTGGAAACAGACTCAGTCCTCTTCCTTCTTTTCCTTTCTCAAATATTAACATCCATTACACCTCCTTTATGATGGCAACTGCTCTGTCAATGTCTTCTTTACTGTTCATCTCGGTGCAGCACCACAAAATTCTATGTTCATCCAATGGATATCCTCCGAGGATTCCTTCTTGTTCCAGTGCATTCAATACCTTTTCAGAAGGAACATCTGATACAGTCACAAACTCATGGAAATATTCGCCTTTGTTCTCAATCTGATAACCGGTTTTCTCCAATTCTTTTGCCATATAATGAGCCTTTGAAGTACATTGTGTTGCAACATTTTTCAATCCTTCGCCGCCTACAGACGCCAGATATACTCCAACCGCCAGCGCACACAGCGCCTGATTAGAACAGATATTGCTGGATGCTTTTTCTCTGCGGATATGCTGTTCTCTTGCCTGTAGAGTCAGTACATATCCAACTTTTCCATTATGATCCGTTGTCTGTCCTACGATTCTTCCCGGAAGCTTTCTTGTCATGGCTGATACACATGCCATAAATCCAACATACGGGCCGCCAAATGCAAGTGGAAGACCCAGAGGCTGTCCCTCTCCGACTGCCACATCTGCTCCATATTCTTTTGGTGTCTTGATGATTCCAAGAGAGATTGGATTCACACCCATGATATATTTTGCTCCTGCTTCATGTACAATCTCACCGATAGCCTGTGCGTCTTCCAGACTTCCATAGTAGTTTGGATGCTGAATATATACACAGGCCGTAGTGTCATCGATCAGTTCACAAAGTGCATCTACATCTGTAAGACCATCCTTCGAAGGGATCATAACCAGATCCATACCATTTCCAAAGCAATAGGTCTTCACTGTTTCTAATACCTTCGGATCTGTAGTCTCAGAAATAAGTGCTTTCTTTCTCTTTCTTTCCCGACACATTGCAATTCCTTCTGCCGCTGCAGTTGCGCCGTCATAGACAGATGCGTTCGAAGTATCCATTCCTGTAAGTTCACAGATCATCGTCTGATATTCGAAGATAGACTGCAGGATTCCCTGACTGATCTCTGCCTGATATGGCGTATATGCCGTCAACAGATTTTCCTTTGATATCACGCTTTTTACAACCGATGGTATAAAATGTCTGTATGCTCCTGCGCCACGGAAAATCACAGGAAATACTTTATTTTTCTCTGCCATCTGCGTTACTTTTTTACGGACTTCCAGTTCAGACATTCCTTCCGGAATCTTAAGTCCACCTTTTACTTTTACTTCATCTGGAATATGCCCAAACAATTCTTCCATAGATCCAAAGCCAATCTCCGCAAGCATCTCTTTCTGTTCCTGCTTTGTACCCGGAATATAATTTCCCATAAAGCGTCACCGCCTTTCCTTAATCTGTTCTATTATGCCTGTTCACTCTCTACAAATGCCTTGTATTCTTCTGCAGATAAGAGTTCTTCCTTTTCTGTAATATCTTTCACTTTTACAAACCATGCTTCATATGGTGCCTCATTAATCTTTTCTGGAGCATCCATGAGTTCTTCGTTAATCTCACATACAGTTCCGGAAACCGGTGCATACACATCAGATACTGCTTTAACAGATTCAACATCTGAAAATGCTTCGCCTATAGAGATCTCGTCTCCCTCTTCCGGAAGATTGACAAATACCAAGTCTCCAAGTTCAGACTGTGCATAGTCTGTAAGACCAATCACAGCAACATCTCCTTCTTCCTTTACCCATTCGTGTGACTTTGAATACAATAATCCTTCTCTTAATTCCATCGTTTTATCTCCTTTTTTCTTTATATTGGCTTTTTGTTTATTATTTACTTCTTTTATAGAATGGAAGTGCCACCACTTCTGCTTCTACTTTTCGGCCTCTTACTTCGACCTCTACCTTATCACCCAATTCTGCACTGCCTTCTGCAACCAGTGCCATTGCGATTGGATATCCAAGATATGGACAGTGCGTTCCGGAAGTAGTAAGACCAATCTTTTCTCCATCTTTAAATACTTCCTGATGCTCTCTGATAATTCCACGTCCGGTTACTTTCAGGCCGATACGTGTTCTCTGAGGTGCTTCCTTCTCTTCTAATGCCGCTTTCCCGATAAAGTCATCTTTCTTCATCTTTACTGCAAAACCAAGTCCTGTCTCTAATGGAGATACTGTATCGTCCATCTCATGACCATAGAGAGGCATTGCTGCTTCCATGCGAAGGGTATCTCTTGCTCCCAGTCCACATGGAATCAAACCGTCTTCTTTTCCGGCTTCCAGAAGAGCATCCCACATTTTCTCAGCATTGCTGCTGTCAAGATAAAGCTCTACTCCATCTTCTCCTGTGTATCCAGTCTTAGAAATAATACAAGGAATTCCGGCAACTTCTGTATCAAACACAGCATGATAATACTTCTTTGGAATATTCTCTTCCGCCGTAAGCTTTTTTAAGATCTCCATTGCTTTTGGTCCCTGCAATGCCAGCTGTGCATACTGCTCTGACACATCAGTAAATATCACTTCTCCAAACTGGTGATCCAACATCCACTGATAATCCTTATCTTTATTTGCTGCATTTACTACGATAAAGTAATGGTTATCTGATTTCTTATATACAATCAGATCATCCACTGTACCGCCATTCTCATTGCACATCGGGCTATATCTTGCCTGACCGTCTACCATATTGTCAAAATTGTTCGTCAGAATCATCTGAAGATTCTGGAGTGCATCTTTTCCTTCACACAGCACTTCACCCATGTGAGATACATCAAATAATCCGGCTTGTGTGCGGACAGCCATATGTTCTTTGATCACTCCGGTTCCATACTGTACCGGCAGTAAATATCCGCCAAATGGTACGATCTTTCCTCCGGCTTTCACATGTGCATCATATAATGGGGTTTTCAATTCCATTTTTGCTCCTCCTTCTTTAACAGCCTTCTTCTGTCAAACAAGAGAAAAAGGACTGCATGATCCATCTGGATCACACAGTCCCCTGTCGTTTGTCCTTCAGAGTATTGTCCGGATTCGATTCCTTTTGCCTGAGAGTTTCAATTTCCCTCTTGCCCCTTCGGCGTTCTGATAACAAGAACCAGAATCTCTCTCGAATCCATCAGCCAACTTCTTGTTTTTTATTTTTCCTCATTATATCTGTCGTTTTTTTCTTTGTCAACGCGCTTTTTTGTGTGTATTTTGCAACAATCCAGTTATAATATTCACAATTTTGTTGCTTTTTTCACGTTTTTGGAAACAATCCCCATAAACTCTGGGTTTTCAACAAGTCTCTCTGATGGTTGATTATTTACTTTTTCAATGAATACATTATAATTTTTTATATTCCATCTTCACGAAATCTCTTCAATTCACGAACAGAATATCCGATTGCAACAATTGCCGCAGCTCCATCTGCAATCGGTCCCGCATACATTACTCCATCAATTCCCATAAAGAGCGGGAAGATCAGAATCAACGGAAGCAGGAAGATAATCTGCCTCGTCAGTGATACTACAATCCCCAGTTTCGCCTTCCCGATGGACGTAAAGAATCCGGAAGACATGGGCTGAATTCCATTGATAAATGTCATGAACATAAAGATGCGGAAATATCTTTCTGCAAACCGGAAGTATTCTTCACTTCCGGTACCAAATATGCTGACCAGCTGCCGCGGAAAGAGCTGAAAGCATAAAAAGAAAATGATGCCTATTGTCAAAGATATCTGAAATGCTTTCTTGTAAGTCTGTTTTACCCGGTCATACTGTCCTGCTCCATAATTAAATCCCCAGATTGGCTGACATCCCTGAGAGATTCCGATACAGATGGCCATAAAGACCATATTTACCTTTGAAATAACTCCTACACAGGCAAGTGGAATATCGGTTCCATACATAGACTCTGCGCCATAATACCGCAAAGTATTATTCATCACGATCTGAACAATCGCCATAGCAATCTGATTAATGCAGGACGCCATTCCCAGGGAGACAATGGCTCTCAGGTACTTCCCTTTTGGACGGAGCATTGACCAATTTAATTCTAATTTTCGAAACCGTAGGAAATACACGATTACCAGAATCCCTGATATAATCTGGCCAATAATAGTGGCCCAGGCTGCTCCTTTAATTCCCCAGTGAAATCCAAAGATAAACAGAGGATCCAATATCGTATTGATAATTGCCCCAGTCAACATGCATGCCATGGAATAAGTCGGACTTCTGTCTGCCCGGATCAGATGATTGCCACCTGTTGTCAGAATCAGAAACGGGATTCCAAACGCTGTAATTCCTGTATAATCCTGTGCATATGGCAATACATCCGGTGTCACTCCGAATAACTGTAGAAGAGGATCCAAAAAAAATAATACAACCACAGCAATGATCACACCGCAGATAACCAGCATTGCAAGGCCAGTCCCGACAATCTTGCTTGCTTCTTCTGATTCACCGGCTCCTGACTTTAGATTAAAATTAGATGCGCTTCCGATCCCCAACAAAAGAGCCGTTGCCGTACAGATAATAGAAATCGGAAATGCAATATTAGTGGCCGCATTTCCCAGCATTCCAACTCCCTGTCCGATAAAGATCTGGTCCACGATATTATATAGGGAACTCACCAGCATACTGATGATGGCGGGGATTGCAAATTTTGCAATTAATTTGTCAATACGCTCTGTTGCCAGCGGATTCATTATATTTCTTCTTTCATTCATAATTCCTAGTATTCCCTGATCACACTGCTGATTTCACGAGTAGTCTCCATATCTTTGAGATGCTCCAGAGCATCCTCCATATGATATTCCTTTACTGCTTCTGTCACGATAACCAGTTCAGCGACCCCGTCCGTAATGATTTTCTGGATTACTTTCGAGATACTGACCTGATGCACGCCAAATACACTGGCGATTGCTGCCAGAACCCCCGGTTTATTATCCACCTGCATGCGCAGGAAAAACTTATTCTTTACCTCACGAAATTCCTTCACCTTAGTCTCACGGTAACAAGTACAGCTGATTCTTCCGGTGCAGTGATACTGAATATCTCTCACCACATCAATGACATCTCCCATAATGGCACTGGCCGTTGGAAATTCTCCGGCACCACGTCCGTAGAACATGACATCATCCACTGCATCTCCATGTACGAATACTGCATTGAAGGAATCTCTTACTGATGCAAGAGGATGCTCCTGAGGAATCATCATCGGATGTACAGATACCTCAATACCATCTTCTGTATTATGTGCAACCCCCAGTAACTTGATCACATTGCCAAATTCCTTTGCATAATTGATATCCCTTGCAGAGATCTTCGTAATCCCTTCCGTATATACATCGGAAAATGTCACTCTGGAATGGAACGCGATGGAAGCCATAATCGCAACTTTTCTTCCTGCATCCAGTCCCTCGATATCTGCAGTCGGATCTGCCTCTGCATAACCAAGTTCCGTCGCTTTTTCCAGTGCTTCATCAAAATCCATTCCTTCTTCAAACATCTTTGTCAGGATATAATTGGTCGTTCCATTGACAATTCCGATCACTTCATCCATTTCATTTGCAGCCAGACACTGCTTCAATGGACGAATGATCGGGATACCTCCGGCCACCGCTGCTTCAAAAAGGAAATCCACGCCATTATTCTCTGCCGCATCCAGAAGTTCTCTTCCATACTCTGCGACCAGATCTTTGTTCGCCGTCACCACATTCTTTCCGGAATTTAATGCCTCCAGAATCATCGTCTTCGCAGGTTCAATTCCACCCATCACCTCAATGACAATGGAAATCTCATCATTATTAATGATATCTTCCCATCGATCCGTCAAAAGAGATGTATCCACACCGTCTCTTACTTTATTCAGATTATGAACCAAAATACCTGCTATTTCCAGACGGGCACCTGTTTTCTTGACCATCTCTTCTTTCTGGCGCTCTATAATCTTATAAACTCCGCTGCCAACTGTACCGAGTCCCAGTAAGCCTATTTTAATTGTCTGCTGTTCGTTCATCTCTCCACTTCCTTTATCTGTTTTCACTTTCATACTGCACCAGTATACCATAATATATATTATTTTTTCAAATTTTAAATTTTCGAAATTTTTTCAATATTTTTGAAAAAAGGTGTTGACAGATAAACATTCTTGTAGTATATTATTTATTGTTCTGAGGAACACAAAACATAAAAAAATGCGACAGTGGCTCAGTTGGTAGAGTACGACCTTGCCAAGGTCGGGGTCGCGGGTTCGAACCCCGTCTGTCGCTCTAAAAAAACTTGAAATTCTAACGAATTTCAAGTTTTTTTGTTATTTGAAAAAGGTATAAACTCTTTTTAGAGATTAAGATGGGAGGTTGTGATCCTCCCATCTTTATATGAAAATACAACATTTCTATTCCGTTTCCACAATCTGAAGGCCCAGTTCATCCAACTGCTCCTGTGCAACTGTTGTCGGGGCCTCTGTCATCAGATCAGATGCGTCCTTTACCTTCGGGAATGCAATGACATCACGGATGCTGTCCTGCTTAGCCATCAGCATGACCAGTCTGTCAAGACCATAAGCCAGCCCTGCATGTGGCGGAACACCGTATTTGAACGCAGTTAACAGGAAGCCAAACTGCTCCTGAGCCTGCTCCGGTGTAAATCCAAGCACTTCGAACATCTTGCTCTGAATCTCAGGATTGAAGATTCTAACACTTCCACCGCCGATCTCATTTCCATTCAGGGTAATATCATAAGCTTTTGCACGTACACGTCCCGGATCAGTGTCAATGTATGGAAGGTCTTCTTCCATCGGCATTGTAAATGGGTGGTGCATTGCCGTATAGCGATTCTGTTCTTCGTTCCACTCTAACAATGGGAACTCTGTGATCCACAGGAATTTGTACTCATTCTTGTCTAACAGATCCATCTGACGTGCAAGCTCCAGACGAAGAGCACCAAGGACATCCCATACGACTTTATTTTTATCTGCCGCAAAGAGTAATAAATCTCCATTTTCTCCGTCCATAGCATTGATCAGAGCTGTCATCTCTTCTTCTTTCATGAATTTGGCAAAAGATGATTTGACTGTTCCATCTGACTGAATTGCAATATAAGCAAGTCCTTTTGCGCCATAATCCTTCGCAAAGGATACCAGTTTATCAATCTTCTTACGCGGCATCTCGCCTTGTCCTTTAGCGTTAATACCACGGACTGTTCCGCCATTTTCAATAGCACCTTTGAATACAACAAATTCACAGTCCTTTACCACCTCTGTGACGTTGGTAAGTTCCATGCCAAAGCGGACGTCCGGCTTATCAGAACCATAGCGGTCCATCGCTTCCTGCCAAGTCATTCGTGGAATCGGAAGAGATACTTCTATCCCAAGTACTTCTTTGAACAACTTTGCAAGCAGTCTTTCATTGACATCGATAACATCATCCACATCCACAAAAGACAGCTCCATATCAATCTGCGTAAATTCCGGCTGGCGGTCTGCACGTAAGTCCTCATCACGGAAACACTTTGCCAGCTGGAAGTAACGGTCATATCCAGAACACATCAGCAGCTGCTTAAAAAGCTGCGGTGACTGTGGCAGCGCATAAAAATGTCCCTGATGTACACGGCTTGGCACCAGATAATCTCTGGCTCCTTCCGGAGTACTTCCGATCAGTACCGGGGTCTCGATCTCTAAGAAGCCTTCATCTGCCAGGAACTGACGAGTCAGTGTTGCAACTTTACTTCTCATCATTAAGTTGCGCTGAAGATCCGGCCTTCTCAAATCCAGATATCTGTATTTCAGACGTACTTCTTCTTTTGTCTTGGAATTCTCTTCAATTGGGAACGGCGGCGTCTCAGACTCCGAAAGAATCCGAAGCTCTTCCGGAATGATCTCAATCTTTCCGGTTGCCAGGTTCTCATTTACTGCACCGGAACGTTTTTCTACTTTACCAACAACAGCTACAACGAACTCAGCACGAAGCTTTGCTGCTTTTTCGATCAGCGCAGCTTCTGCCTTTCCTTCTTCGAATACCACCTGAATAATTCCAGAACGGTCTCTTACATCTACAAATACCAGCCCGCCTTTGTTACGGTTCTTCTGTACCCATCCCATAATAGTGACTGTCTCACCAATATTGGCGCTGGATAATTCTCCACATCTATGGGTTCTCTTTAACCCTTGCATTGACTCTGCCATAGTCTTTATCTCCTTTTTCATCCTTCAGGATATATTTATATATTTTCCACGGAATCAGCATAACAGTCGATGATCTCTTCATAACCGTCTGCCGTCAGCTGTTCTTTCTGGAATTTCTTATTCTTCTTCATGTTCACGATCAGCACCTGTCTGCCTGCTTCTCTGTCTGCTTTTGCAAGTGATAATACCTTTAACAAGCCTTCTTTTGGCATATTTTTCTCCAGAAGATAAGCCTTCTTACTTCCTTTTTTCGGAACTTCATATCCATTTTCCAGAAGCAGCATAACGATTCTCTCAAATCCAATCGAGAAACCACAGGCCGGTGTATCCTGACCGGTGAATTTACCGATCATCTTATCATACCGTCCTCCGCCTGCAACAGAACCTCCGAAGTCGTCCATCGTTACTTCAAAAATAGTACCGGTATAATAGGATTGGCCTCTTACCAGGGTCGGGTCGAACTTGATGTTAAATTCACATTCTTTTGCAGCTTCTACACTTGAGATGATCATTTCCATGCCGTCTGCTGTCTGATCAGAAAGATCATCCCCTAACTTCTCCTTCAGATAACGGATTCCTTCCACATTTGGAGCCACTTCATCAAAAAGCTGAAGATAGGTCTCTACATTTTCCTTCGTATATCCCATCTCTTGAAGCTCTGCAGCTACTCCTTCTGCACCAATCTTATCCATCTTATCCAGAATAATGAAAACCTCATCGTAATCTTCTTCTTTAAATCCACTGTATGCAGCCATTGCTTTTAAGATATTTCGGTCATTGATACATACCGTAAAATTATGAAAGTTCAATTTGCCAAGCATCGCTGTTGTCGCCAGAATCAGCTCGATTTCTGCAAGATTGCCCGGCTCTCCCAAAATATCTATATCACATTGCATAAACTGACGAAAACGTCCTTTTTGCGGACGGTCTGCTCTCCATACGTTGCCAATCTGTAAGGCTTTGAATGGAGCCGGCAGCTCGTTCGAATGGTTGGCATAATATCTTGCAAGAGGCACCGTCAGGTCATAACGCAGTCCGCCATCTACCAGATCATTCTCCTCTTCTGCCTCATCAATCTTCAGCTTCTCGCCGCGCTTCAGAATCTTAAAAATCAACTTTTCATTATCTCCGCCCTGCTTACTGCACAGGTTTTCAATATGCTCCACGCATGGAGTCTCCATAGAGGTAAACCCATAGGTCTTATAAGTATCCTTGATCAGCTGAATCACATAATCACGGATCTCCATCTCTTTGGGAAGCATGTCTTTCATCCCGGTGACCGGTTTCTTCTTTAATGCCATAACCATTCTCCTTTTCGCTCTATCATCTCGTCGATACGTTCAATGTAAGCATCGATCGCTTTCACATTCTCTACCCTTATCAGTCGGGTCATCTTCTTCTTTTTGCTGCCCGGGACCAGAATCGGCTCCGGTAATACGATCTTCGTCGATGCACCTGCACCTGCAGCAATTATGGATTGTTTTTCCTCCATAATAAGTATATTGTATATTCCGGCTTTGTCAACCTTTGCATAACCAACATTTTCGAAATTTCCTGCAATATTCTTCTGCCGGTACAAATAATATGGCACCAGATCCATTCGTTTTGCTGCCTCCGAAGCTTCTAAGATCATACCAGAAAGCGTCCGGGATATCTTCTGTGTATCCTGTTCCAGATCTTTTAATTCCATCTTGGCCGCACGTTTGATTGCAAGTGAATGGACGGTCAGGCTGTCTGGGGCAAGGCGTTCAATCTGCCTCAGAGTATCTTGCATATCTTCCATATCTTCTCCCGGCAGTCCGGCAATAATGTCCATATTAATATTGTCGAAGCCAATTTCCCTTGCCAGGTGATATGCTTCTATAATCTCTTCTACACTGTG
Source organism: Bariatricus sp. SGI.019 (assembly GCF_050315235.1). Lineage (NCBI taxonomy): Bacteria > Bacillati > Bacillota > Clostridia > Lachnospirales > Lachnospiraceae > Bariatricus > Bariatricus sp. SGI.019. The sequence continues at coordinate 112,070 of NZ_JBNPOQ010000003.1, read as the reverse complement.
CTTTCTGCCGATCGCTTCCAGCGTCTTTTGCTGCATACTCTGCGGATTAATTGAGATACGGGTAATTCCATGTTTTTTAATCACTTCTAATTTTTCGCGAGTAATACTATCCGGTCTTCCGGCTTCTACCGTATATTCCAGCAGATATTCTCTGGGAAAATATTCTTCGATACAATCAAGTAAACGATCCATCTGTGAAGCACTCAGCGTTGTTGGCGTTCCACCACCTATGTAAATACTATTCAGCTTTTTGCCTGCCGATCTTTTTCCAATAAAACAAAGCTCTTTGCACAGTGCCTGCAGATAATCTTCTACCCGGTGTTCCCACTCTGCCAATGCACCAGAACTGAAAGAACAATAGGTACAGACAGACGGACAAAATGGAATCCCTACATAAAGGCTATATCCATCTTGATAGTCCAGTCTTTGCAACAGTTCTCTCTCCCTCTCTGCAATCTTCCAAGACAATTCTGCCTTCTGGCGGCTTACTTTACAATCATCCATGAACCATGGTACAAAAGTCTCCTGATTCCAGCCTTCTTCCAGTTTATTCATTGCTATCTTCGTAGGGCGCACTCCAGTCAGAATTCCCCATGCAAGTGTATGTCCCGTTACATCTGCCAATTTTTGATAAATAAAGGTATCGATCCGATATTTCACTTCTTTTTCCGATAGTTCTTCTGATATATAATCTGCATCCACAACAATCATACTACCATCCTGAAGCAATACCGTTACATAATTAGAGGCTTTTTCCTCCACCTGACTGACAACATCTTCAGACGGATAAAAAGCCTTTATCATATGATACACATTATAAATATACGCTTCACTTCTACATATAATCTGAATCATTCCAATACTCCAATCTATATATATGGATTATATTTTCTTTCATGACCAATCGTTGTCTCTCCCATATGTCCCGGATATACATGTGTATCATCTGGAAGGAGCATCAACTTTTCGCGAATAGATCGAATCAGATCCGAAGTACTGCTATTCTGAAAATCTGTACGTCCCACTGAATTCTGGAACAACGTATCTCCACTGAACAATACGCCTTCTGATTCCACATAATAACAACATCCACCTCTGGTATGCCCCGGAGTATGAATCACCTGAAAATCATATCCCGCATACGTAAGCACCTGATTATCTTTCATATAATGTGCTCCAGAAAATGTGTAACCGGATGTATAGGTGGATGACAGATTCAACTCTGGCTGATTCATCACATCCTCATCGTCTTCATGAACATACACTGGAACATCATATTCGGCCAGGAATCCATCAATTCCCATCATATGGTCAAAATGTCCATGAGTCAAAAGAATCGCTTCAATCTTAAGCCCTTCTGATCTGATATGTTTCATCAGATAGGACGGACTGGCAGCCGGATCAATTACAACTGCCTGTCGTGTCTCTTCATTGATTGCCAAATAACAATTAGTGCTAATAATTCCTGTAACAAATCTCTCAACTTTCATCTTATGATTAACCTGTCGCCCTTTCAATATCAATAATTCCTTCTATCTGACGGAGTTTCTTCACGACTCTTTCCAATTCTTCTCTGCTGTGCACGATAAAGCCGGTTTCAATCGTTGCAGTTCCCTGCTTACTGGTCCGTACATTCAAGGACTTCACATCTACATTATTCTCTGTAAAGATTTTGGACATCTCCATCAACAGTCCTTGTCTGTCACGGGCATACATCTTGATATCTGCCAGATACTGTCCTCCATCTTTCTCTGCTACATCACTTTCCCATTCTGCATCAATCAATCTGGCACGCTCTGCTTCTGTCAGATGAATCATATTGACACAATCTGTTCGATGAATGGAAAGTCCTCTTCCTCGTGTGACAAATCCTACGATTTCATCTCCCGGCACCGGATTACAGCATCTGGAGAAACGCACAGCCACATCATCAATTCCTTTGACGACAATTCCGCTCTTAGACTTGGCAATATGAACCTTATTTTTTGCTGCCTCAGCAACTTTTTCCATAACAACCTCATCCGTGAGCTCTTGCTTATGCTCTTTACTGTATTCTTCTACCAGTCGATTAACGACCTGACCTTCTTTTAACCCCCCATGACCAATTGCTGCCAAAACAGAGTCCCAATCCTTAAAACCATATTTTTTCTGCACAATCTCTTGATATCTTGGATTGAGAATATTGCTTGGATTGATTGTTTTCGCCTTACAGTAGGCCGCAATCATTTCTTTTCCCTTTATAATATTACTTTCTTTGAATTCCTTTTTGAACCATTGATTAATTTTATTTTTTGCTTGTGTACTCTTAACAACATTCAGCCAGTCACGGCTTGGTCCTTTAGAATTCTGAGAAGTCAGTATCTCTATTCTGTCTCCGTTCTGTATCTTGTAATCAATATTTACAAGCTTACCGTTCACTCTGGCGCCAACCATCTTATTGCCGACAGCACTATGAATCGCGTATGCGAAATCAATCGGTGTAGATCCATTCGGCAAGTTCTTCACATCTCCCTGTGGAGTGAAACAATAGACATCTTCTGCAAACAGATCCAGGTCACCTTTGATCAGATTCATGAATTCCCGGTTATCCGACATATCGCGCTGCCATTCCAGAATCTGTCTGAGCCAACTTAGTTTTTCTTCTTCCTGCGCCTCAACACTCTTCTTACCATCATTAGATTCCTTATATTTCCAGTGGGCCGCAATACCATATTCCGCGGTCTTATGCATTTCTTCCGTACGAATCTGAATCTCAAAAGGCTGACCGACCGAACTCATTAGTGTTGTATGCAAAGACTGATACATATTCGGCTTAGGCATCGCAATGTAGTCTTTAAAACGTCCTGGAATCGGCGTATACATCTCATGGATCACACCCAGGGCTGCATAACAATCCTTTACAGACTCAACAATAATACGGACTGCGAACAGATCATAGATCTGATCCACCGTTTTATCCTGATTCACCATTTTTTTATAGATGCTGAAGAAATGCTTTACCCTGCCATTTACTTCCGCCTTAATATTAGCATTCTTCATATGTTCAGATACTTCATCAACAATCTGCTGAACGAACTCTTCTCGTTCTGTCTTTCTGGCATTAATCTGCTTTACGAGATCAAAAAACACCTCTGGTTGGGAATATTTCAGTGCCAGATCATCCAATTCTGTCTTTATCTTAGATATACCAAGACGCTGGGCAATAGGCGCATAGATATCCATCGTCTCTTTGGCTTTCTCTTTCTGCTTTTCAGGCTTCATGAATTGCAATGTCCGCATATTATGAAGACGGTCGGCCAGTTTAATAATAATGACACGAATATCCTTTGCCATAGCAAGGAACATCTTGCGCAGATTTTCAGCTTGTACATCCAGTTTATCAGAAGAATAAGACAAACGTCCTAACTTTGTGACACCATCCACCAAAAGCGCTACTTCATCTCCGAATTCTCTTCTGATATCTTCTTCACTAACATCCGTATCTTCCACCACATCATGAAGCATTCCTGATGCAATCGTCTCTTTATCCATCTCCAGATCTGCCAGAATAATAGCGACCCAAAGTGGATGTACGATATAAGGTTCTCCCGACTTACGTCGCTGACTGCCATGTGCCTTAGATGCCAGACGGTAAGCCTTCTCAATCATTGAGACATCTGTTGACGGGTGATACTTACGGATACGGGCAATTAACATGTCATACAAACGATCCGGATCTTCGTAATCGCCTGGTGCTTTTACCGCATGACCATCAACAATCTCAAGCCCTTTCGCATTATCCCCCATAACAGATTCTGTCGCGATTCGACCATCGATAGCCTCATAGGTTGTTGTCTTTGACATATTAACGCCTCCTTCCTGTCTTATATTTTTCGTTCGTATTATTTTCCTGGATATGCAATTACAGATTCAACATCATATCCTTTTAATCTTTCCCGGCCTTTTAGACCCTTTAATTCCATCAAAAATACCGTTTTGACAACTTCTCCGCCAAGACCTTCCACCAACTTTACCATAGCCTCATTGGTACCGCCTGTCGCAATCAAATCATCAATGATGACTACTTTCTGTCCTGGCTTGATTGCATCGCGATGCATCTCAAGTTCCGCCGTGCCATATTCCAGGTCATATCTGATTGAAACCGTCTCACATGGAAGTTTTCCCTTTTTTCGAATCGGAATAAATGGTTTATGCAGATTATATGCAATCGGCACTCCGAAAATAAATCCTCTGGATTCAGGCCCAACAATCACGTCAAACTCTACATCCTTCAACTTCTCCTGCATAAGATCTATCGCAAGATGAAGCCCGTCAGCATCCTGAAGCACACTGGTCACATCTCTAAATATAATTCCCGGTTCTGGAAAATCCGGAATACTTCTTACGTACTCTTCAATCGGTTTCATAACAATCTCTCCATTCTATTAAAATACAATCCTAAGTATAGCATTAGTTTATGCGATTTTCAAATAAATCTGCTGTTTTCCTGCTATTTCTTAGGGTTTTTCAATGTTATTTGACAACGAAAATGCGTAATAACAATCTGAGGTGTCTTCTTCCCCATATATTCATTCATTCCAGGATAATAGGTAAGCATCAGAATGATATGATTCTTTTTGCCAGCCAACATCGACTCAACTTCAAAAACACCATAGTTTTCCTCAAGTTCTGATAAGAACTGATCTATATTCTGAAAATACATAGCTTCTATTTGAGTACCGGCAGAATCTTGTACCTGAAGTTTTAGTACATTTTTATTTTTTCCAAGAATTTTCCCACTTAGAATTTCTACACTCTTTGCCGCAAATACTGGTTTTGTATTCCCTTTTCCAAATGGTTCCAACAATGACAGTTCCTGGACTAGCTCTTCTGTCACACAGGAAAACGGCATCTCCATGTCAATCACTACTTTTTCTGCCAGATCCTCTTCTTGAAGTGTACAGTTAGCATTTAACATATACCGTAATCTTTCAATATTTTCTTTTTCCAATGACAGACCTGCTGCCAGTTTATGTCCTCCATATCTGGTCAGCAGCTTCTGACATTTACTTAACTCCTCATACATAGAATAAGCTTCGATCGATCTTCCCGAACCTTTGATTCCTTCTTCCGCATCAGTCAATACAAACACTGGTTTATAGTAAATCTCACGAATACGTCCAGCCACAATTCCAGCAATACTTTCATGGCATCCCGGCAGATAGATGACTAGAACTTTATCCTGTCCCACAGCCGTTGTCTCTACCAGCTCTATCGCCTGCTTTACCGCCGCATCCGTCAGATCTTTTCGGCTGTCATTCAATGCTTTTAATTCTCCTGCCAGTATGTCCGCTTCTTTTTTATCTTTTGCACGCAAGAGTTTTAACGCCCGCTTTGCCGTATCTAGCCTGCCGCTTGCATTCAGGCATGGCCCCAGAACAAATCCAATATGATAAGCCCGAATCTGATCTTTTTGAACACCAGTACACTCCATCAAAGAGCGCAGTCCCTGGTTACGAGTTCTTCCCAACATTTGCAGCCCTTCTTTTACCAGAATACGATTTTCTCCTTCCAGATCCATAACATCACCTACTGTTGCAATAGCAGCATTTTCAATCAGATCATCCAGATCATCTACATCTCTTCCCATAGATTCGCAAAGCGCCTCCACAAGCTTGTAAGCAATCGCCGCTCCACACAAGCCCTTAAAAGGATATTCACAGCCCGGTTGCTTGGGATCAATGACCGCATCTGCCAACGGAAGACGATACGTTTTCTTTCCATCATCCTCACAATATGGCACCTCATGGTGATCCGTCACTATAATGGTCATTCCCAACTGCTTCCCATATGCGATTTCATCCGCTGCCGCAATTCCGTTATCACAGGTAACGATGGTATCTATCCCATCATCATACGCACGTTCGATCAGATCAATATTCAGCCCATACCCGTCTGTTATTCGATTTGGAATATCGCAATCCACATCCGCCCCCAGACGCTCCAGACCTTCCAACAGAATATAAGAAGCATTGATTCCATCAATATCATAATCTCCTATGACGCGAAGCTTCTGTTGTCCTGCAATCTTTTCTCTCAGGATATCCAAAGCTTTATCCATATCTTTCATCAGCATACCGTCATACAGATCCGTAATCGTTCCATTAAGATATTGATGGATTTCTTCTTCACCTATAATATCTCTGTTCCGGATCAGACAGGCAAGCCTTGGACTAATATGGTATTTTTTTCCAATTGCTTCAAAATCTGCACCTTTTCTCAAAAGTACCCATCTTTCCATCTTTCATCCCACTCCAAATAAAACTTCTTATAGAAAAAAGCAGCCATGTCATCTCTGATTCTACAAATCAGATAACAATGGCTGCTTCATCATCTCATACTATTTTTTCTTATTGCTATTCTTGGAAGTCTGTTTTTTGCCCAACTTCGTTCTCATTACATACCAGAGTGCTCCTGTAATACATACAGAAGAATATGCTCCACAGATAATACCAACCATCAGCGGTGCTGCAAACTCACGAATAGAACTTACTCCCATAACAAACAGAATCGCTACCATTACGAAAGTTGTCAAAGAAGTATAAATACTTCTTGTAAGTGTCTGGGTAATACTCTTATTAACAACTTCTGAAAGCTCTGTCGTCTTGGACTGATAATGAAGTTCCTCACGAATACGGTCGAATATAACGATTGTTGCATTGATAGAGTAACCTACGATCGTCAGCATACATGCAATAAATGTATTACCTACAGAGATTCTTGCCACTGCATAGAATCCAAGAACAATCAAAACGTCATGAAGCAATGCAAAAATTGCACTGGCCGCAAATCGAATATCCTTAAATCTGAACCAGATATACAGAAGCATACAGATCGTAGCAACGATTACTGCTATGATCGCATCCTGACGCATCTCATTACTTACAGTAGAACTAATATTCTCAGCAGAGATCTTCGACTCATCAACCTGGAAATTATCTACCATTGCCTGATTCAAAGCTTCACGCTGATCCAATTCCAAAGTCACGGTCTTGATCACAACCTGATTAGTACCGGCTACCTTCTGAGTCTGTACATTGTGATCTCCAGTAACCTCTTCTACAATTGGAACGATCTTCTCATCAATCTCTTCAATCGAATAATCTTCGTTAAATGTTACATTCGTAGAAGTACCACCTTCGAATTCCAGACTATATGCAAATGCTCCATTTCCTCTGGATGAATTAACACCCATGACTGCAAATCCACCAATGATCAGTACCAAAGAGATTACAAAGAACACTTTCTTCTTACCCAGGAAATTGATTGGCGTTCTTTCTTTCTTCGGACGATAATACAATTTTTCATTGCGAAGTCCAACAGCATAGAATGCATATACGATCATTCTTGTAATCACTAATGCAGTGAACATAGATACAATAATACCGATCGCCAGAGTCTGTGCAAATCCTTTTACTGTACCAGAACCTTTTAACCACAGAACCGCTGCTGCAATCAATGTAGTCACGTTACCATCCACAATTGCAGACATCGCTTTCTGGAATCCGGTCTTCAGAGAATTCTTCACACTCTTTCCGCGTGTCATCTCCTCACGCACACGGGCAAATATAATAACATTTGCATCCACAGCCATACCAATACCAAGGATGATACCTGCAATACCTGGTAAAGTCAACGTAATGTTAAATGCATTTAATATAAGTAATACAAGTTCTGTATAAATGATCAGTGCCAGACCAGCAGCAAAACCTGGAAGATAATATACAAAGATCATGAATATGAATACAATTGCCAGACCAATCGCTCCTGCCTTCAAGCTTGTGCTGATTGCCTGTTCTCCTAACTGCGCTCCGACTACGTTGGAACGTAATTCTTCCAGTTCCAGCTTCAGTCCACCGATACGAATCGTAGAAGCAAGATTATCTGCCTCTTCGTATGTGAAGTTTCCTGTGATATATGCCTGTCCTCCAGTGATTGCTTCATTGACTCTCGGGCTGCTGATAACTTCACCATCATAAATGATGGAAATCTGCTTTCCAACATTTGCCTCCGTAGCTTCCGCAAACTTTTCTGCACCTTCATCTGTCAGATCCAGTTCTACAGAGTACTCTTTATTCCCCATATCATCCTGTCCTGACTGCGCAGACGCTGTCTTTACATCAGAACCTGTAATAACCGTCTCTCCATCCTGTGTCTGAAATTCCAGTGCCCCCGGTTTTCCCAGCTCATCCAGAATCGCGTTGGCGTCTGTAACTCCAGGAATCTCGACATTAATTCTGTCATCACCTTCCTGATATACGCTTACCTCTGTACTATACTGCTCTACACGTTTTTGAAGTTTATAGATGGTATCACTCATCTCTTCTTCTGTCGGATTGTCATCTTTTACCTGATAAGTAATGCTGACACCACCTTTAAGATCCAGACCAAGCTTAATATTCTTCATTGCACCCGTTCCGGTCTCTCCGAGACCAACCAGCACTGTGAATCCAAGCAATACGACCAATACAGCGGTCAGAATCAGGCTCAGTATGCCTTTGTTCTTCTTCATGATTTACTTCCTTTCTGCTTCTTCTGCCTTGATTTCTACTATTCTTCTGCCAACGCTGCTTTTATCATAATCGCGCATTCTACACGTTTCCGCTGCATCTCGCACCCGATATCATATGTATCGTGGATCGTACCGTGGAAATTATAAGAATTCGCCATACAGCCACCGCTGCAATAGAATTTTGCGAAACAATCTCTGCACTTATCTTTGGAATATACGTTACAACTACGAAAATCATCTGCAATTTCCGGCCTGACAATGCCATCATCCACATTTCCCATCAAGAACTCTTCCTGTCCTACAAATTGATGGCAAGGATACAGATCTCCCCACGGAGTAACGGCAAGATATTCCGTTCCCGAACCACATCCTGACAGTCTCTTTGCCACACATGGTCCACCGTCTAAGTCTATCATAAAATGAAAGAAATTAAAACCTTTTCCTTCCTTTTCACGTTCAATCATGATCTTTGCAAGTTTATCATATTCTTCTTTAATAATCGGAACATCCTCTTCGCGGATTGCATAAGGATCACTTTCCTCTCCGACAACAGGTTCAATAGACATCTGCTTAAATCCAAGATCTGCAAAATGGAGAATATCATTGGAGAAGTCCAGATTATTCCGGGTAAATGTTCCTCGTATGTAATATTTTTCCTGATTCCTGCTTTCTGCCAGCTTTTGAAACTTCGGAACAATAAGATCATAGCTTCCGGTTCCGTTGCGGAACGGACGCATCTGATCATTGATCTCTTTTCTTCCATCCAGACTTAAGACCACATTATCCATCTCTTTATTTACAAAGTCCTGTACTTCGTCATTCAGTAATACACCATTCGTAGTCAATGTAAAACGGAAATGCTTGTTATGAATCTTCTCCTGCTCTCTTCCATAGGCAACCAGATCTTTGACCACCTGCCAGTTCATAAGTGGTTCTCCACCGAAGAAATCTACTTCCAGATTGTGTCGGTTACCTGAATTGGCGATCAAAAAGTCTAATGCCTTTTTCCCGACTTCATAGGACATCAGAGCACGCCTGCCATGATACTCTCCTTCTTCTGCGAAGCAATACTTGCAGGCCAGATTACAGTCATGTGCAATGTGAAGACAAAGTGCTTTTACGACCGTTTTCCGCTTCTTGACTTCCTCAATCATACATTCATAGGTGTCTTTTACAAATAGCTGTCCCGCTTCCGTCAATTCAATGACATCTTCCAGTGCATCACCAATCTCTTTTTCTTCATATTTGTCCCCAAGCTTTTGATGCAGCATGGACAAAACAGAATCTTCTTTTAACGTCTCTACTGTATGATCTTTATTGATTTCGTTTAATTCTGCGATCACATCATAACATAGATCATCTACTACATGAACTGCGCCACTGTAGACATCCATCACGATATTATAGCCATTATTCTTATACTGATGAATCAAGGCTGTATACCCCTTTCACTTTTTTGTATACAACGAAAAACAGCGACCCTGTAGACCGCTGTCTCGAGTATTCCATATACTTCAAAATTATTTTTTCTGTTCGCAAGTCTGATTTCCTACGGTACAGGAAGTCTTACATGCTGACTGGCAAGATGTCTGGCATTCACCACATCCGCTCTTCTTCATGTTATTGTTCATAGTCTGTTTATTTAATGTCTTTACATGTTTCATGTTTACATTCCTCCTTAAACTTTGCTTAACTTATATTATTATAGCATTTCATCTTTATTTTCGCAATCATTTTATCTGACTGTTAAGGCTTTAATTTCGTTATTACGATATCATGCCTCCAACCATTCCGCCACCAGCGCATAAGATAAATGTAGTAATCAGGTTATCGCCATTCCCATTCAAGCTATGATACACACCTAATGTAATCAACAGAAGAAGTGCAAAATATCCAATTCCCAGTCCCAAGCCCCACACAAATCTTCTTGTCTTGGCATACTTTCCAATCATGATTCCTCCGATCAAAGTCGCCACAATATAAATTGCTATAATAGCTGCTGATACCATCTTCTCATTTAATTCGAACTTATAAAGTGCCGCTGCAAGCAATACAAGAAGTATACCTGTAATAACGTATGAAGCCAGCAGTGACTTCAGCACCCACATAACTTTAGAATCTTTTTGAAACTGTCTCTCCATTCCATCCCTCCTTGTCTAACACAAGGTATGATGGAAAGCTTACGTTTATTCCTCTATTGTTCCATCTGACTTCCCAAAAAACCAGCTGCACAGGATGCCAGCTTCTGCTCTAACTCCTGCAGCTTCTTCTTCACATCTTTTGACAGAAGAATCACTCCTCCAATAATATCTCCTTCACAGATAATCGGACTGATAATTTCATAGATGAATTCTTCCTCAGGGTTATCTGTAATGGGAATATATTTTTTATCTCCAGCTGTTGCTGTCAATTGTGTTCTCGCACTTAATTGCTTCTCCAGCTGGTGGCTGATATATTTATCCTGTAATTCTTTCTTGCCGGCACCGGATGCTGCAATAATCTGATCCATATCACAGACACAGACCAGACATCCCACCGTCTGCGCCAGACTCTCCGCATACTGTCTGGCAAATGTAGACAACTCACCTATCGGAGAATATTTTTTCAGAATAATCTCACCCTCTCGATCCGTAAAAATCTCCAGCGGATCTCCTTCACGGATTCTTAAAGTTCTTCGTATTTCTTTGGGAATGACCACTCTTCCAAGGTCATCGATTCTTCGTACGATTCCTGTAGCTTTCATATAATAAATTCCTCCATTTACTGTACTGACGATTTCCAGAATTAGTATCTGTAAATGGAAGAATTTTATACTACGTTTATACAACCACTCTCATACAGATATATCTCTTTTCATTGATATTCTCCGTACTTACAAAAATATCTCCTTGATATTTTTTAATGAGCATCTTGGCATTATATAATCCCAGTCCATGCCTTCTATCACCACTTTTGGTTGAATAACCTTTCTCAAAAAAGCGGTCGATATTCTTCATCCTGATATCATTAATCTGATTTTTGATAATAAAAACCAGCCGGTCATCTTCGGAATCCAGTTCCATCATAACCTGATTCAATTCTTCTGTGCAGGCTTCATAAGCATTGTCTACTAATGTGCCTACTATTTCAATCAAATGATGCTCTGAAATCCCTGAAATAATCTCCAGGCTCTTGACTTCTACTTCCGTCTTTACAAAAGAAGGAGACCGAACAATCTTGCTGTACAAAAATCCCGCAAGCACTTTATCACTGATTCTTAAAAGTGGAAGATACTGTCGGCTGTCATCATCCTTAATCACTTCTATAATATATTCCGACTGACGTTCTACCAGTTCTTCATAATTATCGACTGTCAGATGCATATTTAATATCGCATTCAGATGATTATCAAATTCATGCTGCTTTGCCCGGATCTCTTTCACCAGTTCCTCCAGAGGCTGTACATAATGTTGATACAGCTTAAGCTCTGTCTCCTTCTTCTGCATAAGAATATAATTCTTACGCCAGTCAGCAATTCCCCAGAACACAATCACAACCATCAGAAGAAACATAATAAAGATTCGGTAGTCAAAGGTTCCACTGATTAAAAAATCTACCACCAGATATACGGACACCAACAATGCAAGCACACAAAAAATCCTATATAAAAACTTTTTTATCCAATCAACCACTGATCAGCCTCCCAATCTCCGACTTATACGTCACTCCTATCTCCACGATATCTTCGCAGTCTTTTATCTTGACAATTCGATTGACCGTGTCAAAATACTCCACCTTTCTTCGATTCACTGCAAACATCCGATGACATTGCAGAAACATATCCGCCGGAACTTTTTGTAAGATTTGTTTTAAAGTAACATATGGTACATTCCAGTTCTCATTCTTCATGTGAAGACAGATTCCCCTTGGAATCGCTTCTATATAACAGATATCTTCGCATAGGACCTGATAATTGATGCCGTCTTTTTTCACGACAACCATCGGACGCTCCTCATGCTTCTCTCTTTCCAGCACCTTTTGAACCACTTCTTTGACCTGTTCCGGCCGAAACGGCTTCATAATGTACTGATAACAATGTAATTCCCGATAAGCCTGCATCTCCATGGCTCCTATTGCTGTGACCATCACAACCGGGGTAAAGGTATAACGGAACTGCTCTCGCAATTCCCTGGCAAAGAGGATACCGCCGATATCTTCATGAGCATTGCCATTTAGATTCACATCCAACAAAAACAACCTATATGTCCAATCCATATCTAACAGTTTTTTCGCTTCCCGATAAGAGGAGGCAGTATGTACACAAAGATCTTCCGAGTACTCTGTAAGAATCCTTTTCAAAGCTTCCAGTGAAGCCTTGTCATCTTCCAGAATTAATACATGCGTCATTGCACTGCCTCCTCTCTCTTTTCCATATCTGTATATATTCTGCTTTATTCTGCTATAATCTCTTTGGCACTTTTCGCCAGTCCCGCAAGACTTTGAATCTCAGACGGAATAATGATCTTTGTTGATTTTCCATCTGCAGCCTTTTCAAAAGCTTCCAGACTCTTCATCGTAAGAACCGCTTCATCTGCTCCTGCTTCCTTCAGGAAACGAATACCATCTGCATTAGCCTGCTGCACTTTCAGGATTGCTTCTGCCTCACCTTCTGCCTGACGAATCATGGCTTCCTTCTGTGCTTCCGCACGTAAGATAGCAGCCTGCTTCTCTGCCTCTGCATCCAGAATTGCAGATTCCTTATGTCCTTCTGCTACCAGAATCGTAGACTTCTTCTCACCTTCAGCACGAAGGATTGCCTCCCGTCGTTCACGTTCTGCTTTCATCTGCTTCTCCATCGCATCCTGAATTGCTGCCGGAGGAATGATATTCTTCAATTCTACGCGGTTCACCTTGATTCCCCACGGATCTGTCGCTTCATCAAGAGATGCCCTCATCTTCGTATTGATCGTCTCTCTTGAGGTCAGCGTCTGATCCAGCTCCAGATCCCCAATAATATTACGCAACGTAGTTGCCGTCAGATTCTCGATCGCCATAATCGGATTCGCCACTCCATAGCAGAACATCTTCGGATCTGTAATCTGATAGAATACGACCGTATCGATCCGCATTGTTACATTATCTTTTGTAATCACTGGCTGCGGAGCAAAATCAACAACCTGCTCCTTCAGATCTACCTTTCTTGCCACCCGGTCAATGATCGGAACTTTAAAGTGAAGGCCTGTACTCCACGTTGCCTGATAAGCTCCCAGACGTTCCACTACCACCGCTCTTGCCTGCGGCACAATCTTGATACAGGAAATCAGCAAAATCAAAAAAACTAAAATAATAACTACTACCGCAATAAACCCCAAAGTCAACATATTCTATTCCTCCTCATACTTTTTTACAATTAATTTTACTCCTGAAATATTGATCACTTTTGCCAGCGTCTCCGGCTCCAGAATCTGTGCATCATCATCCGCACGAACCGTCCACTCCTGTCCATTCACCGTTGCCTTTCCGGTCTGATGGAGATTATCTACTCTCTCCGTAATCCGGATCGTCTTACCAATGATTCCTTCATAATTCGTCTTCTCATGCTGCGTGTTGATAAACTTCATTGCAAACGGCCTTGTAAAATATAACAGTACAAAGGTTACCACGAAGAATATTACGATCTGCCACATCAGGGAAATACCAAGAATACTGAATATAAGTGCAACCAATGCACCTCCAGCCGCCCAGATACTGGTCAGTCCCACTGTGATGATCTCAACAATCAGCAAAAGAATCAGAAGTCCCAGCCAGGCAATCGTAACATAATTGTCCTGTATGAACATATACTCCTCACTTCCTTTCTTGTTGACTACATCCTACCAAAATGCAGCAGTCTCAGCAATAGTTCCTGCGTGAATGAAGTGATTTCATGTCTGAATGATTACTTAGAGAGCTGAATCGTCTTAAAACAATACACACTCACATGAATTCCCCATAAGATTGAGATCAGCACACAGGCAAAGACACCCGTTCCTGCAAATTCAATTGCCAGAAATGCAAACAGCCACACAATCATAAATGCAATATTGGTCACTTTAAATGCTGAATATGCCGCCTGATATACCTGCATCTTCTCCGCCTCATCGCAGCTGTCCATCCATTTACTCTGAAAACGGATATCATAAACACTTCCCTTTTTCTCCGGATTCATCTCTTTAGACAGATCCACCACTTTCTGTTGTATCCATATACTTATGAATACATTTGCCATGAATACAACCGCCAGTATTAATTCATTCCGTACCCCTGTCATATCTTCCGGTCTCAGATCCACTCCCAAAGCAAACAAAAGAAAGCTGATGACCTGATTCAGGCTGAGTGCCCACAATGCATAATTCAGCTTAATATCTATCTGATTCGGAATCTCCTCCTCTTCTCCATCCCATTCTCGAAGCAACACACGGCTCTTTCGATACATGGCAAACGCCAAGATATTGAATATCACAGCCTCCGCCGCCAGAAAATACGGTGCCAACATCGTTACCTTCTGCGTCATTGCCCCAGCTGCCCGTTGAATTCCTGTTGTCCCCAGGAAAACCATCAATATCCCGAGTATGGCGCCCACCACCCCGCTGACAATAACAATCGGAATAAACCACTTTCTCGCTCTTCTATTCTCCTGACTGATCTCTTCTTTTCTACTCATCATCTTAATCTTCCTCCTCATACCAGAAAATATCTTCTACCTGTACTTCAAATACCTTTGCAATCTTTAATGCCAGCGTCACTGATGGAGAATAATCCCCTCGTTCGATCTGGCTGATAGTCTGTCTGGAAACTCCAGACAGGCGTCCCATCTCCTGCTGGTTCACACCAATTCTGGCCCTGTATTCTTTTAAACGATTATATAAAGGCACATAATCACCTCCATGCATTATATTGAAAGCTTTCTTTGTCATTTTGACAATTATCCTTGTCACAAAGAGCATAGCATATGACAACTATACTTGTCAACAAGAAATAACTGAATTTTGCTGAATTTAAAAAAGGCCGAGTCAGTTTATCACTGATTCGACCTTCTATCTCTCATTATACTCTAGTATTCCATAATCTTGTCCGTATACTCCCGGATAATTTTTGCCGACTCTTTAAACCGAGTCAATTCCTGACTGCTCATGTGGATTTCCAGCACATCCGAAGCCCCTGTGCGATTCAGGACAACCGGCACTCCACAATAGACATCTTTTTCTCCATATTCTCCTTCCAGTAATGTTGAGACCGGAATAATTCTGTTCTCATCGTGTAAGATTGCCTTGATCACTCCAACTGCGGTAGTTGCCACTCCATAATAAGTTGTTCCTTTTCTGTTCAGGATCTCCCAGCCTTCCTGTGCAGTCTTAACTACCAGATTGTCCAGATCCACATCACCAACCAGATCTGGATTATCACGGATAATATCATAGAATGGTTTCCCTGCGACCATAACAGCTGACCACGGTACCATCTGTGAATCTCCATGCTCTCCCATCGAAAATGCATGGACACTTCTTGGATCTACATGAATCAGCTCTCCGATAAAGTTCTTAAGCCTCGAAGAATCCAATGCTGTTCCTGTTCCAATGACTTGATTCTTTGGAAGACCTGACAGACGCTGTACATAATGTGCTATGATATCTACCGGATTAGAGATGATCAGGAAG
This sequence comes from Bariatricus sp. SGI.019, assembly GCF_050315235.1. Classification (NCBI taxonomy): domain Bacteria; kingdom Bacillati; phylum Bacillota; class Clostridia; order Lachnospirales; family Lachnospiraceae; genus Bariatricus; species Bariatricus sp. SGI.019. The sequence continues at coordinate 95,843 of NZ_JBNPOQ010000003.1, read as the reverse complement.
ATCCCGTCAAATCCACTTTCCATAATCGGACTTACGATAGACTTTGTAATCTTCGCCGACGCTTCCAACGTATCCAGCCTTGTCTGCCCCTGTCTTGGCGGCGCACCTGCCGTAATCACAATAATATCCGCATCTTTGCAATCTTTATAATCACCTACATACACTTTGGTATTCCGGTTCAGATATTCCACACAATCTTTTAGATCCAGTACCTCTCCAAGAGCCTTTTCCTTATTAATGTCCACCATCATAATCTCATCGCAGACACCCTGCGTCAAAAGACTGAACGCCGTGGACGAGCCGACCAGACCAGTCCCTACTATTACCACTTTACTTTTGTTTGTTGTCATTTAAAAAACCCCCATTTCATATAATATCGTTTCCATTTGTGTCCCAAAAATACCACCAGAATCTGTCCACTGACAGCTTCTTCAATACACAGGCACAAAAAAAGCAAAGTGCTCTCATTGAGACTCCTTTGCCTTTACTTAAATTCATGATAGTCTTTTCGGCCATCACTGTCAATATCCAATTCCATTCCAGACGGTTCTGAATTAAGTATGGAAAAGGCTGGATATTTATAATAGAATTCTGTATAATAATTGCAGACAATGATAGGAGGAATGAAAACATGAGTAAAATCGAAGAAGTTCGTGCCGATATGGTCAAAGCCATGAAGGCCGGTGACAAAGAAACCAAGGAAACGCTGTCCATGCTGTTGGCTGCTCTTAAGAATAAAGCAATTGACAAACGCGCTGATCTGACTCCCGAAGAAGAGACACAGGTTATCATGAAAGAGATCAAGCAGACCAAAGAGACTCTGGAAATGACTCCTTCCGACCGCACAGAGATTATTGATGAATGCACCAAACGTCTGGCTGTATTAGAACATTATGCCCCTAAGATGATGGATGAAGCCGAGATCAAGGAGATCGTCGCTTCCGTTCTTGCCGAGATGGGTCTGGATGCTCCGACTGCAAAAGACAAAGGAAAGATCATGAAAAATCTAATGCCAAAGGTAAAAGGCAAAGCCGACGGCAAGCTGGTCAATGAGATTGTATCTTCTTTTATGAGCTAAGCTGATGGCAATAAAAAACCGATCTTGAAATCACAATTTCAGATCGGTTTTTTTGTTCTTCTTTTTATTCTGCTTCTGTGCCGGAATCTTCTGACTCATCAACATCATCTGTCTGAATAGAATCTGCATATGGTTCTTCGGATTCTTCCTTAATCGTAACACTCAAATCATTAAAATCAATCTTCTTCCATACCTTTTTATCGACATTAATATCTGCATCATCCATCCACCCATCACAGGTCTCTGTATATTTCTCCTGCTGTCTCTGGCTGATGATTTCCTGCTTCTTACTATTCGTTGCATCCTGATCAAAAAGACTGGTCACTTTTGCAACATAACATCCGCTATCCGTATCTATAACCCCTGTTATCTCTCCTTCATTCAAAGCATCCGCTGCTGCAACCAGATCTGCGGAAGGTGATGTACTGTCTTTATCAAAAGTCGCCGTAGATGTCTCAAGTCCCTGTTCCTGGGCATATACATTGAAATCTTCTGCCGCTGCAGCCCCTTCTGCAAAACCTTCTGCCTGCGCCTTTACATCTGCCTTTTCATCATCCGTCATATCCTGAGTGGTTCCATCTTCTGCCGTGGTAGTATAAGAGAAGTATACATATTGCATGCTCTTCTGTGCTGCTTCTTCATCTGAAACCTCTGTATCTGCAGTTGCCTGAATCGCATCTGACATCTTCTGCTGAATAGCCAAAAGCGTCATCACACGCTTTACAGCCTTCTCTGTACCAGATACCTTCTCCTTGTCCTCCAATGCATTTGCCTCATCAAATTCCTTGGCTGCATCTTCAATCACTTGCTTCTCTTCATCAGAAAGAGACACATCATATTCTTCCATATGTTCTTCAAGAAGAACCATCTTTTCCAGTTCTTCCAAGACACTGTCCTTGACAGATTCTTCGTACGTCTTACCTTCTTCTGCTTCTGAACTCCACATATCGTCTCCCAGATAAGCTGAATAATAAGTCTCATACTGAGCCTGCATGTATCTCGCATAAAAATTAGCAACATCTGCCGTAATCTCTGTATCGTTCACGGTGACAACCACATCATCATCATTGAATGAGCTGCATCCGGTAAGAGATGTCAACGCCAACACCCCCGCCATTGCAAGCATCAATATTCTTCTTTTCATATCTGTATATACCCTCCTTAGTACCATTAACTCATTTATTATATCCTTTTTTTACGTTTCAATCAATGCTTTCATTTCAATTAACACTTTTTTCACAACCGATAGTGCATCTGGCGCTTTTTCTTTTTTATTGCGCTTCTTTTTCTCATAGATAAAGCAAGGATTGACCGCATCAGCTTTTATGATCAGCTCTCCTTTGAATTTTTCCAGGAATTCCGGAATCTTCTGGGTCTGAATTTTTGCTTTTTCATACATGGTAAATGTATAGATCTCTCCCTTTTGCTCTACAGCGGTGACATATACATTGTGCGCCATTGCTTTTAAACTTGCCACATCCAATAATTTTTCCACTTTCTTCGGAATATCTCCAAAACGATCTATCAACTCTTCCATCATGTCTTCTTTTTCTTCCTCGTTTTCTATGGCCGCTATCCGCTTATAAATATCTAGCTTCTGGTACTCATTCGGAATATATGAATCCGGAATATAAGCATCCACATTCAGATCCATCGTTGTCACAAAGGTATCTTCATCCATCTCACCTTTCAGATGTTTCACAGCCTCATTTAACATCTTACAATACAGATCATATCCTACTGCTTCCATATGACCGTGCTGCTCTGCGCCAAGAAGATTCCCTGCTCCTCGAATCTCCAGATCTCGCATTGCAATTTTAAATCCTGATCCCAGATCGGTAAATTCCCGAATTGCAGATAATCTCTTTTCCGCCACTTCTTTCAGCAACTTATCCTTACGATACAGGAGGAATGCATAAGCCATTCGATTCGAACGTCCGACTCTTCCGCGAAGCTGGTACAGTTGTGACAATCCCAGGCGATCTGCGTCATGAATAATCATCGTATTAACATTGGAAATATCCAGACCTGTCTCGATGATTGTCGTCGATACCAGCACATCAATCTCTCCATTGATAAACTCATACATAATCTTCTCCAGCTGATGTTCCCGCATCTGTCCATGTGCATATTCCACCGTAACATCTGGCACAAGCTTCTGAATTCTGGCTGCAACTTCCGCAATATCCTCGACCCGGTTATACACATAGTAGACCTGCCCTTGTCTGGAACATTCCCTTTCAATAGCTTCTCTTACCATCTCATCATTATATTCCATTACATAAGTCTGAATCGGCATACGATCGTTCGGGGCTTCTTCCAACACACTCATATCACGAATTCCTATCAGGCTCATATGAAGTGTTCTGGGGATTGGCGTTGCTGTCAACGTCAGTACATCTATATTCTCTTTTAATTTTTTAATCTTCTCTTTATGCTGTACACCAAAGCGCTGCTCTTCATCAATGATCAGAAGACCCAAGTCTTTGAATTTCAAGTCATCTCCCAATACCCGATGAGTACCGACAATGATATCTACCAGTCCTTTCTTCGTGTCCTCAATCGTCTTTTTCTGCTGAGCAGGAGTGCGAAATCTGCACATCAAATCTACTCTGACCGGGAAATTCTTCATTCGCTGTGTAAATGTATTATAATGCTGCTGTGCCAATATTGTAGTTGGTACCAGATAGACTACTTGCTTATTCTCCTGAACCGCTTTAAATGCAGCACGGATCGCAATCTCTGTCTTACCATACCCTACATCCCCGCAAATCAGACGGTCCATAATCTTATGACTCTGCATATCTCGTTTTACAGCTTCAATCGCCAGTAACTGGTCTTCTGTTTCCTCAAATGGAAACATTTCTTCAAATTCCCTCTGCCAGACGGTATCTTCCCCATACACATAACCGTCCTGATTCTGTCTGGCTGCATAGAGTTCAACCAGATCCTTTGCAATTTCTTTTACCGCTCCCCGTACTCTCGTCTTCGTCTTATTCCAATCCTGGGTTCCCAGACGGTTCAGTCTTGGTTTCTTTGCATCCGCACTGGCATACTTCTGAATAAGATCCAATTGAGTTGCCGGAATATAGAGATTCCCACCTTGCGCATAAGAAATCTTCATATAATCTTTTGAGATCTTGTCTACTTCAATCTTCTCAATTCCCTGATAGATTCCCAGTCCATGGTTCTCATGTACCACATAGTCTCCCGGTTTTAATTCCGCAAAGCTCTGAATCTTACGGCCTTCGTAGACCTTTCTCTTCTTCTTTTTTCTAGTCTTACCAAATATATCCGTCTCTGAGATGACAGTAAACTTAAGGAGTGGATATTCATAACCTTCTGCTACATATCCATATGCCGTCATAATCTCCCCCGGCATGACTTCCCGATTCATCTCTTCGCTGTAATAACTACTAAGATTATAATCTCTCAGATCTTCTGCCAACCTCTTTGCCCGGGTTCTGGAACCCGACAACAGAATGACTCTATATCCATTTCGCTTCAATCGCTTCAGATCCTGTGTCAGCGCATCAAAACTACTATTATAGGGATTCACACTCTTAGTCTGAAGACTGTAAGATGCCCGAACTTCCAAACCTTTGCAACGCATATCTAACGAAAAAAAACCGATGCTGCTGTAACCGTTCATTTTCTTCAGAACTGCTTCCGTCTGATACAGCTTGACTTCTCCTTCTTCCAGCTGATATCCGCTTTCCAGCCTGTTTTTCTGTGCCTCCATAAATTCTTCTTCTACACCTTGTCCTTTTTCCAGAAGGCGGACGGGTTCGTTTAAGAAAAGAATCGTCTGATCTGTCGGAAAATAATCTAAAAAAGATACTCCTTTTTCCCCCTCCTGTGGAAATTCCAATGCAGGGCAGATGGTTACTTCTGTCAAATTCTCAATGGATCTCTGGCTCTCTACATCAAATGTACGAATCGAGTCCACTTCATCTCCCCACAATTCAATACGAACCGGAAGCTCCTCAGTCAATGGATAGACGTCCAGAATTCCTCCCCGAACTGCAAACTGCCCTGGCCCTTCAATCTGAATTTCCCGATCATATCCAAGTGCTACAAGCTTCTTCTGCATTTCTTCCAGGTCAATCACACTGTCATTGGAAATATGGAGCATCCTCTCTCTAATAACCTCTTTTGGGAGCAAGGAATCCATAAAAGCATCGAAACTGGTCACAACAGTCATCGGTCCTCCCGCAACGATCGCCTGAAGCACCTCCATTCTCTGTCTGATCAACTCCTTGCTTCGAATATCTGCCTGATAAAACAACAGATCTTTCGCCGGATACAGATAAGTCTCTGCATCCATGAACCGATATTCCTCATAGACTTGCTTCGCCTTAGATTCACTGGAACAAGCGATGACTTTGTAATGACAGCCATCGCTCAGCGCATACATCATATGGGATTTCTGAGAATTGACACAGCCACATACTCGTATCATTCCCGGTGCTTTCATCCTTTTTTTACTAATCTCTTCAAACTCTGCTAATTCATTCAATGGCCTGATTAAGGCTTGCATATCTATGCCTCCTTAGGCTTTACTTTTCTGTTATATTCATTCATAGCAGCTTCCATCTCTCCGTCAAGGAGCATCTCCACCGCCTTTACTGCTTTCTGGTATCCTTCTTCCATCAGCTCACGCTCTGCTTTTGAAAAATGACTGAGCACATAATCTGCAAGATCATATTTCTTCGGTTTCTCACCAACCCCCACTTTAATTCTCGGAAAATTCTGTGTACCCAGATTCGCAATAATATTTTTAATTCCGTTATGTCCTCCGGCGCTTCCTTTTTTACGAATTCTCAGCTGACCGACATCCAGACTGATGTCATCATAGATTACCAGCAGTTCATGTTCCACATCAATCTTATAATAATCCACGAGCCCCCGTATACTCTCCCCACTTAGGTTCATATAAGTCTGAGGCTTGACCAGAATAACCTTCTGCCCTTCAATCATTCCTTTTCCAATGAAAGCACGGCTCTTTCTCGCATCTACCGATATATTATATTTATCCGCCAATGTATCTATGACATCAAACCCGACATTATGTCGTGTTCCTTCATACTGTAATGTGGGATTTCCAAGTCCTGCAATAATATACATCTGTTTGTCACCTCGTAATTTTATAGAATTTTATTTATAGAATTTTAATAGAAATCGTAGTTTTTTATTATACAAGAAGCCATGAATAATTTCCACTCTTTTCTCATACATTATAGAAAGTAACAATTTATCCATAATACAGGAGGTCTCTATGAGTTCCAAAACCAAAATCGTCGTATTGCATATGAAGGAAATCATCTATACCTTGATTTTTGCTGCGCTGGCAGTCATATTAATTCTACTTTTGGTATTTATGTTCCTTCCCAAATATAAAGAAGCAAAATCAAACGAAGCAAAATATATGCCAGGAGTCTATACGTCCACACTGTCATTAAACAATACTGCACTTGAAGTAGAAGTAACCGTCGACGAATCCCATATTAACTCCATTCGTTTCTCCAATCTTGACGAAAGTATTTCTGCAATGTATCCTTTGATTCAACCTACGATAGAAGATATCGCAGAACAGATATACAACAATCAATCACTAGATAATATCCAATATTCTGAAGATAATCCATATACTTCCCAGATGATTGTAAATGCAATCGAAGAAGCATTGAAAAAAGCCGAAACTTCTGAATAGCTTCGGCTTTTTCAATGTAATCTTCATTCTATTATCCTTCTACGATCAGATATCTTCCACCCGGAATAGAAAATACCTCCGACGCTTCTTCCAGCTCTCCTTCCGACATTCCATCCACATCCATGCCTTCTTCTTCAAGAAATTCTCTGACTTCTTCAATACTATCGACTACAACCGCCATACAGTCTTCCAGAAACGCTTCCGCTTCTTCCAGCGTCTCCGCAACCGGCTCATCAAATAACTGTGCCTGATTCTTAAGAAATGTCTTCAGGCAATCTTCATCGTACTCATACATTTTCACAAAATCCTCCCTTATTCCGTTTTTTCTTTAAACGAACTGCAATAATTCTTCCGGGCTGCCAATAATAGTATCGGCTCCTGCAGTTTCTAACACTTCCTTCGACCGGAACCCCCACGCCACGCTGATAGTACGCAGTCCCGCATTCTTTCCCGTTCGGATATCTACTTCAGAATCTCCCACATAGAGGCATTCCTCCTGTGACACGCCCATCTGCTCAATCAGATAATTAACACCTGCCGGATCCGGCTTTCTCGCGATCTCTTCCTTCTGCCCTTGTGCAAAATCAAACATCTCCTCGCCAAAAACCTCACGAACCACCTTCACCGTCTGCTGATGCGGCTTATTCGACAAAACCGCCAGCTTAATCCCCTTATCCTTCATACTCTTCAGCATCTGGACGATTCCTTCATATGGTGTTACATGATATGTACAATTCTCATCAAATATACGTCCGTATATCTCCATAGCTTCTTCAATTCTTTTTACATTCTCTTCTCCCGTTGCCCGAAGCGAGCGTTCCATCAGACATCTTGCTCCATCACCTACAAACCGGCGACATTCATCCGTCGTAATCTCCGGAAGATCCATTTCCCTTAAAGTTGCTTTTACAGAATATGCCAGAGATTCCAATGAATCTGTCAATGTTCCGTCTAAATCAAATATACAAGCCTTCATAATACAAATCCCTCCATGCACTAATCATAGTATGTGAGGGGTAAAAATGCAAGTGGGGACGTAGACTTTTGAAAAAAGTCTACGTCCCCACTTGCAAAATGTGGTGTACCTAATCGACAAACAGGGTGTACCTAAGTGAGGTACTGTCTCATAATCCTCAATGCATTTTTTTCCAGACGGCTGACTTGTGCCTGCGAGATTTGTATCTCTTCTGCTACTTCCATCTGTGTTTTTCCTTCAAAAAAACGCAGTTTTATAATGTACCGTTCCCGTTCTCCTAAGTGTTCCATGGCGGCTTCCAGGGACAGATCTTCGACCCATTTATCTTCTTTGTTCTTGGTGTCACTAATCTGATCCATGACATATAGCGCATCTCCTCCATCGTTGTATACTGGTTCCTGAAGGCTCATTGGCACTTGTATGGCGTCCAACGCAAAAACTATGTCTTCTTTAGAGATTCCAATCTCTTCCGCAATCTCCTGGACAGTTGGCTCTTTGAGATTGCGTTTGACATAATTTTCTTTCGCATAAATAGCTTTGTACGCAGTATCACGAAGCGAGCGGCTGACGCGGATAGAATTATTATCTCTCATATATCTGCGAATTTCCCCAATAATCATTGGCACAGCATAGGTGGAGAATTTGACGTCTAATTCTGTATTAAAATTATTGATTGCTTTAATCAGACCTATGCAGCCAATCTGAAACAAGTCATCTGGATTCTCATTACTTCCTCCAAAACGTTTGATTACACTCAATACCAGTCTTAAATTTCCTTTGATATATTCTTCTTTTGCCTCTGCATCCCCTACTTTGATGCGCGCAATTAAAGCTTCCTTCTCCTCTTCATTCAGGATTGGAAGCTTTGCCGTATTCACACCGCATATTTCAACTTTTCCCTGTGCCATAATTGAGCCCTCCTACTAGATGAATAAAGTAATTTTTCTCTAGTAAAATGATTCTCATTATGCACTTTCGTTATTCTCCATCATAGGAAAATAAAAAAAGTTTTACTCCTTGACAAATATGTATCTCATAATATATCCCATTATAACAGGGGCGCATATCATCTATGCGCCCCTGTTCCCGCTTATCATCCACTCACTATAGCAGCTTATTCTTCTCGATCCCATTTATCTGCCAGATTCATAATCTGACTCTCAAATTTTGCCAGATCTTTATTCGCAAGACCTTCATTCTTATATACAACTTCAAGCAGTCTCTTCGCAGCAGCAACAACACGATTGAAAGCAGAAGCAGCCTTTACCCTGGCCGGCTTCTCCACAGCCTTCTTCGGAACCTTCACTCCTTCTGTAAGGATCTCGTTGGCTGCCAGATCTACCGCACCGCCAGAATACGGAGCAAATGCCGGACATCCAATGGTCTCCTCCACCAGACTTGCGAAATGATCCGTAACCGTATCCTCACCATGCACAACAATGACACGCTGTGGCTTCTTCTCAAATCCTTTCAGCCAGTCCAGAAGGCCATTCATATCTGCATGACCACTGATTCCCTTCAAAGATTCAATGCGGGCATTCACCGTAATATTCTCTCCGAACAGCTTGACACATTCCGCTCCCTCAATCAATTTTCTGCCCAAAGTTCCAATCGCCTGATATCCCACAAAACATATCGTACATTCAGATCGCCACAGATTATGCTTCAAATGATGCCTGATTCTTCCAGCCTCACACATACCAGATGCCGATAAGATAACTTTTGGCTTGTCATCAAAATTGATCATCTTCGATTCTTCACTGGTAATCGTTGTCTTAAGCCCTGGGAAAACCAATGGATTAATCCCTTGTTCTACCAATGCCATAGCATCCTCATCAAAGCATGACTTTACATTTTTATTAAATACGTTAGTCGCTTCAATTGCCAATGGACTATCCACATACACTTCAAAGCCAGGATATTCCGGAAGGAGATTCTTTTCTTTAATCTCACGGATAAAGTATAATATCTCTTGCGTCCGCCCCACTGCAAAGGACGGAATCACCACATTACCGCCTTTTGCAAATGTTTCTCGAAGAATCCTGGTAAATTCTCCCACATAATCCGGGATCTCATCCCCATGTGTACGATCCCCATAAGTTGATTCAATGACCACATAATCAGCCTCTGCAACTTTTTGTGGATCTTTGATAATAGGTTGATTTCGATTTCCCACATCGCCGGAAAAAACAATTTTCTTAGAAATATCCCCTTCTGTAATCCACACTTCGATACTTGCAGACCCCAGCAAATGGCCTACGTCACAAAAGCGGACTTCAATCCCTTCACACAAAGTAATCTTCTGGTCATAATCACAAGGTGATAACAACTGAATTGCAGCATCTGCATCTGCCATGGTATACAACGGTTCATACACTTCCGCGCCGCTCCTCTTGGCCTTACGGTTTCGCCATTCAGCTTCAAACTCCTGAATATGTGCACTGTCACGAAGCATAATATTACATAAATCTGCCGTAGCAAACGTTGTTACGATCTCTCCTTTAAATCCTTCTTTACACAAGAGCGGAATTTTACCAGAATGATCAATATGTGCATGAGTCAGAAGTATATAATCGATCTCTCCCGCTGTGACAGGAAGTTCCTGATTCTCATAGAGATCTGGCCCTTGTTCCATACCACAGTCAATCAGAATATTCTTTCCACACGCCTCTAGCAAATGACAACTACCGGTTACTTCATGGGCTGCTCCGATAAAGCTAAGTCTCATAAAACCAACCCCTTTTTGTTTTCATTATACACCTTTTCTGTAAGAGTTGCTATGAATACTTTACCATTTCGCGTCTTAATCTCTGCATGATCTTTTTCTCTAATCTTGATATATATGACTGAGAGATACCGAGCATATCCGCCACTTCTTTCTGCGTTCTCTCTTCGCCATCCGGCGTCCCCAGGCCAAAACGCATCTGAATGATCGTACGTTCTCTTCCTGACAGTCGGTTAATTGCCCGGATTAGAAGTTTTCTCTCCACTTCATTCTCCAGGTCCTTATATATTGTATCCTCTTCCGTTCCCAGAATATCGGACAACAATAATTCATTACCATCCCAGTCTACATTCAAAGGCTCATCAATTGAGACTTCCATCTTCGTCTTATTATTCCTTCTAAGATACATCAGAATCTCATTTTCGATACATCGAGAGGCATATGTCGCAAGCTTAATATTCTTATCCGGATTAAACGTATTAATTGCTTTTATTAATCCAATTGTACCAATAGAAATTAAATCCTCTACACCCACTCCTGTATTATCAAATTTTTTTGCAATATACACTACCAGCCTCAAATTGTGTTCAATCAGAACCTTTCTCGCCTGTTCATCATCTTCAGATCCCAGATCATTGATTGCAGCCATCTCCTCATTACTGTCCAAGGGAGCCGGCAGAATGTCCGATCCTCCAATATAATGAATATCTTTTTTATCCGGGAAAAAGAATGTACGAAAGTCCGGAACTACCTTCAGCTTAAATTGATGCGGCACTGCCACTTTTATCACCATAATCGATTCCTCCTATTAATATATCAGGATTCAGAATCATCTGATAATCATCCGCTGTCAGATCTTCTTCGGAAACTGCGACCAGCGGTTCTGCAATCCAGAATCTTCTTTCTTGGCAGACATACATCCCATCCAGACGGATCAGCGGCATAACTCCTTCGGAACGTCCAATCGAATGATACGGAATATAGCGAAGTTTTGTCAGATTTTCTTTCCCATACAAAACACGGATTACTTTCTGGTCAACAATACTGACCGGACCTCCTGTAATCTCATCTCTTAGACAATTCCCGGTATCTATCAGCGCCTCTACCTGACATTGTCTTTTGCCATTACAGAGAATTACTTTTACGCGACTTTGCTTTCTCCGTGCCAGATAGCTGATCAGGCTCCAGATTCCTGACACTACATAATAACTAACAATAGCCAGAACAAAGAAAAGGCTTCCTATTCGTACATATTGTCGAACGCACAGTAACACTCCTCCGATCAGGAAACCGCTAACATAGATCAGAATCCAAGTTCTTATCAATTCACGCCACTGCCTGATTCCAAATCCTGTTTTTATCATTGCAACACTTACCAAACCATGGAACAGTATGAATTTCATGAATGTATTGTTCAATGGAACCACTACGATCAGACACGTAAGAAATGCACCTGCCACAGCCGCCAGACAGACACGCCAGGCAGGGACAGAACATCTTATCATCTTACGAGTAATCATCAGTACAAGATAATCCATCATAAAATTCACCATAAAGAATACATCTATGTATAATTCATAGTACACGCTCCACCTTCTTTCATTTTCATCACCGGTTTGGTACATCAGCAAAATTTATTATACGAGTCATCTCGAAAAGATTTTGTCAGATGATGGAGTGGATTTTGATTTTCGTTCGACAGTTCCTGTGAACCACAAGATATAGATTCAGAAAAGTCATTTTGGGGAATTCTATTTGTAGAAATACTATATTTGGTATACTTTTTTGGCACAAAAGAAAGAATTTTGAAAAGAAAAAGAGGATTTTTTGGCGTTTATTGTCATTTCTTCCCGAATATTTTTCCTGGTGGAAATGATACTTTCCACAACCGTAAAACTTCTGCATCAGCTGATTCTTCAAGCTATACAGCAATAAAAAAAGAATGTGCCAAAGCACATTCTTTTTTTATAATCTAATGAATTACTTCTTAATAATAAATTACTTCTTAAAGAAATCTGGTATCTTAATAGACTGTTCTTTCACTTTGCTGGTTGGTGTTCTTGGTGTATCCAAAGTAGGAGTTGTACCTCCTACTGGTCTTCTCGGAGCAGACGTTGTTCCACCGCCCTGTGTAGGAGCTGCACCAAAATCTAATCTTGGAGAAGCCTGAGAGCTGCGTGGCGCAGTCTGACCAGCTCTTTCATATACCTGTGATGCTGCTGCATTATGTGGCATTGAAGAAACTCTCTGGTTTTCAAGTCTTGATTTTAATTTCGAAGCACTTCCGCCTACATTATGAAGGCCTGTTGCAATTACTGTAATCGTTGCTTCATCAGCTCTGGAATCATCATACATTGCACCAAAGATAATATTCGCATCTTCTCCTGCAAGTTCTTGTACATACTCAGCCGCATCAGATGCATCCATAAGTGTGATATCACCAGATACATTAATAATAACATGAGATGCGCCTGCAATCGTTGTCTCAAGCAACGGACTGGCAACTGCCTGCTTAACAGCTTCCAGTGCCTTGTCATCACCACGTCCCTGTCCAATACCGATATGTGCAATACCTTTATCCGTCATAACAGTCTGAACATCCGCAAAGTCAAGGTTGATCAGTGAAGGTACATTGATCAGGTCTGTAATACCCTGAATACCTTGCTGCAATACTTCATCTGCTTTCTTTAAAGCTTCTGGCATAGTCGTACGTCTGTCCACAACCTCCAGCAATTTATCATTCGGGATAACAATCAATGTATCGACGCTTTCTTTTAACTTTTCAATTCCAGCAAGAGCATTATTCATACGTGTCTTAGACTCGAAACGGAAAGGCTTCGTTACAACACCTACAGTCAGAGCACCCTGCTCTTTTGCAATCCGTGCAACTACTGGTGTAGCACCTGTCCCGGTACCACCGCCCATACCGCAAGTTACAAATACCATATCTGCTCCCTTTAATGCTGCAGATATCTCTTCTGCACTTTCTTCTGCTGCTTTCTCTCCGATTTCAGGTCTTGCACCTGCACCAAGTCCCTTGGTGATCTTGTCCCCGATCTGCATTAATGTTGGGGCTTTACATAATTGAAGCGCCTGCTTATCTGTATTAATAGCAATAAATTCGACACCGGCAATCTGCTCGTCAATCATACGGTTTACAGCATTATTACCGCCACCGCCGACTCCAACAACAATTATTTTTGCCGCTGCTTCTGATTCATTCGTTTTAATTTCTAGCAAGGGTTTCTCCTCCTTTGTTATCCTTATTATATATTATACATCCCATACATAAAGCAAATGAAATGAGTTCAGTTTGCCATATATACTATATAATAAAGACTTTCGTACAAAATATCAATAGAATTTGGCTATTTTTCTTAATTTTCTTCCTGAATTTCTTCCTTGTCAAAGGTTATTATTGTATTATTCTCAGAATAATTTTCCAGATGAAGCGTTCCCGGCTGATCACCCAGTTTTTCTATAATTGGTTCAATCTGGGCAATCTGCTCAGAAGATACATTTTCCCCCAGATTAACACATATATTTCCTATATATAGATAGATTGCATCATCCTTACACACAATCCTGTCTGTAGTCAGATTGTATTTTGTCACTTCCTGCGAAGTCTCCAATATTTCTTCAAAAATGCCAACATCATCACTTTTCAACTTATGATATAGCTTGATGTCTTTCACTTCAATTCCTTCAATACACGGTAGTCCTTCTATCAGAGAAGGTAACTCGGCCACTACCAGCCCTTCTTTATCAAAATAATCATAATGATCACCGTTTTGAACATATCCTACGATTGTCTTTTCCTTTACCGTCACCTTTAACGCCCAGGGAGATTTCAAACTCACTTTCATGCTTTCAAAACATGGTAGTTCTTTTCCATATCCCAAAGCATATTTTCCGACAATATACAGTGTATTAACAGAATATTTATCATTTTGCACTGTATCCACAATCTCCTGGTCAGAACAATATTCATTCCCACTGACTTCTATCTCTTGTACATAGAAAAGAATTAATATACCCAACGCGATAATTGCAACACCTAAAACCAACACAATAAATGCATATAGTCGGTGCGTCTTCTTTTTTTTCTTTTTTGTCTCTCCCATTATTATGCTCCCTTTTGTCTGCTTACTCTTGTGTTTTATTTTACCAAAGATGATACACTTAGTACAAGTCCCATTTCAAAAAGTAAAAAAACCACGGACGTTCCTCCATAACTTATAAATGGAAGTGTAATTCCAGTATTCGGAATCGTGTTGGTCACCACTGCAATATTCAATATCACCTGGATCATCATATGCCCCATTGCACCCGTAGCAATCAATGCTCCAAACAAATCCTGAGCATGAGTGGCAATCACAAAAAAGCGCCAGATCAGAATCAAAAACAGAATTAGTATGAATCCAGCCCCAAACAGCCCAAGTTCTTCGCAGATGATTGAGAAGATCATATCATTCTGTGCTTCAGGCACAAACCCAAGCTTCTGAATGCTATGCCCCAGACCTTTTCCAAAGAGTCCTCCTGACCCAATTGCATACAGTCCCTGGAGAGTCTGATATCCTTTTTCATAAGCTTCTGGATTTCTCCAAATTGCCAGTCTCTCTAGTCGATAACTTTCCAATCCCAGAAAAATAGTCATAAATCCTACTCCAAGAACACCCATGACAACAAACTGTCCATACTTCGGACTCGCCACAAACACTAGAATCACCGCTATTCCCAGAATAATGATTGCTGTACTCAAATTGCTGGCACCCACCAGTGCCACAATTGGCAGAATCATCACGATAATCTTAATCATCGTTCGCATCTTTCCCATATTTTGAACATTTTTTGTCACCATATATGCGAGGAATAGGATCACTGCTACTTTTGCAAATTCTGACGGCTGAAAAGAAAACGGGCCCAAAGACAGCCATCTTTTGGACCCATTATATTCATCGCCTATAAACAAAACTGCTATTGACAATAAGATTGCCGTAAAATATCCAAGAACTGCCAGATGCTTCCATATATGATAATCCATATTCGAAGCCACAAACATTCCGGCAATTCCAAGCAGTGTTGCAAAAGCCTGCTTTTTCAGATAGTAAAACGAATCATGGAACTTTACTTCTCCATTATATGCACTCGTACTATAGAGGATCACAAGCCCCATAATAACGAGCAGAAATAACGCAGCAAGAAGTGTATAATCATACTTTTTCCTGTTCAATAGTGTCAATCTATGCCACTCCTTATAAGGAATTTACAATCTCTTTAAACTTCTCTCCACGTACTTCATAACTAGAGAACATATCCCAGCTTGCACATGCCGGAGATAACAGAACTGCTTCTCCCGGCTCTGCCAACTTTGCCGCAGTAAGAACGGCTTCTTCAAATGTATCGGCAAACATATAATCTGTAAATCCACAGCACTTGGCATCTTTTGCAATTTTTTCCTTCGTGGCTCCCAGAAGGACCAGTTTCTTCACTTTTCCATCAAAGCTCTGAATCCATTCCTTATATTCGGAACCTTTGTCATATCCTCCACCGATCAGGACCGTCGGTCGATTCATAGCCTGAATTCCTTTGATTGCAGCGTCCGGATTCGTTCCTTTTGAATCATTATAGAACACGACGCCATTTTTTTCCGTCACATATTCAATACGATGCTCTACTCCGCCAAATGCCTTGACACTCTCACGGATGACATTCATCGGTACTCCATAGACAGCTGCCATCGCAGCTGCAGCCATTACATTTTCATGATTATGTGTTCCAAGGATCTGCAATTCATCCACATGGCAGATTGTTTCTTCTACACCATGATAATGGAATATAATGTTGCCATCCTCAAGATAAATTCCTTCTTCTAGTTTACGCTGACTACTGAAATATAGAACCTGTGTCTTCAGATTTTTTCCAAATTCTCTGGTGAGATCATCTTCATAATTCAAAATGCAATAATCTTCTTCCGTCTGATTTCTGGCTATATTTTTCTTCGCATTCACATACGCTTCCATCGTATGATGACGATTCAGATGATCTGGTGTAAAATTCAGAATCGCACTGACTCTCGGGCGAAAATCTACAATACTTTCCAACATAAAACTACTCATCTCAGCGACTGTAATCGTATGTTCCGTCATCTGATCTGCCGCAATCGTATACGGATTTCCAATATTTCCCACTACATACACGTCGTCCTGATAATTTTTCATAATTTCTCCCAACAGAGACGTTGTTGTTGTCTTACCATTTGTTCCGGTAATCGCCAGCACATCTCCCTTTCCCATCTGATATGCCAGTTCAATCTCTCCTATAACCAGAATATTCTTCTCCCTCATCTTCTCTACCACCGGAAGATCTGTCGGAACTCCAGGACTCAAAATAACAAGATCTAATTCTTCTAATAATTCTTCTGGAAAAGCTCCGATTATGATTCTTGCTTTACTGTCCACGCCTAATTTTGCACGAATCTGTGCCTCTTCTAATTTTTCATTTCCATCATAGAGAACCACATCTGCCTGATGCTTTTCTAATAATTTTACTGCCCCAATTCCACTGATTCCCGAACCAAATACGAGTACTCTTTTCTCTGCAACTTCCATATTCAACCTTTGTTTCCTCCTACATAGCCATCAATGCCACCAGACAAAGAATCGCTGTAACAATTGAAAACACTGCCACAACTCTTGTCTCTGACCATCCACACAATTCGAAATGATGATGTATTGGCGCCATCTTAAAGATACGTTTTCCGCCAGTTTTCTTAAAATATGTTACCTGAATCATAACAGACAATACTTCTACCAGATAGATCAATCCGACAATAATAATGAAAATCGGCATCTGAAGCATATATGCTGTTGATGCAACAAATCCTCCTAATGCCAGGGAGCCTGTATCTCCCATGAATACACTTGCCGGATATACATTGAACAACAAGAATCCCAAAAGTGCTCCTACCACTGCACAGGTGATTGGTTCAATACCACTTTTTGTTCCAATTGCAACTACAGTGAAGAATGTCGCAACAAGCACAGTCACACTGGAAGCCAGACCATCCAGACCATCTGTAAAGTTCACACCATTCACCGTTCCGATTACTACAATGAACATCAGTGGAATCGCCAGCCAGCCGATATCCCAGTACTTTCCTCCAGAAAACGGAATCATCATCGCAAGCGAAACATCTGTGAATCTGACCATATAGAATGCAAACACTGCTGTCACAACAATCTGAAGTGCCATTTTCTGCTTTGGGAACAAACCATCAGAACGCTTCATTACAACCTTAAGATAATCATCCAGAAATCCAATCAGACCAAAACCAAGTGTCACAAATAGAATTGGTATGATCTTCGGATAATCTTTAATATAAAATACAGATGTAATTACTACACTTAAAAGAATGATCACACCGCCCATTGTCGGAGTGCCAGCCTTCTTCAGATGTGACTGTACACCATCTGTTCTTTCCGTCTGCCCCATCTTCAGCCTTCTTAATACCGGGATAATCAACGGCCCCATAATCACACTCAGTGCAAACGATATTAATACTGGAATAAACACTTTATAATCCATATATCCACCTCTTTATTTCTTTTGTTAATTCACTTTTCAACCTAACCTAGTATACTTCATTTCTTATTCTTTTTCAATGCCAAGATAGGGTAATATATTTTCAAATATTTCTCTGATCACCGGTGCAGCAATCGTTCCTCCATAATATACGCCCTGAGGATTATAAATGATACACATCCCCAAAACCTGTGGATGATCCGCCGGCGCAAATCCAATAAAAGAAGAGATGTATTTATTCGCACTTCTGGGAAGCGTCTGAGAAGTAGCCGTCTTTCCTCCAATCTCATATCCTTCAATATATGCGTTCTTTCCAGAGCCTTCTGATACTACGCTTTCCAACAGCATCCGCATAGTCGCCGAAGTTTCTTCCGACACAATGTCTTTTTTCTCTTCGTATTGAAATTCTTCCACTTCATTGCCATCTGAATCAAGAACCCTGACACCAAAATGCGGCGTAATCCTTCTTCCTCCATTTACCAGAGAACTGACTGTTGTTGCCATCTGAATCGGAGTCACTTGAAACGACTGTCCAAAACTCATAGTTGCCAATTCTACCAAACCAATATTCTCTTTCTTATGCATAATCGTTCCCGCCTCTCCCGGAAGATCTACTCCCGTAAGGTTCAACAGACCAAATTGTTGAAAATATTTGTAAAAGTTATCCACTCCTAATCGAAGTCCGATATCGATAAACACCGGATTACAGGAATTCTGAATCCCCTGTACAAATGTCTCTGCCCCATGACCACCCACTTTATGGCATCGAATCTTTCGATCTTCCACAATTCGATATCCTGGACAGCTGAAGGAATCATCCAGATGGACAACTCCCTCCTCAAGACAAGCAGAAGCCGTGATGATTTTAAAAGTGGAACCAGGTTCATAGGTATCATTGATACATCCATTTCGCCACATCTGGTTCAAAGCACCCTGCTTTTCTTCATCTGACATATTACTGCTCTCTTCCCCTGTATTCAACGTAAATGGATCATTCAGATCAAATTCCGGGACATTTACCATTGCCAGTATCTCTCCATTCTGTGGATTCATCAACAAGATTGCGACTTTATCGGCCTGCTTTTCTTCCATGACCTTCTCCGCCATCTGCTGCGCATAAGTCTGTATATTATAATCCAAGCTAATCTGTAAGGTATTTCCAGCAACCGGCTCCAGACGATCTTCAGCGACTCCTTCAAGCTCTACCCCTCTGGCATCTGTAGTCGTTAATATCATTCCATTGATTCCTTTCAGATACTCTTCGTACTTGACTTCCAGACCAATAATCCCCTGGTTATCACCTCCAGTAAAGCCCAGTACTTTTGACGCTAACTCATTGTATGGATAATATCTTTTAAAATCTTCGTCCACTTTTACTCCATCTAATTCCATATCCCGAATCTTATCTCCAGTCTCTTTGTCAACATTTGTTTTTATTCTTTCCATAGAAGAGACTTTTTCCACTTTCTTTCGAACAATCTCCTCTTCCATCTCCAAAGTCTGAGCTAATGCCTGAATCACCCGTTCGGAATCCGTAATCTGGCTGTGAATGACTGATATAGTACAGACAGTTTTGTTCGTAGCAAGGACTGTTCCATTGGCGTCTATGATTTCACCTCGTGCAGCCTTAATTTCACGTTCCCTTTCATGCAGCGCTTCCGCTTTTTTCTGATAATATTCGGCATCAAATACCATCAGATACACAAGTCGTCCAACCAGTGCCAGAATCACCGTCACTGCACACAAGAATACAACAAGAATTTTCTTCTTATTATATGTTTTATTTTTCATAAAACAAAAAACCTCGCAAAAGCATTTTTTATAACTTATTATAGCTTTTGCAAGGTTATTCTGTAATTATTGTAAATTCATATCTTACTCACTGACTTGTTCTGTTTTTTTAACACCAAGATAAGGGAAGATTTCTTCCATAATCGAAGATGCCAGTTCAGTCGCATAAGAACTGGATGCCTGCTGCGCAACATTCGGTTCGTCAATAACCACATACACTACCACTTGCGGATTCTCCTGCGGAGCATATCCAATGAATGATACCAGATATTTACCATTGCCACGAGGAATCTTCTCTGCAGTTCCTGTTTTACCGCCAACATCATACCCTTCTACTGCTGCCGATGAACCAGTACCTTCCTGTACGACTCCAAGTAAATAATCCTTGATAATATCACTGGTTTCATTAGAAACTGTCTTTTTCAGCAATACTGGATCTTTATTTTCTGTAATATTTCCATTTTCATCCTGAATCTGCTTCACTACATGTGGTTTATAATAATCTCCGCCATTAATCAGCGAACAGAAAGAAGCCGCAAGTTGCGTCATTGTTACGTTGAAGTTTTGTCCAAACGAATTGGTTGCCAGGCTGGCAGGATCCATATCTTCTGCAGAATATAAAAGTCCGACAGCCTCTCCCGGAAGATCTATTCCTGTATACTCTCCAAAGCCAAATAATTTCTGATATCTACAGAATTCTTCTGTACCAAGGCTTGCGCCAATCTGCATCAACGCAACATTGCAAGAATTTTCCAGAGATTGCTTCAATGTCTGCGGCCCATGTCCATCACGATTACTACAATGAATATCATGATCTCCCACATGCATGACGCCTCCGCAAGTATAATTCTCATTTCCCGTCAAAACACCGGTCTCCAAGCCTGCAGCTATCGTAAATGGCTTAAAAGTAGAACCCGGTTCATACACATCACTGACGCAGAAATTATTCCATCTTTCATTCAACAAATCTATCTTTATGTCATCTACCGTCTTTTCTACACCTTCAGCTTCTGATGCTTCCTCTGCCATTGCTTCCAATTCTTCATCCGAATAAGATTCAAGAAATTTTCTCGGATTGTTCAAATCATAATTCGGATAAGAAGCTTCTGCCAGAATCTCACCGTTTTGTGGATTCATTACAATTACCGCTGTATTCTTACTTCCTTCTCCAACAGATGCCTCATTTTTATGGGCTTCATTAAAGGCGAGTATATGTTTTTCCACAATACTCTGCACCTGCAGATCTATTGTTGATACAATTGTACTTCCATTTTCTGGCTCTTTCACCGTTCTTTCATAAGAAGAACTGTCATCCAGATATCCATATTCCCTGCCATCCGTTCCATTCAAGATAGAGTTATAAGATGCTTCGATTCCATTGCTTCCCACATTTCCATTTACGGTAAATCCAATCACATCACTTGCTAATGTATTATAAGGATATTTTCTTACATAATCATCTTCCAGCCAGATTCCTTTTACATCCGAGTACTTTTCATCATCTTCATCAATCTCTTCAAATGCCTGCGCTGTCTCATAATCAATCCCCTTTTTTAGTATATTATATCTGCTGGACGGACTATCCTTTATCAATGTCCGTACTACTTCTTCTTCAATTCCAAAACAATCTTCTAACACTTTGATTGTTGGCTCAATGCAATCCTCATCTTCCGTCAAAACTTTTACATCCAAAATGACATTATATACCCTCTCACTGGTCGCAAGCTTCGTTCCATTACGATCCACGATATCTCCTCGTTTAAATGGAATCGTACGACTGTCATACTGTTGCTGATTCAATACAATCTTTGTATATTTGGCTCCATTGGATGCATTAATATATGTAATTCTTCCTACTAAGAAAACAAAAGCTAGTACGATTGCCACAAAAATCATCACTAGCTTTTTCTGCATAAATTTTGAAAATTTTCTTCGAAAAATACTTTTTTTCTGTCTTGCCATAACTCACCTATCTCGAATCTTTGTCTGACTGAGCAAGCACTCCGTCTTCCGGAATATCTTCATACTGTTTTACATAATCCGTAGCCGGATTATCATATTCCACAATCTGTTCCGGCGAAGCATACACCATTCCTAACTCATTCTGAGCCTTATCTCGGATTTCCTCTAGGTTCACAGAGTCCATAACCGCATTATATTTGGTGTTATTCTCTTCCCTCAGTTCTGCCAGTTCTTCCTGCATTGCTGTAATATTTTTAGAGCGACTGGTAATGCGTGACTGTAATTGAACATAATTTACACACACAATTAATGCCATAACAGCAGCAACTGCCAGAAAAATCACATATGCTGAATTCATATGAAGAGCATGTCTTCTATTTTTACGGATCTGTCTGCTGCTTGTCCTTTTTTTTGGTCTCTCGGGTGACTTTTCATGACGTCTTGGTTCAGCTGCCGGTTTGGTCACTGTATTTCCATACACATACATCCCACTGTACTGTTGTCTGTTTCTTGAATAAGTCTGTCTTGCTGCCATGTATGTCACCCCTTTCTATCTATATTCTTTTAGCCATTTTACTTCCGTTCAAAGATTCTAAGCTTTGCGCTCTTAGAGCGGCTGTTATATTCTATCTCCTCTTCACTCGGCAAAATCGGCTTTCTAGTAACAATACTCCCCTTTGAGACTTTTCCGCATACACATACGGGAAAATCTGGTGGACAGGTACATGGATTCTCATTTTTCTTAAATGCGCTCTTGACAATCCTGTCCTCCAGTGAATGGAACGTTATAATACATAACCTTCCTCCTGGATTTAATAATTCAATCATATCATCCAATGAATCTCTAAGAACTTCTAACTCCCTGTTCAGTTCAATACGGATAGCCTGGAACGTCCTTTTTGCCGGATGCCCAGACTTCTTCTGATACTTCATTGGAATGGCCGCTTTGATAATCTCTGTCAGCTGGCCTGTTGTCTCGATGGGATTCTTACCGCGTTCTGCTACGATATGTTTTGCAATGTTCTTCGCAAACTTATCCTCCCCGTAATCTCTGATTACGCGGTAAAGATCCATCTCACTGTAGTCATTGACGATGTCTCTGGCCGTCATCTTCTGACGAGTATCCATCCGCATATCCAGAGGTGCATCTTCGCGATAGGAGAATCCTCGTTCTGCCGTATCTAACTGATAAGATGATACGCCCAGATCAAGTACGATCCCATCGACCTTGTCAATTCCCAATTCATGGAGCCGTGACTTCATATCACAATAGTTGCTCCGGACTATTGTAACTTTCTCCCCGAAGTCTTTTAAGCGGGCGCCCGCCGCCTCAATAGCTGCTGCATCCTGGTCTATTCCTACAATACTCCCCTTTGTACCAAGGCGTCTGCACACTTCATATGCATGTCCACCTCCACCAAGCGTGCCATCTACATAGATGCCATCCGGCTTGATGTTTAATCCATCAATTGTTTCATTTAACAGTACTGATTTGTGTTCGAATTCCATATCTTCTCCCTCTAGATACTGAATCCGCTAGCTTCCATATCAGATGCAATATCTTCAATGTTAAGTTCCACTTCAGCATTCTTTTCATCCCATCTTGCTTTGTCCCAAATCTCGGCACGCTTCCCCATACCGATAAATACTACTTCCTTATCTAAGTGAGCAAATTCTCTGAGAACAGAAGGGATAAGTGTTCTACCTTGCTTATCAAGGTCCCCGTCTGTCGCACTTCCCTGAAAGAAATATGCAAGCGCACGGGCTTTTTTATCTGTGGTGGTTGGTAAGGCGTTCAGTTTTGCTTCAAAAGTGGTCCATTCGTCTTCCGGGTAGACATAAAGGCAATTCTCCATTCCTTTTGTTATGACGAAATGCTCCCCTAGATCGTCACGGAACTTTGCCGGAATGATTAATCGGCCTTTTGCATCAATATTATGACTGTACTCCCCTTTCAACATTAGAACTCACCTTCTTCCAAGTGGTCTCCACATTCATACCACTTCGCTCCACTTTTCACCACTTTCTACCACTTGCATTCATTTTAAACCACTTTTATATTGATTTCAAGACCTTTTTACGATTTTGCACAAAAAGGTTACACTTTATACTCATAATGGCAATAAAAAAAGAAGCAGACCTTTCTGCTTCTTTTTTTATTGATTTATTGATTATTCAGCGGATGTTGCCTCGACTTCAGCCAGATTATTATATAAATTCGTCAAAGAAGAATAATCTATCTGTGCTTCTTCCTTTGGCTGCTTCGATTCATAAGTATTATATGCGGAAAATCCAATCCATCCTATCAGCACAATTCCCACAAGAGCTACTGCACATTTACGTAAGATGTTCTGAAACTTCTCTTTCTTCATGTTTTTCTTGCGGTTTGCTTTTTCTTTTTTATATCTGTCTACTTTTTCCTGGCTCATACTTTCTGACTCCTTTTTCTAAGTACACTTACGTACCAACTAAAGGTTATTCTACCACAATTCAGGAAATTATACAACCACAATTACTCCACCATCAGCTGCGTACATACTGCTGATTCCTGCAGTATCCAAAATCACTACATCTTTGAACTGTGCTTTGGCTGTCAGCATTTCTTTTACATATTTTGCGCGTGCCGGACAATTACAATGAGAAATTGCAAGAATCTTATCTCTGGAATTCTCCAATCCCTTGATAATCTCGTCCCCCATCTTTGCCAATGCCTTTTTTACGCCACGTGCCTGACCAAGCTGCTGAATCGTTCCCTCCGGCGTTGAACCCATAACAGGTTTAATGTTTAAAGCCGTAGCCATTACTGCCTTTATTCCAGTCAATCTTCCATTTTTTCTAAGCGTATCCAATGTCTCCAGTACAAAATACGTATGCTGTGAATTAATATACGCTTCTACAGTATCAACAACTTCTGAGAATGACATTCCTTTCTCTTCACACTCTGCAATCTTCATAGCAATCAATGTCTCGCCGACAGATGCTGAGCGTGAATTAAACACATAGATATCCTTCTCACCGTATTCTTCCTGATATAAATTCTTGCCTAATACCGCACTATTGTAAGAGCCACTCAATTCAGCTGATAAAGTGACTGCATATACATGGTCTGCCTCACAACAATATCCTTCCATATATCTCTCCGGCGATGGGCAGGAAGACTTCGGAGATTCCGGCGATTCGGCAACAATTTTTAAAAATTCGGCCTGATTAAACGTCTCATCATCCACAATATGATGTCCATTCACATCAATCTGAAGTGAAGCCGTCTCAAAACACCCTGATGCTTTCATCTTATCCGTCAATTCTCCACAACTATCAACAATAATCTTATAACTCATATCGTTCCTCCCGGCATGCCGGTACAAACATCTTTCTGGCATGTCTTTCATTTCCGTACTATGTAGTTTTAAATACTACCTGATTAATAATAGCACATTTATATAGGAAATAAAAGACTTTTATTCATTGAATTTTATTTTTCGTGAAACCCCTAATGCAATTCCCATCTCTGCCATCAAAAACAAACTGGATGTTCCTCCATAACTAATAAATGGCAGTGTAATACCAGTTGTCGGGATCAGATTAATCACAACACATACATTCAATATAACCTGAAGTGCAACATGGGCAAATATTCCCGTCACAATTAAAGATCCATATATATCTGGCGCATTCTGGGCAATAAACATCAAACGATACAGCAACAGTCCAAACAGCAGCAAAACCATAATTGCTCCGAATACCCCCAGCTCCTCACATACAATAGAAAGAATCATATCATTTTGAACTTCCGGGATAATCATCTTCTGTGCACTATTCCCAAGTCCTTTTCCAAAAAAGCCTCCAGAACCTATTGCATAGAGTCCCTGCATAACCTGATATCCACCTTTGGAAGCATATTCTTCCGGTTCCAGCCACACAAGAATACGACGAAGGCGGAAATTCTCCGACAACTTTTTCCCGAGCCCCGAATTCATCAGTTGTTGTAGAATCAAAACTCCTGCAAGAACCGCTGTCATCGCAATTCCCACAATTGCAAGAAATGGCTTCGTCTTCGGATGCACAACAAATATCATGATACAGGTAATCCCCATAACAATGATCGCGGTACTCAGATTATCAGTGAGAAATAAGACACAGGCAGATGCAAAGCCGCCCCACAGAAGCACTTTCATAATCCCTCTCCAAGTCTTAATCTCTCTGCCCATATTGCAGATTAGAACAGGGATAAACAAAATCACCGCAATTTTCGCAATTTCAGCAGGCTGCAGCTGTTGATCAAACGGAAGCTTGATCCATCGTCTGGCACCGTTAACCTCTTTTCCAAGAGGTGTCTGTACAAGTGCCATCATAAATATAGAAAAGAAATATATCTTCTTTGCCCATTTTATGTAGATATGGTAATCAATCTTTGCAATAATATACATCCCGATCAGACCTGCCACGCAAAAAATAAGCTGACGTTTAAAATAATGCATACTGTCTCCATAATTCACCAGAGCACTATATGCACTGGTACTGTACAGCATGACCAGTCCAAAACAAATCAGGCAGATCAATACAGCAAGCATACTATAATCAAAAAACTGAGCGGTATTCGTTTTTTTCTTTTTGGTCTCTTGTCTTTTTGTCATTACATTTACACTCCAATCGTATCTATTATACTCAGATATTCCTGTAAAAACAACCTAGAAAAAGCGAAACTCTGCACCAATCTTCCGAATTCTCCATACTATGTTATTACAAATGTTTCTAAAAAGGAGTATGACGTATGCCAAATTATCGCTATAACACCTCGGATCATATGCGACGGAATACCTATGGTCGCCAGACAATGTCACCCTCTTCTGTGTATTCTGTCAATTCTGGTTCCAGTTGCTGCGAAGACAAATCTGAAAATGATGAACTGAATGGCATGCCTCTTGCAATGGCATATGTGCCTTGGCAGGAATGGCGGGCATTATATGAGGTACAAAAAGGATTTCATCGGGGAACCATTTTCGAAGAACTGGATAAACCATTTCACGGAAAAGGAGGATGCTGCAGATGAGTGAAAACAGACCAAGCCGCAGAGAATTATTAGAATGGATCAATGTAGTAAGCTTCGCCGTGGATGACACAAAATTATTTCTAGATACACATCCCTGCAACAGAGAAGCCATGGAATTCTTCGACGAATTCAAGAAACAACGAGTGCAGGCTTTAAAAGAATATGCGAAATACTATGGTCCACTGACCCTGGATACTGCCAGTACTTCGTCCGAACACTGGTGCTGGATCAATGAGCCATGGCCATGGCAGGAAGGAGGCTGTTAGTCTATGTGGAACTATGAAAAACGTTTACAATATCCAGTGAAAATCTCTCAGACCAATCCGCAGATTGCTCAAGTCATCATATCGCAATTCGGTGGCCCGGATGGCGAACTCGCCGCTTCTATGCGCTATCTATCCCAACGATACACGATGCCTTATCGTGAAGTCACCGGAATCCTGACTGATATTGGAACCGAGGAACTCGCCCATATGGAGATAATCTGCGCTATCGTCCATCAACTGACACGAAATCTAACGCCGGAAGAAATCGAAAAAACAGGATTCGACAAATATTATGTGGATCACACGCTAGCGTTATGGCCTCAATCAGCAGGCGGAACCCCTTGGACTGCTACTTACTTCCAATCCAAAGGCGATCCTATCACAGATCTGCATGAAGATATGGCCGCCGAGCAAAAAGCCCGCACCACATACGATAACATTCTCCGCCTTGTCAAAGATCCTGAAATCTGCGATCCAATCCGTTTTTTAAGAGAACGCGAGATTGTACACTACCAGCGTTTTGGTGAAAGTCTCCGCATCGTACAGGATCACCTTGACAGTAAAAACTTCTATGCTATCAACCCGGAATTTGATGTGTGTTCAAATAACAAATAAACACTATCGAGAAAATGACGTGGCAGATTGCCACGTCATTTTCTTAATTATCATATTTAATCTTAACCCTTAAATAATAGCAAAATAGAATTATCTTAACAGCATGAAAACTATCAATGCAGCCACTACTACAATAGCAATTGCGAGAATGATAATCGGAGCTTTTGACATTTTCTCATCGTCATCATCGTCAAAATCGTCATCAAAATCATCGTCAAAGTATTCTTCTTTCTTCGGTTCTGGCTGCTTTTTCTTTTTCTTCTTGCTCTTTCCATCGCCTACAGCCAATAATTCATCGTAAGCTTTGCGCATCTCTTCTTCGCGTTTTTGGCGAACATGCTTTGGCGGTATATTTGAATACTTCTGATCTTCCTGCTCTGGTTCCTGTTCCTTCTCTACCGTCTTCACTTTTTTCTGTGGAACTTTAAATTTCTTTTTACAATTATAGCATAACAGATAATTCGGATCTTTTTTTCCCGGTTTTAATTCCTGACCACATATTGGACATTTCATTGAAAAGTCCCTCCTCATAATGTAAATATTCTTGCTATCCCATGCTGTCTGACAGCATACGTTTCACATACGCAATTATTATACTACATTTCATAAGAAATTTCAAAAAAATTGTTCTAAAATCTACAAAATTCCACTTACTGGCATAATGGATATTTCTTTGTTAATTCTTCCACCATACCCCTAACTTTTTCAACATTCGTTTCACTCTGAATCACCAGTGCAATTCCTTCTGCAATCAAATCCATATCTTCCTCATTCATACCACGAGAGGTGACAGCCGGAGTCCCCAATCTGACTCCACTGGTGACAAATGGTGATCTTGGATCATTTGGTATCGTATTCTTATTACAGGTAATATGTGCATCATCAAGCCGTTTTTCCAGTTCTTTTCCAGTCACATCCAGCCCGCTCAGATCAACCAGCATCAAATGGTTATCTGTTCCTCCGGATACAATCTTTACGCCCCGCTTCATTAATCCCTCACTCAAAGCCTTTGCATTTTTAAGGATCTGCCGTTGATATTCCTTGAACTCTGGCTGAAGCGCTTCCTTCAGACAGACTGCCTTTGCGGCAATTACATGTTCAAGCGGTCCTCCCTGGATTCCAGGAAAAAGTGCTTTATTAAAGTTAAATTTATCTGCTGCCCCCTGATTACAAAGAATCATTCCACCCCTTGGGCCTCGAAGCGTCTTATGCGTTGTCGTTGTTGTCACGTCAGCATACGGTATCGGACTCGGATGTAGTCCTGCTGCCACAAGTCCGGCAATGTGAGCCATATCCACCATCAGATATGCACCTGCTTCATCTGCAATCTCACGGAACTTCTTAAAATCTATGGTTCTTGCATAAGCGCTTGCACCGGCAATAATTAATCTTGGCCTTTCTCTCAATGCAATTTTTCTAACTTCATCATAATCAATCACACCCTGGTCATTTACACCATAAGATACAATCTGAAAATACTTTCCTGAAATATTTACCGGTGAACCATGCGTCAGATGTCCGCCATGATCCAGATTCATACCAAGTACTTTATCTCCCGGCTCTAACATTGCGAAGAAAACTGCAAGATTCGCCTGTGCACCAGAATGCGGCTGCACATTTGCGTATTCACAGCCAAACAACTCTTTTGCACGGTCTCTCGCCAGATTCTCCACAATATCTATGCACTGACATCCACCGTAATATCGTCTTCCCGGATATCCTTCTGCATATTTGTTCGTCAATGGGCTTCCCATAGCTGCCATAACAGCTTTACTTACCCAGTTTTCAGATGCAATCAGTTCGATATGGGAATTCTGTCTATTCATCTCGCCCTGGATTGCATCCGCAACCTCACTGTCTACATTTTTAATCTCGTCAAATGAATACATGTTTTTCCTCCTAGGTGTCATATTTTCCCCAGGATTCTATTGTAACATTATTTTCCAGCACTTCCAAGCTTAACTTCTACTTGCTTCTCAGTATACTCTCCGTTATTGCCAGGGACTTGGATAGTCAATGTCACGGTCTCACCTTTCGCATAATACTGCAGCTGTTCCTGAAGTGCTTCCATGTCATTGACTGAAGTGCCATTAATCGCTGTGATAACACATCCTTTTGTAATACCAGCTTTATCAGCACCACCGCCCGAACTAACTTCTGAAACATACACACCGGTCGGCATATTATACATCTTAGAAGTATCTTCTGTTACATCAACACCCTGGATTCCTATATAGCCTCTGTCTTTTTCGTCAACTTTCGTCTTTGTCTCCTGGTTCATCAGATTTTCAATCGTCTCTTGTGCTTCAGAGATAGGGATTGCATATCCCATTCCTTCTACAGAATCTGTTGCTACCTTCGCAGTATTAATACCTATCACTTCACCCTTGGAATTCAGCAGAGCGCCACCGCTGTTACCTGGGTTAATTGCCGCATCTGTCTGGATCAGTTTCACATCAATACCGTCTAACTCTCGACCAGTAGCAGATATAATTCCAGTCGTCACAGACTGTCCATATCCCAGTGCATTTCCAATTGCTATTGCAGTCTCTCCGACCTGAATCTGTGAAGAATCTCCCATGGTTGCTACTGCAATCTGATCCAGCGTACTTTCTTCCACTTTACTCAGGTCAACGGCGACAACTGCCAGATCCTTATTAGGATCTGTTCCTTTTACATTCGCTTCTACGCTTGCTTCATCAATAAATGAAACGGTCAGTGTATCGTTGCCTTCTACTACATGATTATTCGTTACGATTAATAATTCAGAATCATTCTGCCCGATAATAATACCGGAACCTACACTCTCGCTTTGCCGCTCCTGTGTTCCTCCGAAGAAACTCTGCACCTCCTGAACACTCATATTCGTAATTGATACGACCGAAGGCATCGTATTCTTAGCAATATTTGCAATGTCTGAATTCACCGTACTGCTGCTTGATGTTGTAAGCTTCGTGTTGCTCACAGTCTCCGTCTGCTTCGTATTATTAGTCTTTCCAAGAATCTTCCCGGCCACTATATTGCTGGTCTGAAAGGCCGCACTTGCAACCAAACCAAACACCAACCCCAGACAGATTGTTTTGATTAGTTTTGAGGCTCCGTTTTTATGATGTTGTCCTTGTCGACTCATATCTCCACCACCCATATTTGACTGATTCTGCGGATCCTGCTCTGGTTTATAATAAGTATATTGGTTTTCCATATATAAGACTCCTTTCATATCTTCCTTTTTCTTTATGTAAGTAGTCTAACGCCAAATTGTGTTTAAACTGTGATGGAATCGTGACAAAATGATTAAATCCTGGAAAGTTCTTCCCTGATCCGTACTTCTGTTCCCATCAAAGAGCCTTGGACCATCTCCGGCTTACCGCCGCCTCTGCCGCCAAACGCACAATTCAGTCTTTTGCTGATCGGGCGGACATCTTCTGACCGGCTGCCAATCACATAGCGGTATCCATCTGAATCCGTCCCGGCAAAAACAGCACATATTTTTGCGCTCCGGTCAAGAAGAAGATTCATCAATTCTCTTGGCGCATTGCCGGATAGTCCGGAATCAAACACCATTACAAGTTCGGAATCAACCGGAATCTTCTGTGCCTGATAAGTTAACAATTTCTGCTGAAGCGATGCCACCCGTCCTTTCAGGCTGGCCTGTTCTTCTTTCAGATGCGAAACTACATCAGCCACCTCGTATTCTTTGGCGCAAAGCAAAGCAGAGATAGCCTTAGTATTCTCGTCCTTAATCTCATAATCCCTAAGAGCACGGGAACCACAGAGCATCGTAATACGCTCTCCGCCTTTGTAATTGGCCATATTAACTAGCTTGATGATACCGATCTCACCAGTTTTATCAACATGGGGTGCACAGCAGGCACACACATCATATCCTGGAACTGTTACAATTCGGACTTGACCTTCAATCTCAATCTTGCTTCGGTATTCCAGATTCTTTAACTCCTCTTTGGAAGGATATGTCACCTGAATATCCAGATTTTGAAATACTGCGCGGTTTGCTTCCTGTTCAATTTCTTTCAATTCTGTTCTGGAAATCGGACCATTAAAATCCATGGTACAATAATCACTTCCCAGATGAAATCCCACATTTTCATATCCAAATCTTTGATGAACCAGGCCAGACACAATATGCTCTCCTGTATGCTGCTGCATCTTTTCAAATCGTTCTTCCCAGTTCAATCTCCCGGTTATCATCTTTCCCACTTCCAAAGGAGCCTTTACCGTATGAAAAATAATCCCTTCTTTTTCATGAACGTCCGTTACTTCTACATCTTCCAGATATCCCGTATCCGCGTACTGACCACCACCTTCGGGGAAAAAAGCAGTCTGATCTAACGCCACACGATATTGCTCGCCATTATTCTCACAGGCAAGAACTTTCGCCTGAAATTCTTTCCTGTGACTATCCTGGTAGAATAACTTCTCCGTCATATCTTACATCCTCTCCGGTGCTTCAAATCCAAGCACATCAATACAAGACTCCAGAACCTGCTTCGTAAGTACGAGCAACGCAACATAACTCTTCTGTACCGATTCATTTTCTTCTGCAAGAATCTTTGTCTCATGGTAGAAACGGTTAAATGCATTGGCAAGGTCATAAATAAATGCACAAATCTTGTGAGGAGCCATCTCTTCAAAAGCATTCTCTATCACTTCATTATATTTTAATGCCTCCAGCATCAGTGCCTTCTCACTGTCATTATGTGCTGCTTCTATCTGCAGACCGTCCAGTGCCTTTCCTTCTGCCTGATATTTATTCAAGATTGATTTAATACGTACGATCGTATATAAGATATACGGTCCGGTATTGCCCTCAAAGGAAGTAAAGCGGTCAACATCAAACACATAATCCTTTGATGCCTGGTTGGACAGATCCCCATACTTAATTGCAGACATTCCTACGACCTTTGCCGTTGCCTGCGCTTCTGCTTCTTCTACCGTACGGTTATCCGTAATCTTCTTATACATCTCTTCTGTAATCTCGGCGATCAGATTCTCCAGACGCATTACACCGCCTTCTCTGGTTTTAAATGGCTTACCGTCTTTTCCATTCATAGTACCAAATCCCAGGAACTGAAGATCTGTCTTTTCTGGAACAATTCCAGTCTTTTTAGCCGCACGGAACACCTGAAGGAAATGCAATTCCTGACGCTTATCAGCAATATAAATCACCTGATCCGGATGATAATCCTGTACACGCTGCACCAGTGTTGCCAGATCTGTTGTTCCATAAAGAGATGCTCCATCAGATTTCTGAATCATGCATGGAGGAATCTCCTTCGTATCTGTCTCTTCCTGCACGTCAATGACGAGGGCACCTTCATCCACATGGGCAAATCCTTCTTCTTTCAGTCTTTCTATCATATCCGGAATATATGCCTGTGCATCAGATTCCCCTTTCCACAGATCAAATTCCACATTCAGATTCGCATAATTCTTCTTAAGATCTGATACAGATACCTGCATAATATGATTCCAGATTGCCGTATATCCTTTATGCCCATTCTGCAACAGATATGTTGCGTGCAACGCCTCTTCCCGGTAGGCCTCATCTTCTTTAGCTTTCGCACTTGCAGTTGGATAGATCTCTTCCAGCTCACCAATAGTAAAAGGTGCTTCTTTCGGATAATTTCCCTCAAAATCTTCATCAAAATAAGGAAGCTCCGGCTGGCGCCTCTTTAATTCCGTAATGATCAGCCCCATCTGATATCCCCAGTCACCCAGATGAATATCTCCCAGGACCTTATGTCCCATCTTTCTGGCAATACGCTTCACACTTTCTCCAATAATTGCAGAACGAAGATGTCCAACATGAAGAGGTTTTGCAACGTTTGGTCCACCATAGTCTACCACGATCATACGCGGATTCTCTGTCTTCTCCAATCCAAGAGATTCCTCGCTCTTCATCTGATTCAGATAATCCGCCACAAATTTCTTATTCAGCTTCATATTAATAAATCCTGGATTCACAGCATTTACTTCTTCCAGATATTTGCTTTCTTTTAGATTGTCCACAACATCATTAGCGATCATTATTGGTGCCTTACGATATGTCTTCGCACCTGCCATCGCACCATTGCACTGATACTCACACAGATCCGGACGATTTGACAACGTAACCTTGGCATAAGATTTGTCATACCCCGCTTTTTCAAATGCTTCGGCAAGCTCTTCGGCAATTAGATCCATCATTTTCTTCATATGATATCCTCCTAGTCTTATCTATCTGATTCTCATTCTAAAATTACATAACTAATGCATTTACTTAGTTATTCTAACACAAGGCTTTCCTTGCAACAACCTAATATTCAAACTCTTATTGCAAAAAATTCCATTATATGTTAATATAACAATAACAATTACTATTATTATTCAAAGGAGGATTTTTATATGAATACACGCGTATTCCGCAATTTATCATACGGCGTTTATGCCGTTTCCACACTGGATGGCGAACGCAATACTGGATGCATTGCTAATAGTATCATGCAGATCACTTCATCTCCTGCAACCATTGCAGTCAGCATGAATCATGACAACTATACCAATTCTTGTATTGCCAAGACCGGAAAATTCGCAGTCTCTATTCTCTCAGAAGAATCCGATGCCGCTTTAATCGGACGATTTGGATTCCAATCCGGAAAAGATGTCAACAAATTTGACGGTATAGATTTTTCCATCAAGGAAGGACTACCTGTTATCAATGATTCCTGTGGCTATATCGTCTGTAAAGTCATTGATAAAATGGAAACTTCTACCCACACCGTTTTTCTTGGTGAAGTGATTGACTGTGACACCATTGGTTCTTCTCCTGCCATGACTTATGCTTATTACCATAATGTAGTCAAAGGTAAGAGTCCAAAGAATGCACCTACCTATCTGCCGGAAGAAGACAGCAAGCCAGAAGCGGCTGCCACACAATGGGTATGCAGTATTTGTGGATATGTATATGATGGCGAGATTCCTTTTGAAGAATTACCAGATACTTATACTTGTCCAATCTGCAAACAGGGAAAAGAAAAGTTTACCAAAAAATAAAATGTCTTTTATCTTGACATTCTAAACAGTTCGTATTATTGTATTATATAAATAGTACAATAATGCGAACTTTTTTATTGAAAAGGAGTGAATACAATGCCTTGGAACTTGGATGACAACCGTCCCATCTATCTTCAATTGATGGAGCGTATCCAACAAGATATTATATCTGGAGTCTATGGCCCCGGAGATAAACTTCCTTCAGTCAGAGAACTTGCCCTGGAAGCCTCAGTGAATCCAAACACCATGCAGAAAGCCCTATCCGAGCTGGAACGCAGTGGCCTTGTCCATTCTCAAAGAACAAGCGGACGTTATATTACCAGAGATGAACAGATGCTGAAGCAGCTAAAACACGACCTTGCTTTCCAGCATATTCAGGAATTTATGGAGAAAATGAAGCAATTAGGCTTTGCAGAGGCGGAGATTTTCCAGCTTCTCCAAGAAGTAATATCTAATACAAAGGGGGAATAATGATATGAATCCTATTTTAGAATGTCAGGGACTTTCAAAACAATATAAGAACTTTTATGCATTGAATAATCTAAATTTATCTTTAGAGAAAGGGCAGATCGTAAACGCTTTATTTCGGGAGGTATTCAGATGTTAAGGAAATTAATCAAATACGACCTGAAAGCCCTGAACCGCTTTCTGATAATCATTCATTGCTTTTTAATGGTCTTCGCAGTTTTAACCCGCTTCTTCCTTACAGGACGGATTACTGATCTGGAAGGCAAGACCAATGGTATCTTGCTTGCGTTAACCATAATCCTCTATGTCATTCTGATTATAGGCGTGACCTTTGGAACTTATATCGTCATCGGAATTCATTTTTATCAGAATCTATTCTCCAATGAGGGATATCTGTCCCGTACCCTTCCTGTTACCTGTAGACAGCATCTTTTGTCCAAGACGATTACTGGAAGTGTCTGGGGATTTATAGACACTGCCTTGGTAATGGCTGCAATGTACATCACCATAGCTACTCCTGCTGTCGTAAACTTTTATCAAGAAAACCGGGCAGAATTTCTGGACATATTGGGGTTGAACGAATATTCCGGCAGCTTTTCCATCCTGATCCTGTTCTTTGTACTAAGCCTGATTATTGATGTTTTATCGAACATCCTGATGCTGTATGCCTCCATCGCACTTGGACAGCTTTTTTCCGGGCACAGAATTCTTGGTGCTGTAGTAATGTACTTCGTATTGACCACTTTGCTTTCGCCGTTATGCTGATCTTTGGAATCTTTAATGATGCCTTTGCATCATCATTGATCAACGATGTGTCTCCGAATCCTCTGGACTTTCTTTCTCACAGCCTGGCATTCGGAACTGTACTGTCTTTCATACTTACGGTAGCCTTATATATCGTAACGTACTTTTTAATGAAACGAAAGATCAATCTGGCCTAACAGACAAAAACCACCTGGATTAGAACCATATATAAGATGGTTCCAACTCCAATACTCAACAAGTTATTCCGCTTCCATACATGGAGACCGGCCGTGACTGCTACTGCAATGGCTTCCGGGACTCCATGCGGAGCTGTTAGTACTGGAGTCGTTTTCAGACAATATACAACTAGCATTCCTATCACCGCCGGTGTCAATACCCTTCCAAGATATTGAATAACCGGCGGTATTTCTTTTCCTTTTGGGAAGAGCAGGAATGGCACAAGACGTGTTGAAAAAGTAGCCGCTGCCACAACTAATATAATAAGAAATGATTTTGCAGCACTTATTGGCATATGTCATCCTCCTTCCTTTCTAAACGCGGTTTTATCATAAAGAGAACCAAAATAATCAAAATCATAGACGGAAGTACAAAGCTGTCTGCTCCAAAAACCTGCAGACAGATAACTGCTGCTGCAATTCCAATCACTTCTGGAATCCGGTTCTTCTTGTCCATCCATTGCTCCACAAAAATCACCACAAACAGAGCAGTCATGGCAAAATCAATACCTTCTGAATTAAATGGAATCAAAGTTCCGGCAAGTCCGCCGATTGCCGAACCAATGACCCAATAAGACTGATCCATAATAGAAATAGCAAATAAAAACTTATCTTCTTCTACCCCTTCCGGTATTCTTGTGGTACAGAGCAGAGAATAAGTCTCATCCGTCAGTCCGAATATCATATACCATCGCTTTTTTCCCATTTTATTAAACTTTTCCAACAATGATATTCCATAAAAAATGTGCCGTATGTTCACCATCAGCGTCATAAATATCACTTGCAAAAACGATACTCCCGGCACAAAAAAATTAACCGCAAGATACTGCCCCGACCCCGCATATACCAACAAACTCATTAATACTGCCCATAAGAAAGAATATCCTTTCTCAGCATACATTACCCCAAATGCAATTCCGATAAACAGATAACCAGTCAATACTGGAATCGTATATGGAAATGCTTTTTTAAACGCCTCTTTATAGCCAGACATATCTTTTCCTTTCTTTCGTTCCCACGCCCGTCACCGTATCTATCCCGGATGCATCGCATCAGAGACGAAATAACAAAAAAAGAGCCAGACCACTGCACAATCACAGGGATCTGACCCTCATTCAAACTTCTCTCAGCTTCCAGTAGAGTCTTCATAAGCATTTTTCAAATCTGTCAGCGCTTCCTGTAATAAAGCATCTGACTGAACTGCCTCATGATACGCAGTCTGTGTCTCCTCTAAAAGTGCCTGTACATCTTCATGCTGTGCAATCTCCTGAATAAATGCATTGATTTCTTCATCCTCTGGCGATGCACTGACCTGATACTCACCTTCCGCATCCTTCGCAACATATACGGTACCAAGCCCCGGAACTTTCGTATATATATCCTTTATTTTCATATCATACCTGACAAATGCCACATAGGTATCTTTGTATTCCCCCAGCTTTGTATATACGATAATATCATCATAAGAATCGGCAAAGCTAGATTTTTCACCCAACGACCGGTAATACCTCTGTACCACTTCGGTCACTTCCGGATATTTCTCCTGTTGAAGTGGATTCAATTCCATGCTTTCGCATCCCGCATTCTCCACTTTCACATCTCTGGAATTTATCTTCTGTGCTTTTTGGACTTTTGCTTCTGTGAGGTTTGCTTTGACCAGTCCGCTAATGAGTACCAACAATAAGAGGACAAACAAAATCGTTCCCCGCACATGCCTCTTGTACCTTGCAGAATAGCCTTTTTTCTTTCCCTCCATAAAGACTACCTCCATATGCACTTAAAAAATACACACCCGGGCGGATTCGAACCGCCGCTCCCGCCTCCGGAGGGCGGTGCTCTATCCCCTGAGCTACGGGTGCATAAACTCTACTTATGGAATCAATATAGTCCATAAGACAACTTATATGAAATTGCAACTGTTATATTAACATATTTATTCCATAAAGTAAAGGAAATGATCTCGACAAATCTCACATTTCCTTTACTTTTCTTGTTACAATATTAGTTTTTTCTTTTTCCGATCGAAATAATATGCCTGATTAGAGAGAATCTCATCTTCCGCCACCTGTGTCTCATTTATCTCCTTCACAAGGCGGCTTAATTCCCCCTGTGAGATTGATTCGCTTTCCGGGATAATTATGACCTCATGAACACTGCTTGGAAGCACATAGTAGTTCTCCTTCAGATAGTTACCTATCATCTGAAGACAATTATCATACAGAATTACCGTTGCACCATAATTATGGGCCTGGTTACTCAAAACAAACATAAAATCCTTTACTTCTTCATCTAGATTCCCAGTAAGATGTTCAATAACCGATTGCATTGTCTGTAATTCACTCGGAAGAAGTCTCCAGGTATTCTGACAGGCGCGGTGATAAATCTCAGACGACGTAACATCCCACATTTCAAGATGTTCATTGCGAATCATCATAGATGCCATGCCATAGGTATTTATTTCCAGCAACACATAGAATACAATCGCAAGATCCAGATAATCTTCATAAGGTACATTTTCTAATAATTCTTCATTTGCTTCCCGGTTAATCAAGTGATAGATAATCTTTCCCTTTACTTTATTATAATCCTTAATAAATTCACCTTCCCAGGAACGCTGAAACCTAACCTCACTATATAGTTTTAATATATCACCTGCAATCGCATCTACCGAATCCCCTTGCTGAAATTGCTGGTAATATTCTTCCAAATAGATAGTCGGAGAAATATTGATTCCTCTTTCTGCAATCGTCAGTCCTTCTCTCTTCGTACCATTATTTTTTACTGTTGTGTGAATATATACAGATACGTTGTCCTTTACTCCCTCCTTTACTTTTCCTTCTACTGCACGGATAAATTGATAATATGTCATTCTTCTCCTTTCCTTATGCAGCAATAAATTAAGTATGGAAAATGGCAGGAAATCTGCCTCTGAAAAAAGATAAAATATTATGGTAATACAATTATAAAAAAGCCTTGCATCAATTGCAAGGCTTTTCGTTCGACAAATCTCATCATTATGCTCTGGACAGATATTCTCCAGTACGTGTATCAATCTTAATCGTCTCTCCCTGATCTACGAACAATGGTACCATTACCTGAGCGCCGGTCTCAACGATAGCTGGTTTTGTAGCACCTGTTGCTGTATTACCTTTTACACCTGGCTCTGATTCTGTGATCAGAAGCTCTACAGTAAGAGGTGGCTCAATTGAAAATGGATTACCCTGATAAGAAACGATCGTTACTTCTTCATTCTCTTTGACAAACTTCAGAGAATCACCAACAGTATCTTTGCTGACCGGAATCTGATCATAAGTTTCCTGATCCATGAAATAATACAGATCTCCATCATTATACAGATACTGCATTTTCTTTCTCTCGATATAGGCCTCGTCATATGTCTCTGTAGGACGGAATGTTCTTTCTACAACACCTCCATCAATGACATTTTTCAGCTTGGTACGAACGAATGCTGCACCCTTTCCTGGTTTTACATGAAGGAACTCTAATACCTGATATACATTTCCCTCAATCTCTAATGTCATACCATTTCTAAATTCGCCTGCGCTTTTTTTAGCCATTATATAATCCTCCTTAAATTGTGCCCCATATGGCACTTTACGTTCTTTTCACTCTATTCATTCTATAATAGATTATGCCTTTTTTCAACCTTTTTTTACCCGCTAAAAGTGGATTCTACCGCTGTTTCAGGCTCTTTTTGTAGAAATACAGCACAATCTTCTCCAAATATCTCTTTAATACAATCTGAATCTCTTCTTTCGGATGAATCGGTTTAACCAGAATATTACGGATTCCAGCACGTTTCGCTCCCCACACATCGGTAAAAAGCTGATCTCCGATGAACAATGAATTACTTTGATCTGTGCCCATGATCTCCATCGCCTTTTTGTAATTTTTTGTAGATGGCTTATGGGCGTCATAGACATAATCTACCTGAATATCTTTATT
Organism: Bariatricus sp. SGI.019; assembly: GCF_050315235.1. NCBI lineage: Bacteria > Bacillati > Bacillota > Clostridia > Lachnospirales > Lachnospiraceae > Bariatricus > Bariatricus sp. SGI.019. The sequence continues at coordinate 55,616 of NZ_JBNPOQ010000003.1, read as the reverse complement.
AAACATCTGGACTCTCGGTTCCTGATTATTAGAGATCAGACAACAGCAAAATCCTATCTTCTTCAGCCGCTCAAACAGTGCCACTGCCCTGTGGTCAGCCGGCGCCCCGTGAGGAACCAATGTATTATCAATATCAAAAATCAGGCCCCGGTAACCTTCCTCATATAATTTTTCAAAATCAATCACATACGTAGACGCTACATAAGCATCTGGAAAAAACATATCAAACATTATTTTTCATCCATTTCTGTCAGACGCTGAACCAGTTCTTCACAGATCTGAAGAACCGTCTTATTATCAGTATTAATCACAATATCTGCTGCTGCTTCATATTTTCCTCGGCGCTGCTCCATCAACTCTGAGATACCTTCTACATTCTTTCTTCCGCGCAATACCGGACGATCATCACTGTCCTTGACACGCTCATAGATAATTTCAGGACTTGCCGTTAAGAGCACCACTCTTCCATTTTTCTTCATCTCTTCCACATTACGTTCCCGAAGTGCCGCTCCTCCTCCACAGGAGATAACCGTATTTTTATGAGCCTGCATCTCGATCAGAAGATTCGTCTCCAGATCTCGGAAATATTCTTCTCCATAGGTAGAGAAAATATCCGGGATACTCATTTCTTCACGTTCTGCAATCACCCTGTCCATCTCTACGATATCCATATCAAACATGATACTCAGATAATCTGAAATCGTAGACTTTCCTGCACCCATGAACCCAATCAACACAATATTATAATCAAATAGTTTTCTTGCCTGGATTCTCTTACTATTTCTTAAAATACAGTGGAATACATCAAATATCTCATCCCTGTATTTGTTATCAACAAGCTTTGCTTCCAACCGTCTCTTTTGCTTCTCTTCCTGCTGTGGCTGAAGAATTGGCATTCCATATTCTTCTTTATACGCCATAATCTTTTCTACAATGGAGTTTCTCTCAACTAAGGCATCAATAATCTTGTCATCGCACAGCCCGAGTTGTTCTCTGTACATCTCTAAGTCGTTCATCCTTCTCTTCTCCTACTTTCTAACTAACCATACGCACGTGTGTATTATAGCAACAATCCACAGGTTGCGCAAGATTTTCCTTTGACAACTCCATTAATAACTTTCCAATGTTTTCTTAACATCCTGTCTGAATGCCTGCCAGGCTGCCTCATTTTCTACAAAATATTTAGGACAGTTCTTCCCGGTCACATCATAATGCCGAATAACATCCTCCTCGTTCAGATCAAATTTTAGACATAACCAGGCACAAAGCTGTACCATAGACTGATAAGTAGCATCGTTGAACTCTCCCGTATCATCCGGGTGACAGCATTCGATGGAAACAGTATCAATATTCCGGTCATTGGAGGCATAAGCTACTTCCCAGGTCGGCACACATTGTACAATCTCACCTTCCAGACCTATCACAAAATTACTGCTGACTTTGGTATCATGTCCGTCCTTCAGGCTCTCAAAATAATCTCGGTTTTCCATAGCAGTTGCCCCTGGATTGGCCGTATAATGAACAACGATTCCTGTAATTTTATTCGTCTCTATTCCCGGTCTGGAATAAGGATTCACCGTCAGCAGTGCCACATCAATATCCGGCTTCAGAGCCTCTATTCTGTCATTATCCAATTCCATATACTGGTCTGTAAACCAGGAAGGCTTTGCAATTCTTAATATAATGAAAAGAACGAATAGCACGACTAATAAGAGCAGGCCCAGACGTATATTACGCTGGACCCTTCTTTTTTGCTGTGCTTCAGTCAGTTTTCTATGGTATCTTCTTTTTCGCTTCTTCATGAGTCTTCTCCGTTTAACGTTCTTGCATCTGAGTATACCATAACTTTTTTATGTATTCATGAAGACTTTCTTAAAAACCGATAAAATCCTCTTAAACTATGAATTTGTAAGTCGTTGTTGTATCGTATTTCTCTCCTGCTTTCAAAACCGGTCCTTCAAAATGCTCTTTATGGATAGCATCCGGGAAATACTGGGTCTCCAGACAAGCGGCCTGACGCTTCTCATATACTGTACCTTCCTTACCTTGTTCATGCTCAAGGAAATTGCCTGTATAAAACTGCACTCCCGGAAGATCTGTAGATACTTCCATGGTAATTCCAGTCTGTTCACAATACATCTGTGCGATCTTACGCTCGCCCGTACCATTCAATACCCAGTTGTGATCATATCCCAGGCCGAATTTCAGAGCTTCATAATCCATATCGATCTCCTTGCCGATTGCCTTCATCTGTCGGAAATCCATAGGTGTTCCCTCTACCGGAACGATCTCTCCCGTGGGAATAGACTCTGCATCCGCTCTGGTAAACGCATCTGCACAGATCATAACTTCCTGATCAAGTATCGTTCCGGACGCATGTCCTGCCAGATTAAAATAGCTGTGATTCGTAAGATTCATTAATGTATCTGCATCCGAAACTGCCTGATAATGAATCTTTACTTCATTTTCTTCTGTCAAAGTATAGGTCACATAAATCCTGGCATTTCCTGGATATCCCTGATCACCATCCGGACTGTAAAGATAGAATCTTACATGACTGTCATCTGCTTCTTCCACTTGCCACATTCTCTTATTATAGTAATCCCTTCCGCCATGAAGAGAATTCTGATTATCATTCTGCGTCAGATGATAAGTCGTTCCATTCAACTTAAACTCTGCCTTTCCAATCCGATTCGCAACTCTGCCGACCGTTGCTCCCAGATGGACCGTACCATTTTCATAGCCTTCTACCGTATCATATCCCAACACTACATCCAGAAGACAACCATTCTTGTCCGGAACTAAAACTTGTACCAAAGTTGCACCATAATCAGACACAACAACTTCCATTCCATTCTGATTTTTCAAAGAATATTTTACCACATTCTCTCCTTTTGCTGTTGTCCCAAAATCACTTTTCATTCTCATACCCTCTTTTTCTTAATCGTGAAGAGACAGGCGGACCACAACCGTTGTACCTTTCTCTTCCTTACTGAAATATTTATTCCATAATCTAAACCATATATCATTTTGATTCTATCGTCAACATTATTTATACCGATTCTACTAAAAAAGCCATCCACTTCTACAATATCTGTAAAGCGGATAGCCTTTTATAAAAATTATTATATTTTATTCATCTGTGCTATAGTTTGGTGCCTCTTTTGTAATATGAATATCATGCGGATGACTCTCTTTCAGAGAAGCAGCAGAAATCTTAACAAACTTGCCATTTCTCTTCAAATCTTCGATTGTCGGAGTTCCACAATAGCCCATACCGGAACGAAGTCCACCCATTAACTGGAATACCGTATCTTCTACAGAGCCCTTATATGCGACACGTCCTTCTACACCTTCCGGTACCAGTTTCTTCGCATCGGACTGGAAGTAACGGTCTTTGCTTCCGTTCTCCATCGCTGCGATAGATCCCATTCCACGATATACTTTATACTTTCTTCCCTGATACAGTTCAAATGTTCCCGGGCTCTCGTCACATCCGGCAAAAATGCTTCCCATCATGCAGACATTGGCTCCGGCTGCGATAGCCTTTGTCATATCGCCGGAATACTTAATACCACCATCGGCAATAATCGGAATTCCATACTTGTCTGCTGCCTCATAGCAATCCATAACTGCAGAAATCTGCGGAACACCAATACCTGCCACAATACGTGTCGTACAGATGGATCCTGGACCAATACCAACTTTCACAGCATCTACACCAGCTTTGATCAAAGCCTCTGTTGCCTCACCTGTCGCTACATTACCCGCAATCACCTGAAGATCTGGGAATTTTGATTTTACCATATCTACAGTTCGGATGACATTGGCAGAATGCCCATGAGCAGAATCCATAACAACAACATCAACCTTTGCGTTCACAAGTTCCTGTGCTCTCTCCAGACAGTTTGCTGTAATTCCGATCGCTGCACCACAGAGCAGACGTCCCTGGGAATCCTTTGCGGATAATGGATATTTGATCTGTTTTTCAATATCTTTAATTGTGATAAGACCTTTCAAATTGAAATCCTCATCTACAATCGGAAGTTTTTCTTTTCTTGCTTTTGCAAGAATCTTCTTTGCCTCTTCCAGAGTGATTCCTTCCGGTGCTGTAATCAATCCCTCGGAAGTCATAGATTCTTTAATCTTTTTAGAGAAATCTTCTTCGAATTTTAAATCACGGTTTGTAATAATACCTACCAGTTTTCCATTTTCAGTAATTGGCACACCTGAAATTCTGAACTTAGCCATCAGATTGTTGGCATCTTCCAGAGTATTCTCCGGTGACAGATAAAATGGATCTGTGATAACCCCATTTTCGGAACGCTTTACCTTATCAACCTCTTCTGCCTGCTGTTCGATTGACATGTTTTTATGAATAATACCAATTCCTCCCTGACGAGCCATTGCAATGGCCATACGATGTTCTGTTACCGTATCCATACCTGCACTCATCATTGGTATATTTAACTTGATTTTTTTTGTTAAATAAGTTGATAAATCCACCTGATTTGGAATTACTTCTGAATAAGACGGAACTAAAAGTACATCATCAAACGTAATGCCTTCTCCGATTATCTTTCCCATGATTGTCATCCTCTCTTTCTCTCTCTTCAATTTTATGATTATCTGCTATAATAACTAATTTGTATATCACTTGTCAACATATTTCGTCCGCTTTTTTCTTTTCAGACAATTTATTTGCGAATAACTTTACGTGGCGCCATCAGGAAGAATCCTTCCACAATCGTCTCATTTGGCTCAAACAGAATCTTCTTTACCTCACCCTGATTCGCTGTTATCAGAGCATACACTCTTGCCTGTCCAGTTCCCGAACTATAATCATAGACCTTTGCATTCTGATACTGACGCAACTCCACTGCATCTGCCGGCGCCAGCATCTCCAGATCAGATACATTCATCGAAAATACTCTTTTTCTTTTTGACTTATTCATAATCTTGTCAATATCCAGATCGCCATTCACATATAAGTATTCATACTCAACTTTCAGCCGATGGAACATGAATATATCAAGCCCGATTAACAGAACTGGTACCAGAATAATAATCGGATAATAAAGCACTGCCAGAATAGATACAATTGTCACCGCAATCAGTATCGCTTTCGTCATCATATCTTTCATATCTGGTTTTTTCTTCACCAATTGTTCAGTATAATAGTCGCTCATTTTTTCTTCCTCCAAAATTTTAATTAAAGATATTGTAGCACATTTTAGGACAAAAAGAAAACTCCTCACAAGAGGAGTTTTCAAAATTTTCACACTTTATGTGTATCTGTTTACATCATGCCCATTCCGCCGCCTGCACCAGCTGACATTGCCGGGGTCTCTTCTTTGATATTGGCAACAACAGACTCCGTTGTCAGAAGTGTAGATGCAACACTTGTTGCATTCTGAAGCGCACTTCTTGTTACCTTAGCCGGATCAAGAATACCGCTCTCTACCATATCTACATAGTTCTCTGTCAATGCATCGAAACCAATACCTGGCTCTGATTCTTTTACTTTATTGATGATCACAGAACCTTCCAATCCGGCGTTTGCTGCAATGTGGTACAATGGAGCTTCCAGAGCTTTCAGGATTACATTCGCACCTGTCTTCTCATCACCTTCCAGAGTATCTGCAAGAGCTGCAACCTCTTTTGTAGCGTGGATATATGCAGAACCGCCTCCTGCAATAATACCTTCTTCAACAGCTGCTCTTGTTGCTGCAAGTGCATCTTCCATACGAAGTTTTGCTTCTTTCATCTCTGTCTCTGTTGCTGCACCAACACGGATTACAGCTACACCACCTGCAAGTTTTGCAAGTCTTTCCTGAAGTTTCTCTCTGTCGAAATCAGATGTTGTCTCTTCAATCTGCATCTTAATCTGAGCTACACGGTCAGCAATCGCTTTCTTATCGCCCATACCATCAACGATAACTGTGTTCTCTTTCTGTACTTTTACAGATTTTGCACGTCCAAGTTGATCCAGAGTAGTCTCTTTCAGATCCATTCCCAGTTCATCAGAGATGACCTGTCCGCCTGTCAGAATAGCAATATCTTTAAGCATTTCTTTTCTTCTGTCACCATAGCCAGGAGCTTTTACAGCAGCTACATTGAATGTTCCACGCAGTTTGTTCACAATTAACGTAGTAAGTGCCTCTCCTTCTACGTCCTCTGCAATGATCAATAATCTTGCACCAGACTGTACAATCTGCTCTAACAATGGAAGAATCTCCTGAATATTAGAAATCTTCTTATCTGTGATCAAGATATATGGATCATCCAGAACAGCTTCCATCTTATCCATATCCGTTGCCATATATGCAGATACATATCCACGATCAAACTGCATACCTTCTACCAGATCAAGTTCTGTCTTCATTGTCTTGGACTCTTCGATTGTGATAACTCCATCGTTAGATACCTTTTCCATTGCATCTGCAACCATCTCTCCAACTTCTACATCGCCTGCTGAGATTGCTGCAACTTTTGCGATCTGATCTTTATCTCTTACTTTACTGGACATCTTAGCAATTGCTTCAACCGCTGCATCTGTTGCTTTCTTCATACCTTTACGGAGAATAATCGGATTAGCACCTGCTGCCAGGTTCTTCATTCCTTCATGTACCATAGACTGTGCTAATACAGTTGCTGTTGTAGTACCATCTCCGGCAACATCATTTGTCTTAGATGCAACTTCCTTGATTAACTGTGCTCCCATATTCTCAAAAGCATCTTCCAATTCGATCTCTTTTGCAATTGTAACACCATCATTTGTAATCAGTGGTGCACCGAATGATTTGTCAAGAACAACATTACGTCCTTTTGGTCCAAGTGTTACTCTCACTGTGTCTGCCAACTGGTTAACTCCTGCTTCCAATGCGCTTCTTGCTTCTGCGCCATATTTAATTTCTTTTGCCATGATAAATCTGCCTCCTATATTCTATTAAAAAACTTTTCTATATTCATTATTATTGACTGTTCTTTATTCACAGATGGCAAGAATGTCATCCTGTTTTACAATAATATATTCTTCGTCTTCAATCTCTACAGTTGTTCCTGAATATTTAGAATAAATAACCTTCTGTCCAACTGTAACATTCATTGTCACTTCTTTTCCATCAACTGTTCCACCTGGTCCAACAGCAATTACTTCTGCCTGCTGTGGTTTTTCTTTTGACTGTCCAGGAATGACTATTCCTGACTTTGTAGTCTCTTCTGCAACCAACTGCTTTAATACAACTCTGTCTCCTAATGGTACTAATTTCATATTTATTCCTCCTTAATTATATCCAAAGATTTGTCAGCACTCACAAAAAGAGAGTGCTAAAAGACTCTAGATATAAAATAGCACTCTCTTTCTACTTTGTCAACACACTTTCTATTTAGTTTACAAGTTTTTTATAAAATCCATTTCGAATCTGAAACTTCAATATCTTCCCCGATTTATTCCAATAACGTTCTTTGATGAATCCATTGCACCCAATATTTCCGTTTGACGTCTCAATATGGCATTCATAGATTCCATCCAGTGAAAATATCGGAAGTTCTGTCTCCTCTGATAGAAAATATATGCATTCTTCGTCTGGATTATACGTAATGATTTTACAGCGATGAGAAGTTTCATCAAAATATCCGTCTTTAAGTACCATTCTCGACATTCGAAGCTCTGCCGGACACTTTTCGTACATATATATTTCTCCTTTCCTATTGATACCCCGCCGAGATATTACAGCTAAACTCAAATAAGGGTATCAGTTGCCCGATACCCTTTCTACTCTGACTATTTCATACGTTCTGCTTTGATATGTTCCAATTCTGTAAATACATAATCATTAACAACTTTAATGTAGGTTCCTTTCATACCGGAAGAACGTGATTCAATTACGCCGGCACTCTCGAACTTACGGAGTGCATTTACAATTACAGATCTCGTAATTCCAACACGATCCGCAATCTTGCTGGCAACCAGAATTCCCTCGGTTCCGTCAAGTTCATCAAAAATATGAATGATAGCTTCTAACTCTGAATAAGATAATGTACTGATTGCCGACTGTACAATATGTTCTTTTCTGGTCTCTTCGGCACTTTCTTCATTCACCGAACGAAGCATCTCCAATCCTACAACTGTTGCTCCATACTCACTCAAGATAATATCATCAATCTCATACATCTGTTCTTTTTTATAGATAAATAAAGTACCCAGGCGCTCTCCTGCGATATCAATCGGCGTAATAATTGCCTGATATTTTTTCACTGCATCTTCAGAAAAACCTAAGGTCTGCAGATTCACATTCTCTTTGGTTGACAAGATACTCAAAAGTCGCTCATTTAGCATATCATCAATATGTTTCCCGATTTCCTGCTCAATCAATTCTTTAATATAAGGTACATTGTCACATTTGCTTCCCCCAAGTACCTTTCCCTTTTTACTTACGACTAATACATTCGAATCTAAAATCTGCGTAAGCACTTCACAAATGTCATTAAATACAACTTTACTCGAATTGTTGTTGTGCAGTAATTTGTTGATTTTTCTGGTTTTATCTAACAATTGTACGCTCATTGACATTCCACCATCCTTTAATTGATATATTATCATACAATTCTAGAAGTTTCAATTAATTTCCTGAATTTCCTAATTATTTTTGTTATTTTCTTTATTTTCTACATATCCACACTGCTCATCACCGCAGAGAAGCTTATTCCCTTTCTCTACCATATATTTTCCACACCTTGGACATTTCTTTGTAGATGGTTTCTGCCATGACATAAATTCACATTCTGGATTGTTCTCACATCCGTAATATTTTCTTCCTTTTTTCGTCTTTCGAATTACCACATCTTTACCACACAACGGACAAGGAACACCTATTTTCTCTAGGTAAGGCTTTGTGTTACGACATTCTGGAAATCCCGGGCATGCCAGAAAACGTCCATGTGGTCCATATTTAATGACCATATTTCGTCCACACTGATCACAGATGACATCCGTCACTTCATCTTCGATTTTCACTTGTTCCTGTTCTTTCTCCGCAATCTCTACTGCTGCCTCCAGATCAGGATAGAAATTCTCAATAATTGTCTTCCAATTCACTTTACCTTCTGCCACACCGTCCAAAAGGCTTTCCATATTGGCTGTAAAATTCACATCCACAATACTTGGGAAGGATTGCTTCATAATATTATTCACAACCTCTCCAAGTTCCGTCAGATACAGATTCTTATTCTCTTTTGCCACATAACGTCTTGCAATAATGGTAGAAATCGTCGGTGCATAAGTACTCGGACGTCCAATTCCTAACTCTTCCAATGTCTTTACCAAGGTTGCTTCTGTATAATGTGCCGGTGGCTGTGTAAAATGCTGTTTTGTCTCAAAACTTTCCTTAGAAAGAACGGAATCCTTATCCAATCCTTTCAGCAATACATTATTTTCTTCTTTTTCTTCTCCTGCTTCTGTGTATACCGTTCGGAATCCTTCAAATGCAATCTTGGAAGCCGCCACTGTAAAATAATACTTTCCAGCTGCAATCTTCACAGATGTGGTCTCATATCTTGCGGGCTGCATTCTGCTGGCAACAAAACGCTTCCAGATCAACTGATACAAACGGAACTGGTCTCTGGTTAAGGAATCCTTCATTGCTGCCGGAGTGCGTGTCACATCCGTCGGACGAATTGCTTCGTGGGCATCTTGAATAATCTTATGCCCATCTCCAGACTTCGCCTCATTTACAGCCACATAATCCTGTCCATAACTTGAAGCAATATATTCACGCACGTTGGCATCTGCCTCTTCAGAGACACGGGTGGAATCGGTACGAAGATAAGTGATCAGACCTACCGTTCCATTTCCTTTAATATCAATTCCTTCGTATAACTGCTGGGCAATCCTCATTGTCTTAGCTGTTGCAAAATTGAGCGCTTTAGATGCCTCCTGCTGTAAAGTACTTGTCGTAAAAGGTACTGGTGACTTCTTCGTTCTCTCACCCTTTTTTACATCTGCCACTGAATAGTCTGCATGCTCCAGATCCTTCATGATTGCATCCAGCTCTTTCTGAGAATGAATCGTCATCTTCTTATCTGTTCCATAGAACTTAGCTGTCAGAAGCTTTCTCTCTCCCTCTACCTTCAGATTCGCATCCAACGTCCAATATTCTTCTGGAATAAAAGCATTGATCTCATCTTCTCTGTCTGCAATGATTCGAAGTGCTACCGACTGTACACGTCCGGCACTTAATCCTCTCTTTACCTTTGCCCATAAAAGCGGACTAATCTTATATCCAACAATTCGATCAAGAATTCTTCGTGCCTGCTGTGCATCAACAAGATCCATATCGATTTCTCGCGCATTTTTCAGAGATGCTTTTACCGCATTTTTTGTAATCTCATTAAAACTGATTCTGTACGTCTTTTTATTTTCCAATTTCAAAGCCTGACTCAGATGCCATGAAATTGCTTCTCCTTCACGGTCCGGGTCAGTTGCGAGATACACTTTATCGGCCTTCTTCACTTCCTTGCGAAGGTTGGCAAGAATCTCTCCTTTTCCCCGGATTGTAATATACTTCGGCTCGTAATCATGCTCAACATCAACTCCAAGCTGACTCTTGGGCAGATCTCTTACATGTCCGTTTGATGCGGTCACCACATAATTACTTCCTAAAAATTTCTTGATGGTCTTCACTTTTGCTGGTGACTCCACAATTACAAGATAACGTGCCATAAAATAATTTCCTCCATGAAAATATATCCACCGGTATCATCTACCGGAGCTTTACATAATAATTTTTAGATATTTCTTTCACATATCCTTTCATTTCCAGAGTAATCAGCTGTTCCAGGAGTTCCTGTACATTCAGTCCAGTCTCCTCTAATAGCTGACTCATTCCCTTTGGAAATAAACCGAGACAACTATACACCATATTTTCTGTACTTTCAAGCACTTTTTCATTTTTGTCAATTATTTGCCCTTGATTCACAATATTTATACCTAACTCAATCAATAAATCTTCCGGGGATATCAGGATTCCTGCACCCTGACGAATCAAACGATGGCATCCCTGACTCATAGAACTCGTCACAGGTCCCGGCAAAGCATACACATCTTTTCCCTGCTCCAGTGCCATATCAGCCGTGATCAGCGACCCACTTTTTTCTTTTGCTTCTATTACAAGAACCACATCCGCCAGTCCACTGATGATTCGGTTCCTTTCAGGAAAATAAGCCGGCAACGGGGGCTGTCCGGGAATCTGTTCAGATATGATTCCTCCCTTTTGTTGAATATCCATATATAATCCAATATTCTCCCTGGGATAACAGATATCTACCCCACATCCCAGCACTCCATAGGTTGCTCCTCCTGCATTCAGCGCTCCTCTTTGCCCCGCCCCGTCAATTCCTCTCGCCATTCCGCTGATAATCTGTATTCCTTCTGAAGCCAAAGCCTCACCATACTCTAACGCAATCTGTTCACCATAGTGTGTACATCTTCTTGCACCTACAATTGCAACTGAAACCTGATTTTCCCTGGGAAGGCTACCTTTTACATAGAGTGCGTAAGGTGGCTGCGAAATATTCGTAAGCTTCTTGGGATATTCTTCTGAAAAATACGGAATCATCCGTATCCCTTGTTCCTGCAGTTTCTCCCAACACTTCTCTATCTCCCATTCTTTTTTTGATCTTAAAATAGTATCCACATCTCGACTTTCCAAAAAGTTCAGGAATCGCAGATGTATTTCTTCTATATTATATATAGTTTTTCCATCTCCATATTCTTCTCTCAACAGTCTTTTTTTCTTGTCAGATAACGGGCGAATTGCTGACAGCCAATATTCATACATCATTTACTCATTCACCTTCCCCAATACTTCTTTTCCATTGTTCGATATCCAATTGCCTCTTTCAGATGATGCTCCCGAATCTGCTCACTCATCTCCATATCGGCAATCGTCCGTGCAACACGTAATATCTTATGATAAGTCCGTGCTGTAAGTCCTAATACGTTAAATGCCTGCTTCATCAGACGTTCTTCTTTTGCTCCTAAGACACAATATCTCTGCAAATCCTTCGCACTAAGCATGGAGTTCGTCCTGATTGTCGTTTCCAAATAACGCAGGTTCTGAATCTCTCTTGCCTGACAGACTCGTCTGCGTATAGATTCCGAACTCTCTTGTCTCTCTCCAGCGCTTAATTCTTCATAAGAAATTCTTGGTGCTTCTACACAGATATCAATCCGATCCAAGAATGGCTGACTGATTCTGCCAAGATATTGCTGAATCTGTGAAGGAGTACATGTGCATTTCTCAAGATTCGGATAATTTCCACATGGACATGGATTCATAGCTGCAGCCAATGTAAAATTCGCCGGGAACACGTAATTCCCATGACTTCTGGTAATCCGAATCTGATGTTCTTCTAACGGTTGCCGTAGCACTTCCAGTACCGGCTTCTGAAATTCTGCCAATTCATCCAGGAACAGTACACCACCATGCGCTAAGCTGATCTCTCCCGGCACTGGGATCAGCCCTCCGCCTATTAGTGCAGCCTTTGTTACTGTATGATGTACGCTGCGAAACGGTCTCCCAGTAATCAGTGGATGTTCTTTATCTACCATTCCTAAGACACTATATATCTTCGTAATCTCCATACTTTCTTCCAGAGTCGGAGGTGGCAGTATGGTCGGGATTCTCTGGGCCATCATGGATTTTCCGCTTCCAGGCGGTCCCACAAGGAGCAGGTTATGCCCTCCTGCCACTGCCACTTCTGCTGCCCGCTTGACCGCCTGCTGTCCTTGAATATCACTGTAATCTACCAGCGTTGTTCCAAGTGGATTCTCCATTCCTTGCTTATGTTTAGAGTTAACATATTGCAATGCCTTCTCACCCTTCAGATAAGCGCATGCCTCTTTCAGATGTTCTACTCCAAGAATCTGCATATTCTCTACTAATGCTCCCTCCGACATATTTTGCTTTGGAAGAATACAGGCCTTACAGCCTTCCTCCCGTGCTTTCATCACAATCGGAAGAACTCCCGATACCGCCTGTACACTTCCATCCAGCCCCAATTCTCCTAGCACAAGAACATCTTTAAGCTTCTCTTCCGGGAATATTCCCAATGCAGCCAATAACGCCAGCGCGATCGGCAGATCAAAAGAAGCTCCCCGCTTTCTTACTGTGGCCGGTGCCAGATTAATTACCATCTTTTTCGCCGGAATACGAATCTCTGAATTCCGTACTGCAGTCCGTACCCTTTCCGAGGCTTCTTTCACCTCTGAAGACAGATATCCCACCATGTGAAATACTGGCAGTCCGTTACTTACATCTGCTTCCACGTGTATCAACTCTACATGAAGGCCGTGAATTGCAGCGGATAATACTGAACTAAATGCCATTTACGCACTCCTTTCTCTTTGCAATTATCAAATTATACTTTGGATGATTTGGACCGAAACAGTCCGATAAGATTTTTATCTAGAAAAAAATCGGGATAAGAGGATTCTCTTATCATAAATGTGAATCCATCTTATCCCAATCATTCAGCAATGTCAATTATTTTTTTATATGATTCTATGCATTTTTAGAAGGTGCCAGAACTCCGGCTCCGATAATCACAAGACATACGAAGATTCCAAGAAACAGGGAATCAAACGGCAGCCCCAAAAGATTACCGCCCAGCACTGCAATTGGTCCTGCGGCCATAGAGACAAGCACTGCCCAGGATGCCACCTTCCCTTTGGCAAATAAAGCACAGGTAAGCGGAATAAATACGACTGTTCCCCGAATTCCCATAGACAAGAATCCAAAATCATTGATAATTGCTCCTGGAACAACCAGAGCAATTGCCGCTGCACAACAGAGAATGACCACAATCGTAACTCTTGTTGTATATAACTTCTTCTTTACATCCGCCAGCTGCTTTGATATCTTACAGAAAATATCATTCACCAAGATCGTTGCCACACCAAGGGACAGACCCGCACCTCCGGCGATAACAGTAACCAGCAGTGTACCAAGTACTATTCCCCCGATAAACTTTGGCATATAATGCAGAACAAACGTCGGAAATACCTGCGAAGAACTTGCAATCTCAATCATTCCCTCCGGAATGCTCTTTCCCGCTTCTGTAAGCGCTGCAATTTCATTCGTCGTCATGCAATGATTTCTCATAAACATTCCAATAAATATACATGCAATTCCAATCGGCGGAATAAGTACTGCACTTAACATGGCACCTTTTCTTGCCTTACTGTCACTTTTGGCGGACCAGATTGCCTGGGCATAGGTCTGTGTTGCCAGTACTCCCAATAAAAGTGACAGGCCGGAACCCATATCTTTCAAAAATCCTCTGGAAAACAGACTGAAATATCTTGCTGACATATCTTCAGAAGCTGTAATCCCAGCCAATTCTCCTACATCCGTTCCCACAAGTGTCGCACGTAATTGATCAACCAAAGCACTGATTCCGTGACTGTTCGTCAGAACAATTCCTAATCCCAATATGGATGCGCCATAGAGCAGAATCAGTTTTACCACTCCACCCATTCCGGCGCCCCATGCACCACCGAACACCACATAAATCATCATAACTACGACAGATATCATAGCTGCCGGCAAGAAATCCATATGAAAAATGGTCGTCAAAAGTGCACAGCTAGACAATACCTGTGCAATCACGCTGATAAAAATACCAATGGAACACAATACAGATCCTGCATATTCAGCCTTCGCGCCATATTCTTTTCCGATAACTTCCAGCAACGTAATACTGCCGCTGTGCCGTAATGGAATCACATACCCGATTGCCAGAATCAGGCAGCCAATTCCAGATCCTAAAGTGAACCACCAGGCTGACATTCCATATTCAAAAGCCAGTTGTGCAGTCCCGATGGTCGCCTGACCACTGACCAGACTTCCCATAATGGCTCCACACACGATCCATGGTCCTGCCTTTCCTCCACCAGTATCAAAATCTGAGGCATCCGATACCATTCTTCCTGAATAGATACCTACGCCAATGATAATGGCTATAATCAGTATAATTCCTAACAGATTCCATATTCCAATGTCCAATGTTCCTTCTCCTCGTTTCTTATCTAGTTCTTGTATATAACGTCAAACCCTGGAAAAACAGGTTCTCCGGTATATGATTTCGGCTCTTCTCTGCCTTCGAGTACACGAAGAGCGCCTGCAGCCAATGCATCCATCTCAAATTCTCCCGGATATACCTTAACCGGTGCAATGAACTCAACTCGCTCTTTCAGCATATTTACCATCATCTCTGAATAGGCAACTCCGCCGGTCAAAATAATAGCATCAACCTTTCCTTTCATAACGGATGCCATCGCTGCAATATCTTTTGCAATCTGATAAGCCGTTGTCCGGTATACCAATTCTGCAAATCTATCGCCATCTTCAATTCTCTGCTCTACTTCACGGGCATCAGACGTTCCAAGATGTGCCGTCCAGCCACCGGTCTTCATTACCTTCGTAAGCATTTCCTTTTTCGTATATTTTCCAGAATAACAGAGTTCAATTACATCTGCAAGTGGAGCGGTGCCACTTCTGGTCGGAGCCATACGTCCCTCTCCACGTGTACTGTCAACGGTATCTACCATCTTTCCTTGACAATGTGCACTGACAGAGATTCCTCCACCAAGATGCGCTACAACGAGATTCAATTCTTCGTAAGCTTTTTGACAATCAACCGCATATCTTCTGGCTGCTGCGCGCTGATTCAGCGGATGTCCACGACTGGTACGGAACAGTTCTAC
Source organism: Bariatricus sp. SGI.019 (assembly GCF_050315235.1). Lineage (NCBI taxonomy): Bacteria > Bacillati > Bacillota > Clostridia > Lachnospirales > Lachnospiraceae > Bariatricus > Bariatricus sp. SGI.019. The sequence continues at coordinate 39,847 of NZ_JBNPOQ010000003.1, read as the reverse complement.
AAAACCTGTCATACGCGCTTCTTCTTCAAATTCATCAACACTGCTCGCATCAACGATAAATGCACGTCCACCAAACTCTTCCGCAAAGTCTTTTGCAAGAAGGGGGCCTAGATTTCCCGGATGCTTACTTCCTGGCCCAATCTGCCCGTGCTCATACATTTTCTCATTTACTTCGAACACACCGCCTGCCATCGGCAATAGTCCTGTACAGATTGCAGAAAATGCGTCTGCCGTACTCGGATCAACACCTTTTTCCTTCAAAGTTTTTGTAATGATCTCCTTGCGATAAGGAAGTTGATCCACAATATTCGGAAATACCGCCAGATCTTTGGCTGGATGATCAATTGTCTCCGAAAAAACCTTCTGATCATCCTCATACAATGCAACTTTTGTAGAAGTTGATCCAGGATTTAATACAATAATTCGATACATATGCCCTCCTTAATTCTTTCCCACTGCCTGCGCAGCAAGTACAGCAAGTGCAATAGAATTCATCTTGGATGTATCCGAACTTGCTCTGGATGTCAAAACCATAGGTTTTGCAGCACCCATAATACATCCGGCTTTTTCACATTTTGCAAAATATTCCATAGATTTATTCAGAATATTTCCCGCCTCAATATCCGGTGTGATCAGAATATCCGCATTTCCAGCCACCGGATGGTCAATTCCCTTATGGCGCGCAGCTTCAACAGATACTGCGTTATCCATGGCAAGAGGACCTTTGACCATACATCCAGTGATCTCTCCTTCTTCATTCATCCTGGTAAGCTCTGCTGCATCCAGAGTTGCCGGCATCTTAGGGTTGACCTTCTCTACCGCGCAGAGAACTGCCACTTTCGGATTGTCATTTCCCATAGCATGTGCAATCTGTGTACATGCCTTGATCAGATCTACCTTCTGTTCCAATGTAGGCGCGATCGTCATGGCAGAATCACTTAACAAAAACATACGGTCAAATCCTGCTACTTCCATCAATCCTACGTGACAGATCAGATTTCCGGTTCTTAATCCGTATTCTTTATTCAATAAAGCCTTTAATGCAACCGAAGTATCTACGAATCCTTTCATCGGAAGGGATGCTTTCCCTTCTCTTACCAGCTTAATTGCAGCTGCACATGCTTCCGGCTTTTCTTCTTCATTTACAATTTCAAATTTAGACAGGTCAATTCCCTGTTCTTTCGCGATTTCTCTTATTTCTTTTTCATTTCCTACCAGGTATGCCCCTTGAATGATCCGATTCTGGTATGCATTCCAGACAGACAACAGAACATCTGCATCCTGGGCAACAGCCACAGACAAAGTCTGTGGCTCCCCATTCTGTACTTTTTCAATTAACTCTTTAAAACTACGAATCATAACATGTCTCCAATCTACTCAGCCCAGATCTCTTCATCTGTCGGGATCGGCTTATCTGGCAATACATATGCGATTCTTGCAATATTTACAAGATGATTCCACCATAAGTTCTCGCTGAGGGAGTTATTGCCCCAGGTTCCGCATCCAAGTGTTGCTGTTGGATTCAGACCATTGTCAAATCCACCGCCAAGTCCGGAAGAACCGATCATGTTTACACCAATACGGGATACCGGAAGTAATTCTGCTGCATACTCGACATGTTCTTTTGTATTAGAATGAACAACGGCACTGTGGCCTGCTCCTTCATTTTTCAGGTTTGTGACAGCCTTATCTACTGCTTCTTCCCAGGTATCATAGCTGTTGATTGCCAGAACCGGACACAGTTTTTCTTTTGCAAGGCACTCTTCTGCTCCAGATTTTTCAATCTCTACCAGTAAAAATCTTGTATCCGCCGGAACTTCCAGGCCTACCAGCTCAGCGATAAATGTTGCAGAAGCACCTACTGCGTCTTTGTTGATTACACCATTCGGGAACAGACCTTTTCGAAGTGTCTCAACATCTTCTGGTTTGTTGATATAATAAGCACCCTGTTTTACCAGTTCTTCTACCATCTCATCATGTTTGGATGCCGGGATATGTACACACTGTTCGCAAGTACAAAGAACACCATTATCATAAGTACGGCTTGTGGCAACTTTCTTTGCGACTGCTGCAATATCCGCATCTGTATCTACCAGCGTCTGTACATTTCCAGCTCCTACACCAAATGCCGGTTTTCCACTCTTATACGCAGCCTTTACCATTCCTGGACCTCCTGTAGAAATACAAGCGTCACACTCGGACATCAACAAGCCAGACAGTTCTACGGTTGGTTCTGGGATAATCTGGATCAGATCCTCAGGAGCTCCTACAGACTTTAATGCCTCTCTCATAAGATTTACAGTTTCAACCCCTGTTTTCTTTGCACGTGGATGTGGTCCGACGATGATTGCATTACCCCCCTTCAATGCGATCATGGCATTCTGCATTGGAGTCATGGTAGGGTTCGTTGTCGGAGAAACAGCTCCAATAACACCAATTGGCTTTGCAACTTTTACAATGCCTTCCTCTTCCACGTATTCAATAATTCCACGGCTCTTAACACCTTTTAATTTGTTCCATACAGCCTTTGATTTTCCTTTGTTCTTTTTAATCTTATCCTCATAGACTCCCATACGTGTCTCTTCTACAGCCATCTTTGCCAACATTTCGCCATTGTCATAGATAATTTTTCCGATCGCGCGTACAGCTTTATCTACATCTTCCTGTGAGAACTGCTCAAATTCCTGCTGTGCTGCTCTTCCTTTTTGAATCAGATCCAATACATATTCTTTTGCTTCCATTCTTATTGCCTCCTTAAAATCGTTCCATCATTGTATGTTTAATGTACTACATTGTACGTTCTATTTCAATCGGCATATATCAACAAAATGAGGTTGGTTTTTTGTGTAAACTATACAAAAAACACAACCTCATTTTGTTGATATTTTAACGTATTTGATAAATTTTTACCAATCTTTCTCACAACAGCAAATCCTGCCATAATTTTAATCTTTCATCCATAAAGGCTGCAATTGCACTTTTATCTCTCGCTTCCAATATGTCTACCTCTTTCAGATAATTATCCGGGAGTGCATTCAGCTGATTTCTCTCAACCGACACTTCTATCGCTTTGTGCCTTGTAAATGATGCAATCTTACGGATAATGCTGTCCAACTGATATAACATCCTATTCTGAGATATTTCACTCAAATATTCATTAAAACGCTTACTCGCCTGATACATCTTCTCAATATCCGCCGGCGCCTCATTCATGATCCGTTTAAATTCCAAACCAAGTTGTCTCAACTGACGGATATCATCATCCGAAGCATTCAAGATCGCAAGATACAGCACTGAATTGGCCACCGCAATCTTCACCTCCAGAAGTTCCTCCATCGAATGCTCAGACAAAATCAATCCATACAACAACGGATCCAATAATTTGTTATTATATTCTTCAACAACAAAAGTTCCTTCTGAACGCCGTATCTCCAACACTCCAAATGCGACCAGCACCTTAATCGCTTCCCGGATCGCATTGCGGCTTACACCAAGCTTCTCACTAAATTCAATTTCTGTCGGAATCTTATCGCCCGGCTTTAATTCCCCACTGATCAAAGCATCCGTAATTCTCTGTATAATAATCTCAGAGATAGATCCCTTTGGCAATTCCGCAAAAAGATTGTTACTTCCCATACATAAATTCACCTTTCGTATCGAAATATCTCATAAATTTCACATATCCCATATTATAACATCTCTTTTCGGATTTGTGAATCGGGGACGGGGGTTTTTTCAAAAACCCCGTCCCCAGTGCAATGTCCCTTTTTAAAAATATCCTCGCAATTTTTCGATAGCACTTTTTTCAATTCTTGAAACATAAGAACGAGAGATGCCTAACTGCTTAGCAATCTCCCGCTGTGTATACTCTTCTCCGTTATACAATCCATACCGCATTTTCAATACCAGTCTTTCTCTTGGTGACAATTCTGACTCTACCCGCTCATATAATATCTGAATATCATCACTTAGTTCTACTTTTTTATGTGCATCTGTCTCTTCTGTCTCAATAATATCAAAAAGCTGAATTTCATTTCCTTCTCTGTCGGTTCCTATAGGTTCATACAAGGATATTTCTTTGGATGATTTTTTTTTGGCCCGAAGATACATCAAGATTTCATTTTCAATACAGCGTGCCGCATATGTCCCTAATCGAACACATTTTTCTGGATTAAATGTTACGACCGCTTTGATAAGTCCAATAGTTCCGATGGATAATAGGTCTTCCGCCTCTTCTTCATAAGACTGATATTTTTTCACGATATGAGCGACGAGGCGCAGATTCCGCTCGACTAAGATATGTTTCGCTTCAAGATCACCCTCCGTATATTTTTGCAGATATTCTCTTTCTTCCGCTGCAGTGAGGGGTTGGGGAAATGATTTCAAGGAAAGCACCTCTAAGCGTATTTAATATAGTTTATGTAAATTTAATTTCTTTTGTGCTTTTCCATTCAATTTTCTCTATACAAAAAGCGCCAAAAAAGTTATAGTAAATATAAATAACTATGGATTTATATTGACGATTTGGGGTATGTCATGAATCACAAACTGAATAAAACTTTGTATTATAGTATATTTATCATACTGGCTGCACAGCTTAGCATGAATCTTTTTATTGCAGATTTTAAGATTTCTATTGCCATTATTTTTATTCCTGTCTTTTTCTTTTTGACAGAGAACTTCCCCCTGATTCCCGTTACTTTTTGTTCTGCATTTGGCGTATTCGCCTTGCGTGTACTGATGAACTGGTTTCAATCGGGAACGCTGGATGGAAGTATAGCCTCTTTTTTCCCGGAGACAGGATTTTACATCTGTTACGGTCTTCTTCTCTGCCTGTACACGCACTGGCTGAAGAATCGAACCCTATCAAGAATATTGGTTGTTCTGCCACTGATATTCATTGACTACACAGCAAATTTTACGGAACTTTTTTTACGTATGCAAAATGATGCTTTAACAGTTAAGACACAACTTAGTATCTTATTGGTCGCTTGTCTGCGTACATTGGTCATCTGGTGCGTCCTGACCATTTTTGATCGATATAAGTTATTACTTTTACAGCAAGAACATGAAGATCGCTACAAGCGCCTTCTTCTGTTGATATCCAAATTAAATGGGGAAATGGTCTGGATGCGCAAGAATACCTCGCTTATCGAAGAGACTATGAACACTTCTTATCGATTATTTGAAAAACTAAAAGCATCTGACACAGATCCGGAAATCTCTTCATCTGCTCTGTCAGTGGCAAAAGATATCCATGAAATCAAAAAGGAATATTTGTTGATCTTACGTGGAATATCTGAAGCGCTTGACCAGGAATTTCAAAGCGATGGAATGTATCTGGAAGACCTTCTTACACTATTAAAAGACTCTGTCACTCTGACAGCAAGAGAACAGGGAAAAGAACTTTCCTTATCTGTCAGATGTTCCGATAATTTTTATACAGACAAGCAATACGCACTGATGTCTGTCTTTCGGAATCTATTTAATAATGCTATAGAAGCTGCTGCCGAGTCTTGTGTGACAATCTTAGTATCTCAGACTTCCGATTCAGACTTCTGCACATTTGAAGTTACCGATCAAGGTCCCGGTATCAAAGAAGAATATATTAACGAAGTTTTTCATCCTGGATTTTCTACAAAGATTAATTTTACAACTGGGGAAGTCAATCGAGGATTGGGACTGAATCTAGTACAAGATCTGGTCGAAAACCAGCTGAATGGAAAGATAGACCTTACTTCCCGCCCTGGCAAAACTACATTTACCATTCAGATTCCCAGACAAATTCTTGAAAAGAGGTCATAATTATGAAATTCTACCTAATTGATGATGATCAAAATGTCCGAAATATATTAAAAATCATTATTACAGAACGGAACTTAGGTACCATCTGCGGCTCTGCCGATAACGGTCAGGATGCTTTGGATGATCTGCTTTCACTCAAGCCGGACATCGTAATCGTAGACTTATTAATGCCTAAAATGGATGGAATCACTTTTGTGGAACATGCAAAAGCCCAACTTCCTGGTGCATCCTACATCATGCTTTCCCAAGTCTCTTCCAAGGATATGATAGCTTCCGCCTATGAAGCAGGTATTGAATTTTTTATCCAAAAACCACTTAACAGTATCGAGGTCGAGACAGTCATAAAAAAAGTCAGTAGTTCTCTTACCATGCAGCGTACCATGAACAAGATGCAAAATATATTCCTGGAAGGTATGCAGCCAGAGATAAAGCCAGAATCTTCTCTTCCGTCAAACAGCGAATCTTCTTCTACACTCCGCAATGTTTTACAGCAGCTGGGTATTATCGGAGACATTGGAAGCAAAGATATTGCCCTGGTTGCAGAATACCTGATGGAGCATAAAGAACAGATGAATGACACCACATTAAATGAACTTTGCAGCAAGTTCAGTGATTCACCCAAATCCATGGAACAGCGCATCCGTCGAACGGTCAACACCGGGCTTGTCAATCTGGCCCACTTAGGAATTGAAGATTACAGCAATGAAATATTTACCGAATATTCGAATACTCTTTATAATTTTGAGCAGGTTCGAAAAGAGATGGACTATATCCGCGGGAAAAGTAAAAAGCATGGAAATGTAAAGATCAAGAGCTTTCTGAATGCTTTGGTGGTATATTGTCTGTCCCACTAATAATTTCAAAGACATTTTTCTTCGTTATTATATACAGTATCATTAGAGTATTTTTGTGAAATGTCACAAAATTTCTAATGATACTTCTTTTTTTTCATCTATTTTGATACCGTTTGATACTTTTTGAAGTCTCGTTATTATATTAACTATATCAATAGAGAAACGGAACTTATTCAAAAATTCAATATGAAATGCGAGGGAATGTCTATGTTAACAATTTTATCTGGAGTCGGATTATTATTAATCACATTGGCTGGTTTTTCTTTATTCAGTCTAAAAATGCCCAAAGGACAGCTTGCTATGTCCGGTATGGCCAATGCTGCCATTGCCACATTTTTGGTAGAAGCAGTTCACAAATATATCACTGGCGACTTGTTAGGTCTTGAATTCTTCCGTACAGTTGGTGAAACTTCCGGAAGTCTTGGCGGCGTAGCCGCTGCAATCATGGTTCCTATCTCCATGGGTGCTAATCCGGTCTTTGCAGTGACTGCTGGTGTCGCTGTCGGCGGTTACGGAATCTTGCCAGGATTTATTGCAGGCTATATCGTTGGTCTGGTTTCTCCAATCATCGAAAAGAAATTGCCAGAAGGTCTTAACATGATCGGCGGTGCTTTATTAATCGCACCAATGGCACGTTTTATTGCATTTGCAGTGAACCCTGCGGTTAATGCTACATTAGTAAAAATCGGCGGCACGATCTCTGCTGCAACCGAACAGTCTCCGATCGTCATGGGATTCTTACTTGGTGGTATTATAAAGATGATCTGTACATCTCCACTCAGTTCTATGGCACTGACTGCCATGTTGAGCCTGGATGGACTGGCTATGGGAATTGCTGCCATCGCCTGTGTCGGCGGATCCTTTACGAACGGAATCATTTTCTCAAAATTAAAATTAGGTGACAGAAGCAATGTCATCGCAGTGATGTTGGAGCCTTTAACACAGGCTGACATTATTACCACGAACCCAATCCCGATCTATTGTTCTAACTTCTTCGGAGGCGGATTTGCCGGAATATCTGCAGCAGCGTTCCATATCATCAATAATGCACCGGGAACTGCTTCCCCTATCCCTGGACTTCTGGCACCATTTGCTTTCAATTCACCAGTAAAAGTAATTCTTGCACTCGTCTTTGCTGTGCTCGGTGGAATAACAGCTGGATTGATCGGAAGTATGGTATTCAAAAAGCGTGTGAAAACTCCTGCTGCTGAGCTTCTTGGCAATGAAGCTGCAAACGCAGAATGCTAAATCTCAATTATTACTTATTTATTGTAAATATTTCAGGAAATGTAAAGAAAGAGCAGAAACACCTTATCCTTCCAAGGGTTTCTGCTCTTTCACATTCCTATCATACATTAGTTCTTCTAAGTCTCAGGTTCTGCACGCCTCAGGATATCGTACTGTTCTGCCTCTTCTCCAAAGTCAATATACAGTACCTGCTTCGGATGCGGCGCACTCTCCTGCTCAGTTCCATCTTCATCGACGATCCGTCTCACCGTCACTTCAATGTTGCGGCCATCCGGTTTCATAATTTCGATCGTCTCTCCGACTGAAAACTTATTTCTCTGTTCGATCCGATACATCCCATCCTTTTCACCGCCGATGATTCCCAGATAAGTATACTCCTTGACATACGTATTGCTGTCATAGATCTGGCTCTCTTCGCTCGGCTTTCCAAAATAGAACCCTGTCGTGAACTGACGATAAGTACAATTGGAAATCTGATCCAGATACCATGGCATATTTGCTTTGTATTTCTCCGGGTCTTCCAGATAATCATCAATAGCCTTCCGATAAGTTCTGGCTACCGTCGCCACATACAATGCCGTTTTCATACGTCCTTCAATCTTGAAACTGTCAATTCCTGCATCAATCATCTCCGGAATATGCTCAATCATGCACAAATCCTTCGAATTGAAGATATATGTGCCACGCTCATTCTCATAAACCGGCATATATTCACCTGGTCTGGTCTCCTCTACCACCGCATATTTCCAACGGCAAGGATGCGTACATGCTCCTTGATTGGCATCGCGTCCGGTGAAATAATTACTCAACAGACATCTTCCAGAATAAGAGATACACATAGCTCCATGAATGAAGCTTTCAATCTCCATCTCTTCCGGAATACGTTCCCGAATCTCCTTAATCTCTTTTAGTGACAGCTCTCTGGCAGATACCACTCGCTTCGCGCCTTGCTTCCACCAGAAACGATACGTTCCATAATTCGTATTATTGGCCTGCGTACTGATGTGACGCTCAATCTCCGGACATATCTCCTTTGCCATCTCAAAGATTGCCGGATCCGCGATAATTAACGCATCCGGGCCTATTTCTTTCAATTCTCTCAAATATTCCTCTACGCCCTCCAGATCATCATTGTGGGCAAGAATATTTACCGTTACATGAACTCTCACTCCATGCTCATGGGCAAATTCAATTCCTTCGCGCATATCTTCCATCGAGAAATTCTTCGCTTTCGCACGAAGTCCAAAAGCCTCACCGCCAATATATACTGCATCTGCGCCAAATATAACCGCAGTCTTCAATACTTCCAGGCTGCTGGCTGGAATCAAGAGTTCAGGTCGTCTATTCTTCATTCTGTAATTCTCCTTTATCTTCTACCGTCATGGTCTTCTTCACACTAAGAGCCACACCGTCCCCCAGTGGTATAATGGATGTCTGTAACTGGTCATTATGCTTCAATTCATACAGATATTTCCTCATCCGGCTGTGAATCGTACGATTCCGCCGTTCCACTGCAAACCGTGATTCTATAATATCGCCATCCTGCAACACGTTATCAGACATCAACACACCATCCTTAGAAAGCAGACGAATCGCCTCCGGCATATAGTGAATATACTGTCCCTTAGCCGCATCCATAAATATAAAATCAAACGGCCCTTCCAAAGAACGCATCACCTCAAGCGCATCACCTTCAATCAATGTAATCCGATCTTCCTTGCCCGCACGCTTAAAATTCTCCCGCGCAATCGGAATCCGCTTCTCATACTTCTCAATCGTCGTAATATGCCCATTTTCCGGCAAATACTCACACATCAAAAGCGCCGAAAAACCAATCGCAGTTCCCACCTCAAGAACCCGCACAGGCTTCTTCATCATCAACAACACCTTCAGAAAACTCTGCGTCTCCTTACGGATAATCGGCACATACGTATCCAAAGCCTCCTGCTCAATCTGCTCAATCAACGGACTCTCCGGCGTCTCCAGAGAATGAATATACGTCACCATTCTTTCATCAACAATCATTTTGGGACACCCCTTTTTTCATTTTGGTACACCACAAATCGCAATATGGGACGTAGTAAAATTAAAAAATACTACGTCCCCTTTTTCACCTTTTTACACATCCATAATAATTGGCAAGATCATTGGTTTTCTTTTTGTCCGTTTCCAAATGAATTCATTCATGGTATCGCGGATTACCATTTTTATCTTGCTCCAGTCGGCATTACGCTGGTGCAGCAGGCAATCTTCGACTGCTTCTGTCACTATATTACGAGCCTCTTCCATCAGACCTTCTGATTCTCTGACGTAGACAAATCCACGTGATACAATGTCAGGTCCTGCCAGCAATTGGTTACTGCCTTTTTCTAATGTAAGTACTACGATCATGATTCCATCTTCTGCCAGATGTTGTCTGTCACGAAGTACGATATTTCCTACATCTCCTACTCCGAGACCATCTACGAGGATCTCGCCGGTGTGTACTTTATCTACGACTTTGGCCTCTTTATCACTCAATTCCAATACATCGCCTGACTGCAGGATGAAAATATTCTCTTTTGGAATACCAAGATTCATGGCAACTCCTGCGTTTGCTTTCAAGTGACGGTACTCGCCGTGTACCGGTATCGCGTATTTTGGCTTTACCAGGGAGTAGATTAATTTTAATTCTTCCTGACATGCATGACCGGATACATGGGCATCGGAGAATATAACGTTAGCTCCTTTGGAGGAGAGTTCATTAATAACCCTGGAAACTGATTTTTCATTACCTGGAATCGGATTCGAACTGAAGATTACCGTATCTCCAGGCATAATGGACACTTTTTTATGCACATCTGCTGCCATACGTGACAGGGCAGCCATAGACTCACCCTGGCTTCCGGTAGTGATCAACACGGTCTTTTCCGGCGGATAATTCTTCAACTGATCAATCTCAACCAATGTATTTTCCGGTACATTCAGATACCCTAACTCCTGGGCAACCTGTATAATATTGACCATGCTTCTTCCTTCTACTACAACCTTACGATTATACTTGCATGCAGAATTGATGATCTGCTGCACACGATCTACATTGGAAGCAAATGTTGCAATGATAATTCTTGAATTCTGATGCTCTGCAAATATGTGGTCAAATGTAATTCCCACGGTACGCTCGGACTGGGTAAATCCTTTCCTCTCCGCATTGGTACTGTCTGACATCAATGCCAGAACTCCTTTCTTACCAATCTCAGCAAAGCGCTGAAGATCAATGGCATCGCCAAATACAGGTGTGTAGTCCACCTTAAAGTCTCCGGTATGGACTACAATTCCTGCCGGTGAATAGATAGCCAGAGCTGCCGCATCCTGAATACTGTGATTTGTCTTAATAAATTCAATTCTAAATTGCCCCAGATTAATAGACTGTCCATGCTTTACTACTTTTCTTCTGGTGCTGCGAAGCAGATTATGCTCTGAAAGCTTCTTCTCAATAATACCCATAGTAAGCTTCGTCGCATAGATAGGAAGATTCATCTCACGCAGCACATAGGACAAAGCTCCAATATGATCTTCATGTCCATGCGTAATCACAAATCCCTTTACCTTCTGAATATTATCTTTCAGATATGTCACATCCGGAATCACAAGATCGATTCCGAGCATATCATCTTCCGGGAATGCCAAACCACAATCCACGACAATAATACTGTCTTCATATTCGAAGGCAGTAATGTTCATTCCGATCTTCTCAAGACCTCCGAGCGGAATGATACGCAATTTTCCGTTGTTCTCTTTTTTCAAATTTACACCTCCACGTGCTTCTCCGTACTAATTTTGCCCTTTCTGGCATTCTTGGCATTGTCCATAGAACTTTAATTCGTGGTCCAACACGTGAAAACCGGTCTCTTCCTCTATATGACGCTCCAGTTCGTCCAATAAATCATCCTTAAAAGGAAGCACTTTCCCACAAGTTTTACATATCAAATGATGGTGATGGTGTCTTTCCACTCCATCGAAAGACTCACCAATCTCATAACGCACACATCCATCATCAAGATTGATACGATCCACCAATTGCATTTCTAATAACAATTGCACTGTCCGGTAAATAGTTGCCAGCCCAATCTCCGGGTAGTCCTCTTTTACCAGTTCATAAATATCTTCTGCAGTCATATGTCTGTCTCTGTGTTCTGCCAGCACCTGCAATACAAGCAACCTCTGATTGGTTACTTTAAGACCCTTTTCTTTCAGCATTTCTTTAAACTTTTCTTTACTGATAGACATAGTATATTACCTTTCAATATCAACATCCTCGAGCAGTTCCTCAAACACTTTTGAAACAGCAGTAAGCTCCACGTCATCATCTACGATCTCATAGACGCTGTCTGCTGACGCTTCATCTGATGTATCCTTCAGAATTAAACATTCCGCTTCATCATCCTCCGAATCAGTGACCAGAATATAAGATACCCCGTTCACCTTGGTCTGCTCTAGCACAAAAAAATCTATCTCTTCCTGTATCTCTTCCGACATGAATTTAATCTTTTCCATATATATACACCTCGAAAATGGTTTTAGTTCATGTGAATCGAGTCCAAATATCCTTGTAATATAAAAACAGCCGCAATTTTATCAATGTATTTTTTGCGGTCTTCTCGCCTTACTTTATTCTCAATCAAAGTCCGTTCTGCTTCTACTGTAGTCAGACGCTCGTCCCACATCACGACTTCCAGGCCGGTCCGTCGGGAAAGCATCTTTCCAAACTCTATTGAATGTTCTGCCCGATCCCCAATATCATTATTCATATGCTTCGGAAGGCCAAGTACAATCCGCTCTACCCCGTACTCTTCAATCAACGCTTCAATCCGTGCACAGGTCTTACGCAGTTTGTTCTCGTCCTTTCGGCATATGGTCTCTATTCCTTGAGCAGTAATTCCCAAAGGATCACTGATTGCCACTCCTACGGTCTTAGAACCGTAATCCAGTCCCATGATTCTCATAGAAATTATACCCACTTATTATGCTCAATATACGTCTTAAGCATCTCTTCTACCAATTCATCTCGCTCCATCTTCATGATCAGGCTTCTGGCTCCATTGTGGCTGGTAATATATGTCGGGTCTCCTGACATAATATAACCCACAATCTGATTCACAGGATTGTATCCCTTTTCACTCAATGCCTTGTACACAATCTCAAGTATATCTTTTGCTTGAATTTGTGGACCGCTTTCTACCTGAAAAAACTGAGTGCTGCTTAAATCTTTCATATACTCACGTCCTCCAAAAATACTTCAATGTTATTCTACCCTATTAGCACCAAAAATTCAATGAATTATTTGCAACTGACTCTCAATTTCTACATTTACCAGTTGATTCGTTAGATTCTCTGTCGTTTTCCGACCAATTTTTACATACTCTTTCGTATGTCCCACCTGGTACTTCTCTCCTTCGTGAAGAATCTCTTCTTCCATCAATACTTCCTGCGTCGTTCCAATCAACGCTTCCTCATAATTCCTCTGTTTTCTACGGCTCAATTCTAGAAGTTCATTACTCCTGACTGTCTTCACCGTCTCCGGCACCTGGTTCTCCATCTTGGCTGCAAGGGTACCCTCACGTCTGGAATACTTGAATACATGCGTCTCATAGAAATTCACCTTATCTACAAATGCTTTTGACTGTGCAAACTCTTCTTCTGTCTCCCCAGGGAATCCAACGATTACATCCGTCGTCAATGCTGGATTATGAAAATATTTCCGCAGAAGGACACACTTCTCATAATACTCTTCTGCCGTATAGCGACGATTCATCCGCTTCAATGTCGCATCACACCCACTCTGCAAAGACAAGTGGAAATGCGGACACATCTTCGGAAGACTGGCAAGAGTACGTGCAAATTCTTCCGTAATGATGCGCGGTTCCAGAGAGCCGAGACGGATTCTCTGAATTCCCGGAACCTCATGAATATCCAGAATCAGATTCAACAGATGATCTCCCGTATCCATTCCATAAGAACTCAGATGAATTCCTGTCAGAACGACTTCCTTATATCCATTGGAAGCCAACCCCTGTACTTCCCGAAGTACGCTTTCATGATCACGACTTCGAACCCTTCCTCTTGCATAAGGAATAATACAGTAAGAACAGAACTGATTACATCCATCCTGCACTTTAATATATGCTCTGGTATGCTCTGCTGTTCTGGTCAGATGCATTTCCTCATACTCCTTCGTATGGTTAATATCCACCATCTCCTGGCAGGAACCTTCCCTTCCTCTTTCATACTCCTTTAAAATCTCAATAATATCTTTCTTGCGGTTATTCCCGACCACAATATCAATGCACTCATCCAACTCGTCCGCTTTCGCCTGCACATAGCATCCACAAGCCACAACAATCGCATGCGGATTCATCTTTCTGGCACGGTGCAGCATCTGCCGTGATTTACGGTCCGCCATATTGGTCACCGTACATGTATTAATAATATAGATATCTGCCCCTTCCTTAAAAGGTACGATCTCATAGCCATGTTCCTCCAGGAGTTCCTGCATCGCCTCTGTCTCATATGCATTGACCTTACACCCCAGATTATGTAATGCTACTTTCTTCATATCTTCCCACAAACCCTTTCTATGTATATTGTTGTAAGATTCATTAAAATTAATTTACATTCTTTGGCAAATTGTTCCTTGACTTTTATACCCCTTACTCTTAAGATGTTTATAGAACACGAAATGAAGCTAAGGAGGTATTTCCAACATGAAAACAGTTCAGATTTCTTTAAATTCGATCGATAAGGTAAAATCTTTTGTAAATGATATCACAAAGTTCGACTATGATTTTGATCTGGTATCTGGAAGATACGTTATTGATGCAAAATCTATCATGGGTATCTTCAGTTTGGATCTTTCTAAACCAATTGATCTGAATATCCATGCTGACAATGCAGAAATCGACACAATTCTTGAGACATTAAAGCCATACATCTGCTAATAAAATGATGGAAAATGGTCAGGCCTTGTATCTTACAGGGTCTGACCTTTTTTTCTCAACCAGATCTATTACGCTTACTTCACTTCGATAATCTCTACAGTATCAATTGCTTCCTGTACCAACTGATCAATCTTCTCACTCAAGTTCTCTTCAGAACGGCGGATCACATCGATATTCGGCTTCGTAACCGGATGCTTTGCCACAAAGATCGTACAACAATCTTCAAAAGGCTGAATAGATGTATCATACGTATCTATTTTCTCTGCGATGTCTACAATCTCCTGCTTGTCGAATCCGATAACCGGACGATAGACTGGAATCGTACAGACATCGTTCGTTGCTGCCAGACTCTGCATCGTCTGACTGGCTACTTGTCCAATACTCTCTCCGGTAATCAGTCCAAGGCATCCATCTTCCTTTGCAAAATGCTCCGCAATACGCATCATATAACGACGCATAATAATCGTCAGTTCATCGTGCGGACACTGATCATAAATATACAATTGAATATCTGTAAAATTCACTACATGAAGCTTGATCGGTCCAGAATAGCGAGAAACGATTCTAGCCAGGTCTATCACCTTCTGCTTCGCACGTTCGCTGGTATACGGCGGTGCATGGAAATAAGTAGCCTCAATGCCTACTCCGCGCTTGGATATCATATAACCAGCTACCGGACTGTCTATTCCTCCTGATAACAGAAGCATCGCTTTTCCATTGGTTCCAACCGGCATTCCACCTGCTCCAGGAATAATCTGAGAATAGACGTAGATTTCATTTCTCACTTCCACATTCAACATCACATCCGGGTGATGTACATCTACACGAATCTCTGGAAATGCATCCAGAATCGCCTCTCCAAGATCACAGTTAATCTCCATAGAATTCTTTGGATAAGACTTTCTGGCACGTCTGGATTCTACCTTAAATGTCAGATTCTTGTCCGGATATACTTCATCCATATATGCAACTACATCTTTTTTCAGCTGGTCAAACCCCTGATCTTCCATGCGGACAACCGGACAGATTCCAACCACACCGAATACTCTCTTCAGATGCTCCACTGCATCATCGTAATCATAATCTCCCTCACAGTCCACATAGATCCTTGCCTGAGACTTGTGTACCTGAAATTCTCCATCTACATCCTTCAGGGCGAAGCGCACCTGTCTGACGAGTGCATCCTCAAACAGGTAGCGATTCTTTCCTTTAATTCCTATCTCACCGTATTTTAACAAAAAAGTATGAAATCTCATCTTCTATTCTCCTATCAGATTCTCCTAATGTCTGGTATATCTTCTCAACATCGGTACTATATTATATAGTGTCTCCAGCGTATCGTCAATCTCTTCTAAGGTTGTAAATTCTGACATACTGAACCTAAGCGTCGCATCCAGGAATTCCTGTTTTGCTCCAATCCCTTTGAGAACGCCGCTGATCTGCGGATGATTGGAAGCACATGCCGAACCGGAAGACACATAGATCCCCTTATCTTCTAACGCATGCAACAATACTTCACTTCGAATTCCAGCAAATCCCACGCTGATAATATGCGGTGCTGAAGTCTCATCATACAATCCATGAATCGTTATATCCTCAATCTGACTGACGCCATCGATAAAATGCTGCTTCAATTCTCGCATCTTTGCCACTTTGGCGTCCAAATCCTTGTAAATCGTCCTCGCTGCCAGAGAAAGTCCGGCAATTCCCGGAACATTTTCCGTACCGGAACGGATATCCTTCTGCTGTCCGCCTCCGAATACGATTGGCTTGATCTTAACATTCTCACCGATATATAATGCCCCCGTTCCTTTCGGGCCATGGATCTTATGGCCACTGATAGAACACATATCTACCTTTAATTTCTTCGGATATATATGATACTTGCCAAAGCCCTGTACTGCATCTACATGGAACAGGATATTCTTATTATAAGCCTTCACAATACTTGCAGCTTCCTGTATGGGCTGCACCGATCCCACTTCATTATTCACATACATAATGGACACCAGAATCGTATCCTTACAAAGCGCATCCTGCAAAGCATCCAGCTTCACTCTTCCGTACTTATCAACAGGAAGATAGGTAACACGAAAACCTTCCTCTTCCTCCAGATATCGCATCGTATTAATGATTGCCGGATGTTCAATGGATGTTGTGATCAGATGTTTTCCAGCCCTGTGATTCGCTCTTGCAGCACCAATCAGCGCCAGATTATCACTCTCTGTTCCGCCAGAAGTAAAGAACACTTCCTTCTCCTGAACCTTCAAAAGCTTCGCAAATGTCTCCTTTGCTTCTTTTATATACTTCTCTGCCTCCACGCCTTTTGCATGCATGGAAGACGGATTGCCATAGTCTTCACACATTACCTTCCGCACAAGATCCCCGACACTGTCATAAGCCCGGGTCGTCGCAGAATTGTCCAAATAGATCTCTTTCATCATTTTCACTTCCTATGCTTCTTCTTACTACCAGATTATGTGATTACCCTTCCAAATGGAACATCAAAACGGATAATGTCGTAAGTCCTGCCGTCTCTGTCCGCAAGATTCTCTTTCCCAATGTTATTGCATGGGCACCATACTCTAACGCCTGTTCTACTTCCTCTTTCTCGAATCCACCTTCTGGCCCGATGAAGATTCCAATCGATTGTCCGGGATAAATGGATTCAATCACAGATTTGGTCTCCTTCATCCCCTCAGCAAGTTCATATGGAATCAGTACAACATCTAGCTTCGAAGCACACTCCAATGCCTCACGATAAGACATTACGTCTGCCACTTCCGGGATATATCCTCGCCCTGCCTGCTTCGCTGCGCTCTGGGCAATCTGCTGCCATCGTTCCACCTTCCTGGCAGCCTTCTTCGCATCCAGCTTCACGACCGCACGCTTTGTTGCCACAGGAATAACCTGATAAACTCCCAATTCTACCGATTTCTGTACGATCAGTTCCATCTTATCCTGCTTCGGCAATCCCTGGAACAGATAGATCTTCGAAGGCAACTCTGTATCCACCGGCAATTCTTCCAGGATCTTCAACACCGCCAGTTCTTCCTCATAACGCTCTACCGCACACCGATACTGGAGATTATTGCCATCACTGACCATCAATTCTTCTCCTGTACGCATGCGCAGAACATTCTTCATATGATTCACATCAGACCCTTCCACATAGATCCATTCTTCCTTCACCTGTGAAGGTGTCACAAAAAAATGCTGCATACTCTGCTCCTAATTCTTTCTCGCTGTAACAGACACCCATTCTCCCTGATGATTCACTTCCAGGACCTCAAGGCCAGATGCCTTCACAGCTTCTACAACCACTTCTTCTTTCACATCTATAATACCACTGGTAATATAGATTCCGCCAGCCTTCAGTTGATGGAGAATGACCGGCGTCAACGGGATCAGAACATCTGCCAGAATATTTGCCACTACGATATCGTATTTCTCATATCCGACTTTATCCTGAACTTCCTTGTCATCAATAATATTGCCAATCATGACTTCATACTGATCTTTCCGAATCCCATTGACTTCCATATTCTCATGGGTAGCATCAATCGCACATGGATCCAGATCCGTACCTACAGAATGCTTTGCTCCAAATTTGAGTGCCAACATCCCCAGGATTCCGCTTCCACATCCCACATCCAGGATCTCTGTATCTTCCGTCACGTATTTCTTCAACTGGCGGATACAAAGCTGGGTCGTCTCATGCATTCCTGTTCCAAATGCAGTTCCCGGATCGATATGAATGATCATCTTATCCTGATCCTTCGGCTCGACATTCTCCCAGGACGGAATTACAAGGATATCATCAATATAAAACTGGTGAAAATACTTCTTCCAGTTATTCACCCAGTCTACATCCTCTGTCTGAGACTCCTCAATCGTGCACTCACCCACGTCCAGATAACTTCTCATCTCTTCCAGTTCTCTGCGCACCTGCATCAGGATGGCTCCTGCGTCCTCATCTTCATCCAGATAAAACGTCAGATAAGCCTTTCCGTCATCTTCCGGCATATCCGGCAATATGTCTACGAACATCTGCTCTTTGTCTCCCTGAGTCAAAGGTACCTTATCCTCAATCTGTACCCCCTGGATTCCCAGATCCATCAACATACTGCTGACAATATCTTCTGCTTCTGTTGTCGTCGTCAAACGAAATTGATTCCACTTCATCAGTCTTCTCCTTTTTTCTGAACATTACTTCTACGTCATTCGTCTCTATATTACGCCCAGATGCTCCAGCAGAATCTTACATCCCATAAGAGCCAGGATAATACCGCCAATAATCTCTGCCTTCGTCTGGTATTTTGTTCCGAATACATTGCCTATTTTAACACCTGCGACGGATAAAGTAAATGTAATCACCCCAATAAAACTTACTGCAGGTACAATATTTACCTGTAAAAAGGCAAATGTCACCCCAACTGCCAATGCATCAATACTGGTTGCCACCGCAAGACCCAACATGGTTCTCACATCCAATGACTCATCCGTCTCCTCGCACTCATCACAGGAACCCAGTGCTTCCCGAATCATATTTCCTCCTATGATTCCCAACAGGATAAACGCAATCCAATGATCAACCGAAGTAATGACATCTTTAAACTGCACACCCAAAATATAACCAATCAACGGCATCAATGCCTGAAATCCACCAAAATACAGTCCAACAATCCCCGCCTTGCTCCACGTACACCGCTTCATCGCAAGGCCCTTACAGACAGATACTGCAAATGCATCCATAGACAAGCCTACCGCAATCAAAAATAATTCTATCAATCCCATATTCCTTCTCCTTTTGTGAATATTCTATCTTCCGGATACCCGGCAACAGGAGTGCATATAAAAAGACCTATCCGTGGCATATCCACGGATAAGTCTCATCATTTAAAGTAATGCCAGATGCCTTGTGCATCAGTATGTTGACAAAACTACGCATTCTTAGCGCCAACTACTCCCTTACCGTAATTGATATTATAGAAATTCTTTCGATTGCTGTCAATAAAAAACACAAAAATTATCCAAGTTATACTAGCTTTTCCCACTCTTTCTCACGGAATCCGACCAACACCAGATCATCCGTCACAACAATCGGACGCTTCACCAGCATTCCATCAGAAGCCAGCAAGTCATACTGCTCTTCTTCAGACATCTCAGGAAGCCGGTCCTTTAACTGCATCTCCCGATAGAGCATACCACTGGTATTAAAAAATTTCTTCAATGGAAGTCCACTTCTCTGATGCCATTCGATCAATTCCTCTTTCGTAGGATTCTGAAGCTTAACATCCCGCGCTTCAAATATAATCTGCTTCTCTTCCAGCCATTTCTTTGCCCTCTGGCAAGTACTGCATTTTGGATAATATACGAATAACATTCTTCTTTCTCCTCCTCTTATTTCAAAGCAGTATTCAGATCCTGTTCCACTTCATCTAATTCCTTCAGGATCTCCTGCTGCTGTTCATCGAACAGTAACCGCTTGTTATAGCGATAATATTTATCACAATCATTGTCTTTCAGGAACTGAATACTGTAATAATTCGTATTCAGTTCTGTGACGAAGGCAACCATCTCCTGACTGTCCCCAAATGCATCTTCCATAAAATCAAACGCATGATTCAGTGACTGTAATGTATGTTCCACTACTTGCTCCCGTACTTCCACTGACTGTTGAAATTCCTCTTTTACCCTGGCAAATGCCGCCTCACTTGTAAGATGATCTTGCTGCACCATCTGTCCGAACCGCTCTAAAGTCTCAACAACCTTTCGATAAATCTTATCCTGCAGTTTCGTCAACTGCTCTGCCTTACGCAAGGTCTCATAAGCACCTTCCGCCTGAGCAGTCACTTCTTCCAGATCCAGATTCTCCTTGTACAGTCGTAGATATTCATACAGCATCGTCACATACTGATCTTCTACAAAGTATTCCTTGAACAGACTTCCCAGTCTTCCAATCAACATATGAACCACACTCAGCCGTTCATCAAACGGAGCATAATTCAGCTGTTCCAGAGTCTCTTTACTATAACAGCCTTCTATAATCTTCTCCAGACCATAATCCTTCTTATATTTCTCATATAACACCAGATAATTGGCAAAATCCTTAGCAATCTTCCAGTGCTGGATATACTGATGGACCACCTCACGGTCTGCTTTTTTACCCAAAGCTTCATATACCTTCAAAAGCTGAGACAGATCTTCCCAGCCACGGGCTGTTGCAAATACCTTTCCATCTACCGTCGTCTCAATCCGGTAAAAATGATCCTTGCGGATCTCAAGATATGCCAGAATCGCCGGATGAATCTCCGCCTGATAAGCATATTCCTTCCACACTTCATAATTCTCTTCCACATCAATCTTCTTGATGCGATCCAAAGTCACGATATCAAAGTCCCGCACGGACTTATTATACTCCGGCGGATTCCCCGCTGCCACAATGATCCATCCTTCCGGCACTTTCTGGTTGCCGAACATCTTACACTGCAAGAACTGCAGCATTGTCGGTGCCAAAGTCTCTGACACACAGTTAATCTCATCTATGAAGAGGATTCCCTCTTTGATTCCTGTAGCCTCTATCTTATCATACACCGAAGCAATGATCTCACTCATGGTATACTCTGTGACCGAATGCTTCTTGCCGCCGTACATCTTCTCCTGAATAAACGGCAGACCGATAGCACTCTGCCGCGTATGATGCGTGATCGTATAAGACACCAGTCCAATCTTATACTCCTTCGCAATCTGCTCCATGATCTGTGTCTTACCGATTCCCGGAGGCCCCATCAGAAGAATCGGGCGCTGACGGATCGCCGGTATCATATACTCCCCATCCGCATCTTTCTTCAAATACGCTTCAATCGAATCCTTAATCTCTTGTTTTGCTCTCTTGATATCCATAATCTGTCCTTTTTATCTCTGTCCTATCATTTATTCTGTAATGTCCTCATAATACTTTTTAGCTGTGTCCTGAAATTTCACAAACAATGGATAATACACATTTATAATATCCTGAAATCTTTCTTTTGCAAAAGTTCCGTCATAATCATGGGCAAGTTGATTTCGAGTCTTCAACATTACCATCCACTGATCATCATCTATCATATGGTTCGTAAAAGCCTGTTGCAAAGTTGCCCGTGGAGAACCGATGGCAAAATCAAGGACACCAAGCTGTTTTACCAGAATATCTTTCATAACTTTCCATGAGATATCAAAAGTAAGTGAAAAATTCAATACTGTACCTTCCAGAACAAAATCAGCTTTCGGATCCGCAGTTCTACTCTTTTCCAGATTTTTCAAACTTTTACAAAATGTATTGTATCGATTAATATATTTGCTTTCCATAATTTTTTATATCCTCCAAAAGAAATTCATTGTGAATACTGTCATAATCAAAAATGTCTATCTTTCGCAGCGTGTCAATTTCTTCCAGTTCTCGTTCAAGCTTTTCAACATCTTTACACCCATATACCACAAAATCAATATCACTGGTTGGCAATGCAGTACCTGTAGCAAAAGAACCAAACAAATCCAATCGTTCTACGCCATGATCCTGGCATATTCGCTTCACTTTATCAATCAATTCTGATACTGGCATCACATTCATTATAAAGGCCCCCTCTTTTCCATCATACTTAAAGCCGATTTTATTTTACTTCAAAGGAAATATAATATCAAGACTCTCTCAACTGAACACTGATAGAATTCCTCTGCATCTCTTTCTGATATGTGCCTGAATTGGCATGAATATTGTGATTGTTACGATAACCGGATATTATAAAGCCATATACCTTTACAACATCCGGTCATAGATATGATATTACTGAATATGGAATCCGCTCTTTACATCTGACTCAGGAACTCCTCCAGGGAATCTGCTTTGGCTGCTAGTTTCAACCATCTTGTCAGTGTCTGCAGATTCTTCTCATCTTCGATTCTGCTTCGAAGATCTGCTGGAAGCTGGCATTTATCTTCCAATATATCCAATATATCTTCTATTTTGGCTTCCGCTTTTCCCTCTGCTTTTCCCTCTGCGCGTTCATCTCTCAACATTTCTTCAAAGATCATAAAACGCTCCTCCATTTCACGATTCGATTTTACCCTATAGATGGTATTCTGAAGTTTTCTTACAAAATCATCTTTAAAATCGATTTCACTTTCGTCAAGATCTGCTTTAACAAAGTGCAGGAACTTCACAAGCTCTTCCGGGACTTCTTCTTCATTTTCCCCACGTGTACTCAGAAAAATACTTTTACAGCCTTCCCGAAGCATTACATCTGCATCTTCTGCACAGCGCCATTCAAAAGTATAACGATACCTTTGCTTGCCAAATGGGTCAAAATCACAAATGAAAATAACGTACACATCTGGCAGTTCCGCGTAATCACTGCCACTTAGCAACAACTCCATATCAATTTGTCCATGATAATAACGGGATCGCTTTCCCTAGTTCTGACTTCTTTGCGACCTGCATCTCCACGTTATAACGCGTATTTTTCTCATCCTTAGCATAGACATCCAAACGAACCCCTTTATATTCCGGATGATACACGATACTTTTTTCTTTACTGACTTCTACCCGGTCAATTGGAAACCCTAACGCAAGTTCCAGAAAACTCTTACAATTATCTTCTTCCATCATCACTGCGCCGAACATGAAATTGTCCTTGATTGTAAGTTCCTTTAATTGTTTCCTTTGCTTCATAATATTTCCTCCACATATGCAGAGGAATTCTATGAGTTGATTATAGCATATGAAATCAAGTGATACTATATATTAATATAAATCACTATATAATTCTTCCTGATATACACCATCTTCAATCTGATTTTTTGCTTCACGGATTTCATCTGCCCTCATTTTCAAATCCGTAACTATACACTTAATCAATTTCGTACAATTTTCATATCTTCTTTCAGCCCTTTTGCAATGACTGAAGGTATTCCATTCAATACCCTCAGTCACCGCCGGGCTGACAGAAGAGACTACCTTTCCATTATTCTATATCTAATATAAGTTTCATCGCCCATGGCGGCACATCTACATCCTCATAATCTTCTTTCAGGAACACGAATGCTGTCTCATAAGGCGGCATCTTGGAAGGATAGATACCTTTCCCATCGGTAAAATAAAGCAGTCCTTTCAATCGTTCAAATGCATGTTGGCCCATCAGCTGTTCCACATAGGCAAATGCCGGACGAAAATCCGTTCCTCCTTCTCCTCTAAGCTCCAGATGCTCCATATATTCCTTTAATTCTTCTTCACAAGTCACCTTCTGATCCATCTGTATCTGGTCATCACACTGAATAATGTGAATATTTACTTTTCGAAAAAAGCTGTCATTTTCACTTAGTACACTGTATGTCTCTTCCAGAAATCTCTTCACCAATTCTCCAGAACAAGACATAGAAGTATCAACTACAATCGCGAATTCCTCTACCTTCTGAACCTCTTTCCACTCCTGCGGTTCAATCAACGGCATATTCCCGTACAGTGACAGACCATAACTATAGAAGACATAATCAAAGGAATCCTGATCGACTGCCATCTCCTCCTTCAATACTGAAAACTTCCGCAGAAACTGCCGATAATCCATCCGTTCCCGGTTCTCTACTCGTACCTGTTCTACCAGATTCCCCGCCTCTGCAGATGCCTCCTTGGAAAACGTCTCCATATCAGTCTCCATCTGCTCACTGATATCCTTCCACCTTTGTTCAATCTGCTCCTGCTTCTTCTGATCATCGTCGGAGGGCCAATAACTATGGTCATCCATACGGAATTCTGCTTCCATACGCACCATCTCATCTTCAGACAGTCCCCACCTTATCAATACACCATATACCTTCTCTGCAGTAAGAACTTTCATCTCCTTGTGAAGCTTCCGATAAGTCTCTCTTCGAAGCCAGGAACGACTCTTCATTACACAACGATGCTGCATACCATCAATCATGGATTCTGTCACGATATCACAGGCAAGATGATACAGCCGCTCTTCCCGCCCTCTTCTTCTGACCATATGCCGGAAGATTCCGTGAAGAACCAGATGAAGATAGATCCGATTCACCTGTATCCGGTCTTCCCGATACAGTCCACCTAGATACTGAGGATGATAATACAGATAGAGTCCATCCGTTCCCATGCCTTCTGAGCCCTCATCCATGACATATACCAGACTGCTCAAGGCCACATCCATGAATCGCATCTTCAGATACAGCTCATTTCTGGCGACCTTCAGAATCTTCTGGCTGACCATATTCAATTTATCACCTGTCGTTAATTCTCTCTCCATAGATACTAAGCTTTCTCTATAATTCAAATGTCTTTTTCTTCTTTGGAAAGCATCGGTGCTTTTCATCCATAAGAAAACTCAACACTTCCGTCTTCTTCTCCTCTGTCGCCTTCTTCACTGCATGCTCCAGTGCTTCCGGCGTCCAATAATTCCCCAGAGACAGAAAATGAAGTCCTTCTATATCTTCTGCTGTAATCAGAACATCTGCTGCCACCTCTACATGTTCTCTAAGATAAACCTCATAAGCATCCTGCGCTGCTTTTGACAACTGATAAGGGTATCTTACCCGGTTCAGCACTAATTCCGCTGCTACATCCGGCTGCTCCTCCGCTACCGTATGGTACAACAGTTCATCATATTTCTTATAATCCAGCTTCCGATCATAGAAGCACTGACGATAATATCCTCCGGCGCCATGATGATGGGTCACCAGAATTCTTGCCGGCGTATTCTCCACAGCCTCTTCATAATGCTCTGGAAATAGTACTTGCGCCATTCCATTTTCATAATACAGCTTTGTGCGGATTGCATATCGCATCTCGTCTACAATTGATTTCAGACAGCATCGTTCTCCGTAGAAGAAATGAATCTCTACTTCTTCCAGATGGCATCCCGTCAGTGCGCCGCCTCCCAAGTCCAGCAGACTATCTGACAATATAAGCCTTTTAAGATTCCTGCAGCGATAGAATGCATATCTTCCAATCTCTCTTACCTGCGCCGGAAGCCAGATCTCAGTCACAGAAGTTCCACAGATTCTATTCGGCTTTCCCACAAGACTTGCATCTTCATGTTCCCAGACAGATACCCCTTCTTCCTCTTCACGATTTTCAGCGAACGCATAAGGGGCAATTCCAACAATTGGTACGCCATGAATCTCATCCGGCAGGATGATTTGTCCTTCGATACCATAACAACTTGTAATCACAATACCTTGATTCGTATCTTTATAATGAATCTCTGGGCAGATCTGCCCACTTCTCTTCTCCCACATATTCTCTGATTAATAATACCCTTTCCACATGTTCAAATACATATGCAGATTCGTCTCTA
Organism: Bariatricus sp. SGI.019; assembly: GCF_050315235.1. NCBI lineage: Bacteria > Bacillati > Bacillota > Clostridia > Lachnospirales > Lachnospiraceae > Bariatricus > Bariatricus sp. SGI.019. The sequence continues at coordinate 13,618 of NZ_JBNPOQ010000003.1, read as the reverse complement.
TATATAGGCAGATTGTCTGTCTCAGGCTCTGTTCCTGTGGATTCTCTGCTGCAGCCATTACATACCGCACGCCACTTCTCCTGGCATAGTGATCTGCCTTTCGAAGATGCCACCCGTTCGTCACTACCACACAATCCCGAAAGCCACAATGCCTCATCAACTTTGCAACATACATCAGATTATGATATGTACTGACCGCCTGTTTCTCTTCCAGAATATAATCTTCCGGTACTCCCAGTTCCATCGCATACTGCTTCATTGCCTCAGCTTCCACATATGCATTATGTACAGCAGCTCCAGACATAATCAGATAACGGACTTTCTTTTCCTTCCACAGTTCCACTGCTTTCTCCACCCTGCTCCTCAACAGATCAGAAGGGGTTCCATCCTCTTCTACCTGACATCCACAGACAACTGCACAATCATATTTATCCTGCTCCCAACACTTCTTCGGGGCACGAAACATCATACAAAATAAGCATCCATTCGTTGCTAATACTCCCGCTGCCAGCCATCCAATTCTATTCTTTAATCTCTTCATATTCTCTTCCTTCTTTCGTACTCCATGTATTTTACACTCTTTCCACTTTCTTTTCAAGGAAATAGGCACATATGATTCCATACATGATTGTTTTCCAGCTCTCATATATATATGATAACAATATTCTATGGAGTGTCTATGCTGTCAATCCACCAATTCATCCGATATATCGGTATTCTTCTACTCTTCATATGTTGCTTTTTTGCCGGTCGATTTGTCGCCTCCAGGCAGATCTCCTCTGACTCTGCCGGCTCTCCGGTCTCTTCCACATCCATCCTGCCAACAACAGAGAACTGGGGACTAAGCTTTCAGGAAGAGGGACAGCCACCAATCGCAAATGCAACTTTTGATGAATTAGAAAAATACAACGCATATTATGCCAAGGACACTGATGAAAAAGTCATCTATCTGACCTTTGACTGTGGTTATGAGAATGGCAATACTGCCGCTATCTTAGATGCCCTAAAGAAACATAACACACCCGCTGCCTTCTTCGTAGTTGGGAACTTCCTCTCTGACAACCCAGATCTAATCAGACGAATGGTCGAAGAAGGGCACATTGTAGGGAACCACACCTTCCATCATCCCGACATGTCCCAGATCTCAACCAAAGAAGCCTTTGCACAGGAATTAAAAGATGTAGAAGACTTGTATCAGGAGATCACCGGTAAAACCATGAACAAGTTCTATCGACCCCCGCAAGGTAAATACAGTACTGAGAATCTCCAGATGGCCAAAGATCTGGGATATCGCACTTTTTTCTGGAGTCTTGCCTACGTAGACTGGTACGAAGATAAACAGCCAACCAAAGAGGAAGCCTTCGATAAGCTTCTCACCCGGATCCATCCGGGTGCCATTGTTCTTCTTCACAGTACTTCCAGCACCAATGCTCAGATTCTTGATGAACTCTTAAGCAAATGGGAAGAGATGGGATACACATTCGAATCTCTAGATGAGATATAGACATACCTCGGAGTATTCTTCCATACTCCGAGGAGATAAAAAGGCTTGAAATCACAATGATAAACACGTATGATAACATTAATAGGAGGTCTATGATCATGACAACCCAAGAATTGGAATTTGCAATTTTCTGTATTGAATCGGTAGCTCAAGAACAAAAAACCGACGCCAAAGTAATATATCAGGCACTCACTCAAAAAAGTAATCTTCTCTATGACTATGTCATACCTTGCTATGACAGCCTCCATACGCAGAGTAAAGAATATATCGTAGATGATCTGATTCACATTATGCAAGAAAGAGGTGTCTTATGATTCTATACCATGGCTCCTATCAGATAATTGAACATCCTGATACCGAACATTCCAGAAAACGTCTGGACTTCGGACAAGGATTCTATCTGACTCCTCTAGAATCTCAGGCTGTACGATGGGTACAAAAGTACAAACGCCAGGATCTTCCTGGAATTATTAACCAATATCAGCTCAATGAAGATAAGTTGCATGAATATCGCATCAAGACCTTTTTGCATTATGATTCTGAATGGCTCCGCTTCGTTGTACAGAACCGACAAGGACATATCTCATCTTCTGAATATGATCTGATTCGCGGCGGCATTGCCAATGATAAAGTATTCAATACTATTGAATTATATCTGGAACACTTAATATCTGAAGAAGAAACACTAGGACGATTGCAATACCATAAACCGTCTTATCAGATATGTATTACCAGCCAGGAACTGCTCGATCAACATCTGATTTTTCAATCCTATTACGAGGTATAATATATGGAAGCAAATAAAACTCTCCTTCATATGAAATACGCCAAAATCGTCATTGCACTTGCTGAAAAGCTGCAATGTTCAACTGAACATGCCCTGGATCTCTTCTATTGTTCTACTACACGCCAATTAATAGAAGAAGGTGTCAGTGACTTGCATTGCAGAAGTGATTACTATCTTGCAGATGAAATCATCTTAGAATACCACTATAAAAAAGAATATCAAAAAGGGAAGCTCGACAGGCTGACTGCCTATCAAGATGCCCTTACAAAGCTTCTCAATTCATAATAGAATCTTATTCAACGGTAACGGATTTGGCCAGATTTCTCGGCTTATCTACATCACATCCACGTCCTACTGCAATATAATATGCAAAGAGCTGTAGAGGAATAATTGCCAGAGAATTTGTAAAATACTTGTTCGTCTCTGGAATATAGATCACATAATCTGCTGCTCGCTCTACATCTGTATTACCTTCTATTGTCACTGCCATAACGAATGCGCCACGAGTTCTGACCTCTTCCATATTACTGATCATCTTTTTATACAGATCCTTCTGAGTAAGAACTGCAGCCACCAGTGTCCCCTCTTCCACTAAGGATATGGTACCATGCTTCAGTTCACCTGCTGCATAAGCCTCTGAATGAATGTAAGAGATCTCTTTTAACTTCAAAGAACCTTCCATGGAAATCGCATGATCAATTCCTCGTCCAATAAAGAAGACATCTCTTGCTGCCAGATAGCGGTTTGCGAATTTCTGAATATTCTCCTTGTTATTCAGCAGCATCTCAACCTGTGCCGGAAGCGCTTTCAGATCAGCCAGCAGCTCTGCCAACTCTTTGTCATCAATCTGCCCTCTTACATGTGCAAACTTCATTGCAAGAAGATACATTGCGATCAACTGCGCAGAATAAGCCTTGGTCGTTGCAACCGCAATCTCCGGTCCAGCCCACGTATACATAACATTATCTGCTTCTCTTGCAATCGAACTTCCCACAACATTCACAACGCCAAGTACCCTCGCGCCTCTCTTCTTGGACTCTCGAAGTGCAGCCAACGTATCTGCCGTCTCACCAGACTGACTAATGACAACCACCATGGTATTCTCATCCAGAATGGGATTCCTGTAACGGAACTCAGACGCAAGATCTACTTCTACCGGTATCCTTGTCAGATCTTCAAAGATATATTTACTACTATATCCCACATGAGAAGCAGATCCGCAAGCAACGATCATAATCTTCTGAACCTTCCGGATCTCTTCATCTGTCATTCCTAATTCTTCAATCACAATATTACCATCTTTGATTCTTGGAGAGAACGTGTCTGTAATTGCCTTCGGCTGTTCATACATCTCCTTCAGCATGAAGTATTCATAGCCACCCTTCTCAGCCGCGTTCACATCCCACTCAATTCTGGTAGCCTTCTTTTCTATCGGCTCTTCATCCACATTAAAGAATTCCATAGAATCTGCTTTCATGCGGACAATCTCTTCATTCTCAATAAAGACCACATCTCTGGTATAACGAAGAACTGCCGGTACATCAGACGCAAGAATGCTTCCTCCCTCTGTATGCCCCACGATCAATGGACTGTCCTTACGCACAGCATATAATTCATCCGGATGATCCTGGAAGATGATTCCCAATGCATAAGAGCCTTCCATACGATGCATGATCTTCGTCACAGCCTCTAATGGGTTACCATGATAATAATAATCCAGCAGGTGTGCAATAATCTCCGTATCCGTCTCTGACACGAACTCATATCCATGCTTCTCTAACTTCTTCTTCAGCTTCAGGTAATTCTCAATGATTCCATTATGTACCACTACGATACTCTTATCCCTATTGAAATGTGGATGTGCATTCACATCTGACGGTGAACCGTGAGTTGCCCATCTCGTATGACCGATTCCCACTGTCCCCGGAAGTGTTGCCCCATCATGTGTCAGTTCATTCAGTACCTTCAGTCTTCCCTTAGACTTGACCATATCAATCTTCTCACCATTGTATACTGCAATGCCGGCAGAATCATATCCACGGTATTCCAGTTTGGATAATCCGTCCAAGAGAATTGGTGCTGCCTGTTGATTTCCGATGTATCCTACAATTCCACACATATTTTTTACTCCTTACTTTGTTCTTGTATTTGTACAAAACAATATTTTTTTTGCATTATCAATGTGTATTGTATCAAATTCTCACTCAAATGTAAAGAACGAAGGGGAATGCGCCCCGCATTCCCCTTCGTATAACATTAATCAAGATCAATAAAGTCAACCTTAAACGTATCATCTGGTTCCATATGACCACGCTTCTTAGGCTGGCTGCTCAGAAGTTCATCCAGGTCATCGATGATATCTTCTGGCTCATCGTTATCATAGCCGTATTCTTCTTCGTAATCAACTTCATCTTCAAAATCATCGTAATCGGCATCCTCATAATCAACTTCTTCAAACTCATCAAAGTCGTCTTCATCACCATAATCGTCAAAATCATCTTCGTCTCTAAGGTTAGCTGTCTTCGCAGGAACTCGAACCGCCGGCTCATTCTTAGCCTTTCCCGAAGCCTTCTTCTCTGTGTTTTTCCCTTTTGAAGCCTTCTTACCTTTTGCCTGTTCTTCTTCCTCTTCATCCAGATCAATACCATATTCATCATATAGATCGTCCAATTCCAGATTCCGATGACGCAGCTTGACAGCAACCACAATGATAATAATCAATAATATGAGCAGAAGAAGTCCACCAAGAATGACTGCAATATCCAGGAAATCTTCAATAAACTGAAGTATCTTACCCCATAATCCCTTGGGAGATGATTTCGTCTGTGTATCATCGGCAGATGCCTGTGGCTCATATCTCTGATATGTCTTATCCACCGTATCATAACGATACAGTGCCTTCTCTCCATCTGAATTCAACGCATAGATCATATAATAATCTGCATTGTCTGTATCTTGCCATGCGGTGAACTCTTTTCCATTCATGGTCAGAGTCGTTTCCTGATACTGACTCGGAAGCTTTGTCGATCCATCATCCCGTAAAAGAACCAGATATCGATCCTGTGCAATCTCCACTTCCTCAAATGGAATAAAGGTTCCGCTGTCACTGATATATAAGAAGAAGTCTGCCTCGCCGCCATCCATCGGTGCCAGATACATTGCAGATTCGCCGCTGGCTGCCTGTGTCACAACCTGGCAAGTTGTTCCTTCAAAGGTCATCTCGCTTCTCTCGAATCCACTCGGAATCACAGCATCCGAAAAATCATTGGAAACTACATACTGTACGCCATCCACTTCCACCTGTGGACCATCTCCACTGACTGTGCCTGTATCCTCATCTTCCGTAATCAGAGACGGATCTCCAGGACCAATCGTTACTGCTGAACTACCATTGGTAATCTGCAGAGAAGAACCAGAAGAATCCTTTCCAGATGCCTGTGACACCTCAACCTTCGCAGTGCCTTCTTCCAGAGCCTGGAACTTAAGGATAAAATCCATGCTCGTTCCATTTCCACTGCCTGACAACGTGATTGTTCCATCTCCTCCAGACGCATTATCACCACTGATAAACTTCAACATACTACTGTCATAAGTCAATGTTGCATCCAAAGACTGTATATTCACTGATGACGTTAACTTTGCAGTTACCTCAACTTCCGCGCCTACGGTCGTAGACGGGTCTGTAAAACGCAATTCTGCAGATGCCGCATTCACAACCGTGGATATGCATGGACATAACATACACACCAACAATAATGAAGCAAGTGCTTTTCTTATTCTTCTCATGTAATCTACCTCGTTTTCTCTATACTCCACTTTTCTTCTTACATACCGAATTCGTCAGTTCCACCGCCGGCTTCTCCTCCACCAGTTTCTCCAGTTCCACCGCCGGTCTCTCCTCCGCCGGTCTCCCCGGTTCCACCGGTTTCGCCGCTTCCACCGGTTCCTGTATTGCCGCCGGTTCCGCTGCTTCCACCGGTTCCTGCATTGCCACCGGTTCCGCCACTCCAGTTATTATTTCCACCTGTCGTTCCAGAAGTACTTCCGCTTCCACTGCCAGAATAGGTCTCCTCAGGCTGTTCCATAATTCCTTGTGTTGCTTCATCGGTATCTGCCTGCCTGTCACCGGCTTTCGCTACAATCTTACTGCTGATGGAATTCACCGTCGACGATGCCGTATACGTATCACTCTCTCCATACAAGAACTTATGAAGCTGTTCCACATTGCTACTCAAAGTAACCGGAATTACGACACTTCCCACATTAGCTAATGTATCCGTTGATTTGTCAAATGGAAAACCTGTCGTCTCTCCCAATTGATAATCAAATGCATCCTTGGCATACTCCAGAATCTCTGTCAAAGTAAAGTTCGTAGACACTTCTGGGAATACCTCGTCAATAATCTTGTTAATCTGTGCAAGACTTGCCCCCTGCAGCTTCTCTATAATCTTCGTCAGGACATCTCTCTGTCGTTCCGCACGCTTGAAATCATCTCCAGCCGTATATCGGATTCTGGCATAAGCGGTCGCCTGTACTCCATTCAATGTCTGAAGCCCCGGTTCAGTCACTCCAGGTGATTCTTTTCCTGTCACCTTCATAATCTCGGTCGCATAACCACAGATGTAAGAGATCTCTTCTTCCTGGACATCAATCTCAATGCCGCCAACTGCATCAATCACATCAATCAACGCATTAAAATTCACCGTCACATAATGTTCAATATCCAGATCCAGATTCTTATTCAACATTGCCAGTGCATCTTCCGGCCCGCCAAAGGAATACGCTGAATTGGCCTTATTCAAGGTACCATCTTTTTGCTCCATCAAGGTATCACGATACACAGAGACAATCTTCACTTCCATAGTCTCCCGATTCAGACTGGCAATCATGATTGTATCGCTTCGAGTATCCCCATCCAACTCATTATCACGGGAATCCACACCGAAAAGTGCAACATTCAGATAACCCGTACCTCGTTCCTTCGCTTCTTCTGATATACTTAACGCTTCGCTATCCAGCTCTGTCGTCTCAATCTTCGACAATTTACTTGCCAGAATCACAGCTCCGGCCGCTGCAACCAACGCTACGGTTCCACCAAGAATGGCTCCAATCTTCTTACCTAATGACCAGGCAGCAAATCCACGTTTCTTCGATCTGCGACCACGTCTATAGTGCTTTCTTCCTTTTGCCATTATCCAAAATCCTTTCTTCTATTCCTGCTTATGGTAACACTCTTCACTATATTACTCCATTTTCCTCAAAACTTCAATGAAAAATCGCGGTTTTCTAAGGATTTTCCCAATATGTCGTACTCATAGAACAGAACCTTACAAGCCACAGCGGCAATTTCTTATACTTTTGTCCTAATTTGTATCCCAGATACTTGCATCCGCTCTTATAGACCAGACACGGAATCAGATAAGGCTTCTTACTCTTTATCAGATGCAGCGCAGTCTGCTTTACCAAGCGAATCCCCTCACTTTCGGACCGGATCCCCTCAAACACTTCCGGGTGATCCACCTGTGACACTGCCAGATCAAAGTTACGATGGAACTGCTGGATTCCTGAATAATTGTGCGAATGAATCACCTGGGCATCTGCCGCATATGCCACAGAATATCCATGCTGCACCATCTGTGCTGCCATGATCATATCTTCATTGAAGATCGTCTTCTTCGTGAATCCCCCTAATTCCAGGTACACTTTTCTACGATAAGCTGCACATACATCCGAACAGAAGTAAGTCTTAATCCCCAATTCCGTGAGATCTTCCTTCCCTTTGATTCTGCTTTCTCCCGGATAGTTGAATGTACGCGTATAACGCTCAATAAAATCACAATCCCTGGCCGGAAGTTGTCTGGCATAAGATACACTCACCTTCTCATGCTCTTCCAGTGGCCGTACCAATGCCTCAATCACTCTTGTGTTTGCAGGCACTGCATCCTGTGTCATGAATACCACCACATCCGCATCCGACATGGATACCCCCATGTCACGTGTTGCACCATGGTCGAACTCTTCCGGCAGGATACGATGCACCGTCACCCCTGGCATCTGCTCCACTTCTTCTGGAAAATGGTCTGATTTTGTATCAATAACATAGATATGGTGCACCGGATAGCTCTGCTTTCCTAACCTTCTTAAGAGTTCTTCAAACTTTTCATCCGGGCGATATGTTGGAATAACCACATCCACCTTTCTCTGATTGCTCATCTTACTACTCATTCCTTTTCTTACTCTCATCGTATCCGACAAACCAATACATCACCCCTGTCAATACCAGCCAGAACCATGTCGTCGGATTACTGAACCACGTCGTAAAGAAAGCCAACCCAAGATAGATTGCCAGCTGCCCATAGAACAGATACGCAACCGGATTCTTACTGTTCTTCACAACACGACTCAACACTTTTGCAGCTATCCCGATCATCAGTGCTACACAGAATACTCCGACAATCCCAAAGTCATAATATGCATCATAGAACATCGTCAATGTAGTCAATTCTGGTTTTGTCAGATATATCACAGAAGATGTCAACTGCGGAAATACAAATTTCAAACCCGTCAAAGCAAATATCGGGAACAACATTCTGATTCCCCAGGTATGTTCCGTCAGCTGCACTACCATACAGTTAAAATTCTCAAAATTATTCGCCACATACATATAGGGCTGCGTGACGAAGATTGGCATCTTCTCATACTTCATCTCGAATATACTGTTCAGATAAGTCACGTCATGATGTCGGAATACCGTCAGGATAACATAGATTGGAATCACTGCCACAATCAGTATTGCCATCGTCCGCAGACGAATCTTCTTATTGACTATAATATATGTAACCACCGCAAATCCAACTGCAAATAATAGCTGAAATCTAGAAACACACAAAAACGGAATGGCTATCGCGATTATATTTGTCACTACCAGAATCAACTTATTTTTCATTGATATTCCATTACTAACCTTCACATACAATATAGTAATCGCCGGAATCAGGATGCAACTAATCGTGAAATAATGTACCCCCGATACATGAAAATAAGAATAAGCATGTGGTTCACTCGAAAACAATGGAATAAATCCTACTTTCAACGCTTCAAATGCAAAGCATACTACCGACGCAACCGCCAGTCCAATCATACATTGGAACAATCTTTTCGCCTGCTTCTCATCCTTCTCCAGCTCTTTTTCTTCTATCTTACCATATCTCTGTCCCCACTCATACCCAATGCCGAAGCCAGCATAGATTAGGAAAAAGCATAGCCAGGTAATATAACTCCAATCCGTCTGTAGCTTACTCAGCTGAAGACAGGCAATCCCCTGACCGCCGACCCAGGCCAATGTAAATAATGCCCGCAATTCTACCAGACTACCAGTCTCACGTACCCAATGCGCATACAGAAATAGGGCTTCTCCTATGAGAATTGCTCCTGACAGATAATAAAACCCAGCAAGAGATGCGATATAACTGGCGAAAAATGTCAGCATATAAGTTCCATATTCCAATATAATATTATTCCGACTGCGTTCCCTCATCGTGTATATCTCCTTCAAATGCAGACTCCATGGCATTGGTATCCTCTGTCACTCCTGACAGATAGATAATATCATCATGAATCTGCTGTACTTTTTCCGATGGCTGATAAGACGTCTCACCAAATAAATTCTCATGCAATTGTGTCACATTACCTACAAAATCAATAGGTATGACATAAGACCCTTCATGATTTCGTACAGAATCATCTGTCGTTACCGCGTATGGGAAGCCAGAAGTATCTACGATATTATAATCCATAATATGCGCTGCAAATCCTAGCATATCCTTAATCGTCAGATTCGTAGAGATCTGGGGAAACACCTTATTAACAATCTCATTCAATGTAAGAACATTCGCTTTTTTTGCCTTTTCTGCCACTTTCTGCAATACCACTCTCTGTCTCTCCGTTCTCTTGAAATCATTTCCCTCCGTATAACGGATTCTGGCATATCCTACCGCATGAACACCGTCCAACAGCTGGGTTCCCGCCTTTTCTTCAATCGGAATCATCTCCTGTCCTACCACTTGCGCCGTCTCAAAGGCATATCCATTACTGTAAAATGCTTCTTCTGCAGTCATATCCATCTCAATTCCGCCCAATGCATCGATCACATCCACCAACGCACTGAAGTTCACACTCACATAATTCTGAATATCCAGATCGAAATTCCGATTCAACAGGCTGATTGCATCTTCCGGACCTCCGATATTATAAGCTGAATTCGCCTTTTCATAAGTTCCATCCGCCTGTTGAAGAAGTGTATCTCGGTACACAGACACAATCCTGACATCATGTGTCTCATTATTGATACTTGCGATCATGATACAGTCACTCTGTACACCGCCCTCTAATTCACCATTTCTGGAATCCAGACCAAACAATGCAATATTGGTATACGGTCCTGTGTCCCGATACGCTTCTAGATTATCCAGATTCAGAACATTCATATCCAGCTTATCAAGCTTAAAGATGCCATATGCCACTACACATAAGGCAGCCAATATCACTACTTCAACGAATAAGACAGCGATTCTTTTTCTTCTCTTTCTTCGTCTACGCTTCTTGCGTTCTTCACGCTCAGCCCTCTTACTCATACGCTTCTTTTTACTCATACTGTATCTCCCTCGTATAGACTAATAAGCGTTCTTATTAACAAAACCTTTAAAAAATGTTAAAAATATAATCTTAAAGTCAAATCCCAAAGTCCAGTTCTCAATATAATAGAGATCGTATTCAATCCGCTTACGGATGGAAGTATCTCCACGATATCCATTGACCTGTGCCCATCCTGTAAGACCAGGACGCACCTGATGCTTTACTCGATATCTTGGAATCTCCTCACTGAACTTCTCAACAAACTGCGGCCGCTCCGGTCTCGGTCCTACCAGACTCATGTCACCTTTCAGGATGTTAAAGAGCTGTGGAAGTTCATCAATACTCGTCTTACGGATGAACTTTCCAATCGGAGTTACACGGGGATCATTCTTAGTCGTCCATCCTGCTTTCTCCTCCTTAGCTTCCTGAACTATCATGGAACGGAACTTATACATATAAAATGGCTTATTCTGAAGCCCGATTCTCTCCTGCTTGAATATCAACGGTCCCGGAGCAGTCACTTTAATAATAATCGCTACCACCGCCATAATTGGTGAAAACAATATAATTGCAACCAACGAACCAAATATATCTACACAACGCTTCATAACTGCATTGAGCATATTATTCAATGGTACGTGACGGATGTTAATAACCGGAAGTCCTAACAGATCCTCTGTATAAGGCTTAGTAGGGATAATATTATTATAGTCAGGAATAAACTTCGTATGCACACCTGACTTCTCACACATACCTACAATATGCTCCAACTTATGATATTCTGCCAGTCCCAGAGTGATCGCAATCTCGTCCAACTTGTTCTCTGGTAGAATGATCGTCAGATTCTCTGTCCGTCCAAGGACCTTAACCCCTCGGTATTCTGTTCCTCTCGGAACATTATCTGCCAGAATTCCTCTGACAATATATCCCCACTCAGGATGACTCTTAATGCGGTCAATATACTGCTCTGCTGCCCGGCTATAACCAATCAGCAGAATATGCTTCTGGTTATACCCCTGTGTTCTCATATTACGCAGAATCTCCCGGATAATATTTCTCATGAGAACTTCACAGAACACATTCACACAGAAGAAGATAAAAATCATAGTTCTGGAGAAATCCGGCTGCTTTGTCAGATATAATAGCAGGATGAATGCCATCAGTCCTATGGAATTCGCCTGCATAATATGCCATGCTTCCAGGCGTCTGCCCTGTACTCGCTTCGGCGTATACAATTGGAAGGCATAGTATAAGATCAGATACCCCGGAACAATGAAGAACAGTACCTTCATATATTCCTGTAGCGATAAGAACCATGGATCCAGCTCGAAGATGCCACTCTTGAATCTAAGGTACCATGCCGCTACATATGAAAATACAATCACTAAAGCATCCATTACTACATGCAATCTATTCAATAACTTTTGATTATCCTTAATCACATTTTTCACCCGTTTTTCTAAAATATTCCAGTCTTTCAGACACACAGTTCTGACCATTACACTTTATAATACAATAATTTGTCAAAATCGACAACCCATTGGCATGCACTTTTTCTTAACATTCTATTAATACTTTTGAAATATTTTCATTTATATCTTGCAAAATTCAGTGGCATATACTTCTTAATTTTGATATAATATGCCCATAACGACACAAAATGGAGTTTGATAAGATGAAAGTAACGATTGTAATCCCTAACTATAACGGGAAACACTTTATGGAACCATGTCTGGCATCATTAAAAGAACAGACTTGCCAAGATTATAAAGTTCTTGTTGTAGATAACGCTTCCACTGATGGAAGCCTTGAATATATGAAGGAACACTATCCCGAGATTGAAGTGATCGCCCTGGATAAAAACTACGGATTCAGTAAGGCCGTGAATGTAGGAATCCAACATTCCACCACACCTTATGTCATTCTATTGAATAACGACACCACTGTAGACCCACATTATGTAGAAGAGATGATCAAGGCAATCGAACGCTCACCCAGGATCTTTTCTGTCAGCAGCAAGATGATTCAGATGTATCATCCCGAACTCATCGACAGTGCCGGCGACCTCTATACACTTCTCGGCTGGGGTGTATGTCGTGGCACCGGACGCCCAGTGAGCAACTATACAGAAGCCGATGAGATCTTCACCGCCTGTGCAGGTGCTGCTATTTACCGACGCTCGGCTTTTGGCAAGATCGGTTATTTCGATGAGAATCACTTTGCTTATCTGGAAGACATTGACGTAGGATACCGTGCCAAGATCTATGGCTACAAGAATACCTATTGCCCTACTGCGCTCGTCTATCATGTAGGCAGTGGCACCAGCGGTTCCAAATATAACTCCTTCAAGGTCAAGTTATCCGCAAGGAACAACATCTATCTGAATTATAAGAATATGCCGATCCTGCAGCTGATTCTGAACTTTTTTCCGCTTTTTACAGGATATGTTGTCAAATATGCTTTCTTTATCAAAAAAGGCTTTGGAAAGGATTACAAAGAAGGGATCATAGAAGGACTTCAGACAATGAAAGCGCAGAAGAAAGTAAAGTTTCAACTGCGCCATCTTACAAATTATATAAAAATTGAACTCGAGCTTATTATCCATACTTTTGCTTATGTGAAAGACTGGACCACCCGAAAGATTCTAAAGCGTTAATTTTTCATAATATCAGGCTGCCATCATGGCAGCCTGT
>NZ_JBNPOQ010000002.1:0-213714 GCF_050315235.1 Bariatricus sp. SGI.019 | reverse complement strand
TATGTGGATATAGAATTTCATACTATGCAGACTGGTAATGGAGATTATCTGTGTTATGATGTAATGATAAAGAAATTATAAAGAATGGTTTGTAATATTAATAAATGTTAATATGCGTTGCTTGTGGCAACGGGCAGGTTCTCATACGATAGTGGTAACGTATGAAAGAAAGGAGATTATCCCTAATGTTAAACGAAAATATTAGAGCAATTAGAAAATCAAAAGGACTTTCGCAGGAAGAACTTGCTATCAAGCTGAATGTGGTGCGACAAACAATTTCGAAATGGGAGAGAGGATTGTCAGTTCCTGATTCTGACATGTTAATCTCCATATCGGAAGTGCTTGAAACACCTGTAAGCACTTTGCTTGGAGAAACTGTTATTGAGTCAAAAGTTGATGACTTAACAGCGATTTCCGAAAAACTGGAGATTATCAACTTACAGCTTGCACAAAGGAAGACCATAAGACGAAAAATACTTCATTGGCTGCTTATTTCATTATGTGCGGTCATAGTAACAATTTCTGTGGCCTTAATAGTATTAAATAGTCCTTACTTAGGCTGGGACTATAGTGATCCTGAAACTGCTGTTGTTGGAGTGGCTTTTCATGCATTTGAATGGCTGTTTGTCAGATTGGCACCGATAATTCTTATAGGGGCAATTGTTGGAATCTTCTTGGCACGGAAGAAAGTATAAATACCGCGTTATGAACTTAACCAAGTTTAACCGGTTTCTTACATAATAGGAGATGATGGAGTACAGAACACTTCCCTATGGAAACGAATGGTTCCACCGATGTGACAGAAGCATTGGGAGTAGTCAAAGACTGGGCATCTGGAAAAATTAAAATGCGATTAGCACAACGGAAAATATTAGATTGCCATGCATTTGCAAAAGAAATTGAAAATAAAGAAGATACTGCAATTATATATAAACATGGGATTGAAAACTGCAAAGACGCAGTAGAGCAACGAAAACAGGAATATATTGAAAAGAAAGTGATATACATCCATCGCTAATGTTGACATTATGGATGCAGATAGCACGAATTCAGAAGTATAGTAATTATTACATCTCTATAATGGAATTCTGTAAAGGAGAGATGTAATTATGGATATTAATCAAATCAAAGAAAATAAACTTAAGACTATCCTTCGGTTTTCAATCCCAAGTATCATAGCAATGCTTTTGGAAACGGTAATCACAATAACTGACGGTTATTTCACTGGCAATTATGTAGGTGAAGATGCGCTGGCAGCCATTAATCTGGGATTACCGATTCTTTACTTTTACCTGGGCGTAGGGTTATGCATCGGTGTTGGTGGAACGGTAATCTGTGGAAGACTGCTTGGAGCAAAGGATGAACGCAAGGCCTCCGAAGTGTTTTCACAGACGATTGTAACGGCCACGGTGATATGTATATTAGCATCACTAGTAATATTAGGGCTGTTCACTCCTATCCTAAAGGTATTGAGAGCAGACGGGAATCTGTCCGCATACTTTACCGGGTACTATAGGATCATGCTTTTCAATTATCCGCTGATGGTTATTGGAACCATATTTGGAATGTTTATCCGCGTGGATGGGAAACCTCAGGTGTGCATGCTTGTAAGTATCATAAGTTGTATTCTAAATGCAATCCTTGATGATATTCTGGTAGGCAGATTAGCGGTGGGAGTACAGGGAAGTGCCATAGCATCACTTATCGTGCAGGTGATTGCAGTCATTGTTCAGTTTATGTATTTCATTAGACTGTCAGCAGGCATACGTTTTAGACATTACAGATTTGACAGAGCAGTGAATAAAGAAACCATTTTTAATGGTTCCTCTGAATTTATCGGGGAGATGGCAAGTGCAATATCTATGTTTGCATTTAACTATGTGTTGATGAAATATGTTGGAGCAGAGGGAGTTGCCGCGTTCACGATTCTTGGGTTTACAGTATACGGATACAGCATGATTGCTATTGGTTTCGGACAGGGGCTGACGACTCTTGTAAGTGTTTGCTGGGGCGCGAAGGAACAGAAAACAGCAATGCAGCTGCGCATTCTGACGAATAAGATATTATTTGGAATAGGCGCTTTGTTTGCAGTATGCTTTTTCGTATTAGGAAGAAGATACGCAGGTATGTTTGGATGCAGTAGCAGTGTGGCAGATATGGTATCCGCAGGATTTCGGTTTTACGCTGTTACATTTCTGATTATGGGATATGATGTGATAAATTCGATGTATTTTACCAGCTGCGGTGATGCGTTAAGCTCTGCTCTGATATCGTCTCTAAGAGGAATGATTCTTCTTCTTTCATTTACATTTATCTTCCCGGCTATATGGGGAATGACAGGAGTATGGATGGCGGCTCCGGCTACAGAAGCTTTGACAGCGATCGTTTCGGCATGGCTGATCACGAAACAAAAGAAGATGATGGAAAGCAGGTGATCTGCAGTGGATGAGAAAGACAGCACTACGATTCGAAGTGCAGTGATCAACAAAGCGATTAGTTATATATTTGAAAATATAGATGAAGAAATTACGGTGGATGATGTGGCCAGACATTGTTCTTATTCAAAATATCATCTTATGCGAATGTTTAAAGAAGATACCGATGAAGCACTGTATCAGTTTATCAAACGTGTCCGGCTTGAAAGAAGTGCCTGGAGACTTAAAGTGGAGAAGGATAAAAGCATTACAGAAATTGGCGTAGATTATGGATATTCGTCTTCTAATTTTGCAACGGCATTTAAGAAACATCTGAATGTAACTCCGGCTGATTTCAGGAAGCTCAGTGAACAAATGGTGGAACGGAGTTCTTTTGCACATGGGATATCACTTGACGAATTAGAAGAGTCGGAAAAACTGATTACGGTCGAGTATCTTAACAGCTTTATGGTTGTGTATGAGCGTAAGAAAGGCAATTATCATAATCTGCCGGAAGAATGGTGTAAGTTTATTAAAAAGTATGAACATTTGTCTTCAGAAGATACGCTTTATATTGAATGTACCATTGATGATCCGTCAATTACGGATGAAGACAGATGCATGTATGAACTGTGCCAGACAATTTCACCGGGGAACCCGGTGCTGAAAGAGGATACCAGTATCTTGACTCATACCTTTGATGGCGGCAAATATGCAGTTTATCATTTTAAGGGATTTCCACAATTTCTTTTTATGGTATATCAGGAGATGTTCTGCAGATGGCTTTCAAAGACCGGAAATCAGCTTGATGAAAGACCGATACTTGATATATATCGAAACGTAGGTGATGATGGATATATGGAAATCGACATTTGTTTTCCACTAAAATGAGAGGCATTTGCTGGAGCATTGACAAAATGGTTCAGATATTTTAGAATGAAACCACCGAAAAGGTGGTTTTATTTTGCGCAAAATGAGGTTTTATCATGGAAAAAAGAGAAGAATTACAAGAACAGGCAGATAAGTTAAAGAGAATCAGAGCCGGTTTAGGCTTGAGCAGAAAAGCATTTTCAGAGTATATAGGTATCCCACTTCGCAATTTGGAAGAATGGGAAGCAGGCAGAAGGAAAATGCCTGAGTATTTGCTTAGGATGTTGATATATTATGTAAAAATGAATCAATATCTGGAGAAAAATGGGCTGAAAGAAGAAATGGAAAGGAAGGTATTTAATGAACAGGAATGAAATCATAATTTTTGAAACAGAAGATCATCAGATAAAGTTAGAGGTTAATGTAGAAAGTGAAACGGTGTGGCTGAGCGCTAATCAAATGGCGTTACTATTTGAGCGAGATGAAAAAACAATTCGAAAACATATAAATAATGTTTTTTCGGAATCAGAAGTGGATAAAATTAACAACACGCAAAAAATGCGTGTTGAAGGTGTAAAGCAATTAGTTCCATTTTATACATTAGATGTCATCATCTCCGTTGGTTATCGTGTGAAATCAAAACGTGGTGTGGAATTTCGCCGTTGGGCCAATTCCGTATTAAAACAGTACATATTGGAAGGTTATGCGGTGAATGATAGTCGTATCAAACAACTGGGAGAAGTGATACGGATTATGAAAAGAACGGAGAATGAACTGGACAGCAAACAGGTACTTTCTGTAATCGAAAAGTACAGCAATGCACTCGATTTGCTGGATTCCTACGATCACCAGAACATGACTCGTCCAAAAGGAAATGAAGCAACATATGTTCTTCAATATGAAGAATGTATGGACGTGATTCAGAGTATGCGATTTGGGGATGAATCAGATCTGTTCGGCAAAGAGAAGGATGATTCCTTCAAAGGCAGTATCGGAAATATTTATCAGTCTTTCGGAGGAGTGGATATTTACGAATCTCTGGAAGAAAAAGCAGCCAATCTTTTATACTTTGTAACGAAGAATCATAGCTTTTTTGATGGAAACAAAAGAATCGCAGCAACCATGTTTTTGTATTTTCTGGATAAGAATAATGCGTTGTTTGTAGACGGGAAAAAGAAAATGGAGGATTCAACATTGGTTGCCCTTACAATCATGATTGCTGAATCAAGGCCGGAAGAAAAAGAAATGATGATCAGTGTGGTAATGAATTGTATGCAATAAAAATGTTGTCCCTAATGACAATCACTCGTGTCAGGAAGTCCGATCATCCAGGATGGAAAGCTGGTGGGAGCAGTGACCCATGTGCTGGTAAATGATCCCACGAGAGGGTACGGCATCTTTATTGAGAATATGTTAGATGCAGCAGAATAATCCTGGGCAGGTAATGCAATGAGTATCTCATTGTATTGCCTGTTTTTTATGTATAAAAAAGAAAGAATTATTTTACATAAACCACGCATTGCGTAATTCCAAGTAATGTGATATGATAAATGAAATACTACATGGAGGTGTTCAGAAATAATGGAATCTGCAGATAAAATACGGAAACTCAGGGAACAAACAGGAATGACCAGGAAAGATTTTTCAATACATATTGGAATCCCTCTGCGAACGATAGAGGATTGGGAGGCAGGACGCAGGAAACCGCCGGAGTATATACCACGGCTGATCGAGTATCAGCTGAAGTATGAAGAATTGATCAGGAAGGTGCAAAGGGAGGAGCAGAATGCAGAAAAATAATGAAGATGAAGTAGAAGAAAAAAGCAATTTGCATTTTTGCAAATTCCAAATTCAGATAAACCGGTAGCCTTTTATAGCCTCGATGTAATCATCTCCGTTGGTTATCGTGTGAAATCAGAACGTGGTGTGGAATTTCGCCGCTGGGCAAATTCCGTATTAAAACAATACATATTGAAAGGTTATGCGGTGAATGATAGTCGTATCAAACAACTGGGAGAAGTGATACGGATTATGAAAAGGACGGAGAATGAACTGGACAGCAAACAGGTGCTTTCCGTAATAGAAAAGTACAGCAATGCACTTGATTTGCTGGATTCCTACGATCATCAGAATATGACTCGCCCGAAAGGGAGTGAAGCAACATATGTTCTTTAATATGAAGAATGCATGGAGGTGATTCAGAGCATGCGCTTTGGTGATGAATCAGATCTGTTCGGCAAAGAAAAGGACGATTCCTTCAAAGGAAGTATCGGCAATATTTATCAGTCTTTTGGTGGAGTAGATATTTATGAATCACTGGAAGAAAAGGCAGCCAATCTTTTATACTTTGTAACGAAGAATCATAGTTTTTTTGATGGAAATAAAAGAATTGCAGCAACCATATTTTTGTATTTTCTGGATAAGAATAATGCGTTGTTTGTAGACGGGAAAAAGAAAATGGAGGATTCAACATTGGTTGCCCTTACGATCATGATTGCTGAATCAAGTCCTGAAGAAAAAGAAATGTCGGGAAGTCCGATCATCCAGGATGGAAAGCTAGTGGGGGCGGTTACCCATGTGCTGGTCAATGACCCGACACGGGGATATGGGATATTTATCGAAAATATGCTGGATGCAGCGGGGTAAATGCGATGCCGGAGGCGGAGCCTCCGGCATATTTACAGCTTATCTTTTTGAAGCCACTCCATATTCTCGCTCCATGGCATCAATGGAAACCACCCATTGCTTGCCAAATTTACAAACATCTATACCATTGACCAGTTTTCCGTAGGAAATCGCTTTTCTCAGGGTGCTTTCGTTCAGCCCCCACAGCTCTGTCGCATCGCTGAATGCCATCAACCCGTCAAAAGGTGTTTTGACAACGGTACCGTTTTCCCACAGCTCGTCACAGGACAAATCCAGTTCATCGTCCCAAAGGATCCCATAGCCGCCTGTATCCACACTTGCGCAGGCGAACAAAGCCGGATCCTGTTGAAGCCGCCTGAAAACCGGAAGTTTCTCAAACAGCGGTTTCATATCATACACCTTGGTGACGCCTTCGCTGAACTGGACATTCAGTTTGAAGTCGGAAATGGGAAAAACATTTTTGACCTTGTGGAACATACATACACCTCCTTATTCCAACGGAGGGAGCTTCCGAAACTCTTGCGTCTTGTAAAGAATCTTTGTGAATAGACAGCCATTCCCGCACCATCGTTAACGCTTTCGGGGGAAGATGCCCCTCTAGCACATCCCCTGTCATAAAGTCGATTGCAGCAACGTCATCATTATAAATTGCGTGGATGTGCGGCGGGTTGTGTTCACTTTGCAAAAAGTACATTCTGATAACGATTCCATAAAATCTTGACAACACCGGCATAGTATCTCAGCCTCCCTCTTCTGTGAATACGGTATCACGATATCGTGATATTGTGATATTGTCAAGAGGATATGGTTCCTTGTATATATATATGCTGGAGCATTGAGTCTTGGCTTTACGAGTAATGAATCGGAGAGCAGAAAAGTAAGGGATTTCAAGGATAATCACAGTTAAAATTGAACTGAAGTTAATGGATAGTTCACAGAAATATGGTTGACATTGCTGTGAGACTAGAGTAATATTAAAGTACAAAAAGAAAAGATTGACACAGCATAATACCTTTGGTATACTGTTAAAATCTGTATATGTTTTAATAATACGGCATATAATGTAAATAAACAAGGCAACTTGTTTTGAGAGAGGTCCTGCTATAGTGGACGATTCAAAATGAGAGAGGTCCTGCTTCAGTGGACGATTCAAAATGAGAGAGGTCCTGCTATAGTGGACAAGAAAGCTGTTTGTTTTATGACAAACAGCTTTTTTTAAAGGAGAAAGATGGAGAAAGAAAGGCCCGTTCTTTACTATGTGGATAAGGAATACCTAAAATATCTGCATAAAGAGGATTATAGAGTAAGTGTTAAATTTAATAATAGACCGTTTGCTGGAATTGTTACATCAGTAGGTGATAAGAAGTATATGATTCCGCTAACATCACAGACAACAGAGGAGCGCAAGAAAGAAGGAAAGAATAAGAGAAGTGCTCTTATTACTACATTTGTTACAGAAACTTCAGGGAAAGAAATAGCAAATCTTCTTTATAATAATATGATTCCTGTTAACGAAGAAATTATAACCGCATTAGAAATTGATCCAAAAGTTGATACATATGAATCTAATGAGATACGATATTTAAGAAAAAAATTGGGAGAGTATAGAGGAAAAAGCGACAAATGTTTTCAATCAGAGATATGATACAAAATCTCACAATTTTGTTTTTTTGAAAAAGACATGCTGTGATTTCAAGAAATTAGAAACAGCATTAGAGCAGTATGGAAATCATAATAAAGAAGAAAGTTAAAAACTTTGCGTATAAATGTGAAATGAGTATAGATTACCAGCAAATAAGTTCTGTTTTCTAAATGAGTTATATCAAATTATTATTATGCGACTTGCAAAGGCTCTATGCAAAGTGTGAAGTATCCGGTTTGTTTGAATAAATCAAGATGATAACCTGTCCTTTGTTGTTTTGCAATCATTATAGTACCACCAACTCATTTAACAATCATAAGTGTTGTCCCTAATGACAATCACTCGTGAGCGGGAGCCCGATTATCCAGGACGGCAAGCTGGTGGGCGCGGTGACCCATGTGCTGGTGAATGACCCAACGAAGGGGTATGGAATTTTTATTGAGAACATGCTGGACGTGGTGGGATAGTATTGTGTTAGAGGTGAAATGGCTGATAGCGAAAGGAGTCACACGATTATCATCTGGATGCCTTCGAGGAATTTCATTTCCACCATGAATGTCTATGCCTACTCCACAAGAAAAGACAAGAGGGAATCCGCAAGACTTCTTGATAATATACTAAAGTGTTATTTGTCTCTTGAAAAACGGACGCACATCTGTTAAAATTGGCTTGCAAGCCAAGATGTATGGCAGGGGGTGATCGAGTGGCAGTACGAAGTGACGGGCTACAGACGAAAAAGCGGATCCTGCAGGCATGTGTCAGGCTGTTCCTGGAAAACGGATACCATCAGACGACCATGCTGCAGATTCTCAGGGAAGCGAAAGTCTCCTCCAGCAGTTTTCAGAATCTTTTTCACAGCAAGGACGGCGTTCTGATGGAGCTGGTGGGATTCATGTATGAAAATCAGTTCGGCATGGCCAGAAGTGTTGCGGGCGAGGCGCTCCCGCCGGTGTATGTCTACGCGGCAGAAACCGCGCTCCAGATCACGCTGACGGAGCTCAATGAAAATCTGCGGGAGATCTATCTGGAAGCCTATACGCAGGAACGCGTACTGGACTACATCCAGCGGGCCACGGCAAAGGAGCTGTACCGTATCTTTGGTCCTTATCAGCCGGAACTTACGGAGCAGGATTTCTACGAGCTGGAATTTGGCTCGGCAGGACTGATGCGCGGCTATATGGCAAATCCCTGCACAGAAGATTTCACTCTGGAGCGGAAACTGAACAAATTCGTGACGCTGGCGCTTCGTGGCTATAAGGTGCCGGAGGAAGAACTGCAGAAGGTGCTTACATTCCTCGCGGGGCTGGATATGCGAGGCATTGCCCAGTCGGTCATGGAAGAATTGTTCCGCCGGCTTGCGATGCAATATGAATTTTCCCTGGACGGACTTCTTCCACAGGGATAGAAGCAAACAAAGGACAGGATTAGTAAAATTGAAAAATATAATCGAGGAGGCAGATTTAATGAAAAGAAAAATATTAAGCACGTTGCTTACGCTATGCATGGTGCTGACATTAGTACCGACAACGGCATTTGCAGATGAAGGAACAGGCAGCACACCAAGCGTATCAGCCTATGCCACAAAGGATCAGTTAAAGGGTGTTACATTTGCTCCGGATTCAAACGGAAATGCAACGAATATCGGCAAACTGGTATTTGGTAAGAAAGAAGAAACTTTGGATGAAGAGGGTAATCCAGAAATCTATTCACCAGCGGAATGGTATATCTTGGGAGAAGATAACAAAGTATTAGTCGATAATACCATAATCTTTGCTGCAAACCCGATAAAAATAAATCAACAGTTTAATTCAAGCGATCCGTCTCGTCAATATACATATAATTATATGGCAGGAACAGGCTATGGGGATTATAGTGGCAGTATAGAAGTATATAGAAACCACTACGGGGTAAGTCAACTTCGTGCGGCACTGAATAATATGGTGGATAGTTCGAATACAACCTATTTTACCGCAGCCGAGAAGGGCTTGATGAATACTACCACAGTGACAACGAATGATACAAGGAATGATAAAACCTATACCACAACAGACAAACTGTATGCACTGGCGGCAGACGGGTCTGATGAATCAACCATAAAAGCAGGAAGCAATAATCAAATAGCACTTGCAGCAAATAGTTATTGGAACAGCGGTAATAGATCGTTCTGGCTGCGTTTGCCTTACGATAATAGTAGTACTAGTGTTAGTGGTGATGCACTACAGGCGGAACCGGGCAAAAAAGTTAACCACTCCAGTGTCAGCAGTAGTTTCGGGGTGCGTCCCGCTTCCAATTTAAATCTGTCAAATGTGCTCTTTGCATCTGCTGCAACAGCATCATCATCTGATACAGTATCAGGAACGATAGCAGATGGTACGGCGATGACCCTGAGGCTGGACGGAAGCAGTAAGAATATCGGTGCAGTGGCATATAGAACTGCAACAGGTGATATTTTTGCAACGAAAGGAAGTACTACAGGTGATGTAGCACTTGTGGTGCAGGGCAAAGAGGGAAACAAGGACTGGTATTACAGCAAGCAGATTACAGGAACTGAAACAGAGATTGTGAATGTATCAGATATCAAGTCAGAACTTGGTTTGTCAGCAGATATAGATTTATTAACTGCCAAAATCTGGCTGGAAACTACAGATGCTGCAGATGGAATGATTTATGCAGTTGATCCAATCACAAGTGATAATCTTATAAGCATCACGCCTCCAGCTCCTATAACAGTAGACAATGGAACTGCTTATGAAAACATGAATCTGCCTGAAACGGTTCAAGTTGTGACGGCAGAAAATTCACTAACAAAACTGCCGGTTGTATGGGATACAGCTACACCAAAAGAGGGCAGCTATGACCCAGACATTAAGACAGAGCAGACGGTGACATTATACGGTTCCTTGCAACTGCCCGATGCCTTTGAACATAATCCGGATGGACCTGCAATAACAACCATTACCATCACAATCAAGGCAGCACCGGCAACTTCGGATAACAGCAACAAAGACAATGATTCAAAGACAGATACGGAAGTTAATGGAGATGTCACAGATGTTAAAGATTCTGTAAATACCGGCGACAACACCAATCTGGTCCTGTGGATTGTACTTATGCTTCTCAGCGCTATGGGCATAACCGGCGTAACTGTTTACTCCAGAAGAAAAAGAACAACTAAATAAGTCATTATATGGCTGCCAGGCTTTCAATTTGAAGGTCTGGCGGCTTTTTTTATGACCAAAAAGGAGTAATTATGTTTGGAAAGAATAAATGTGAGCCAACAAAGAAGTGAGAAAGTGTCAGTGACAGTGAACACTTTATAAGAATCTTCAAAGTCCTGGCGGCAAGACGTTGAATAGTAAAGATGATTATGTTACACTACCAGTAGAACAACCGTGTTATAGGGTGGCTGACCTATTTGATGGCCTTTGGAATGTTCATTCTGGCATTGCTGACATTCGTTTTTACGTTTATCAGATAATGTTTTAATAGAAATCCTTGAACGAAATAAGGTCTTCAACATGAGGATGTTTTAGACTATGTTCGTCATGATACTTTGGATAATAATGACATATACAAACAACGCAGATCTATTGTAGAGCATCCATTTGGCACAATCAAAAGGACACTAGGGTACAGTTTTTTTACGCCGTAAAATAGATAATGTCGATGCAGAAGCCTCTTCTATGTTTATCGCTTATAATTTTAAGCGATTATTAAGCATGTTTTCAACACTGGAATTAATAGAGAAATTTGGATAAGTATCTAATAAAAAACAAATCGTTTCAATTTAAACTCACATTAAATATCAAAAATATCAACGGTAACAAAAAATACCGTACATCAGACTAACGTACGGAAATCGTTAGACAGTCTGATGTACGGTGGTGTGAGAGGGGAGAGGAAATCTCCCCTACTGGATTGCTCAGAATTGCTTTGGTTATGTAATACTATACAAATATTTTGAAGATGGCGGCAGAATGTAAATGCCAGGCAATTACGCCTGGCAAATTTTATTTGTGGGCTTTGTTATAAAGTTTTTGAATGTCCTTTGGGAGATTATCGGGGAGCATGGCATTAATCTTATCTTCGTTGCCATCGGCTATAGCGGTGTCATAATACCAACATTTGAATTCCAACATAGCGAGAGTTTTTTCAAGCTGCTTTATTTCCTCTTTGACGGCAGCTTTTCGATGCTCAAATAATTCTCTTCGTTTTGTATAGCTGGAGGCGCCTTCTGTAACCCATTCAAAGAATTGTTTTATATCTTTTATTTCAAGATCTGATCGTTTTAAGCATTCGATTACTCGGATTGCTTCAAGTTCGTTCTCGCTAAAGTATCGGATATTGCCTTTGCGCTCAAGATTAGGAAAAAATCCTTCTTTATCGTAATATCTCAAGGTAGAAATAGGGAGATGAAACATCTCGGATACCTGACCAATTGTGTACATAAAAATA
This sequence comes from Bariatricus sp. SGI.019, assembly GCF_050315235.1. Classification (NCBI taxonomy): domain Bacteria; kingdom Bacillati; phylum Bacillota; class Clostridia; order Lachnospirales; family Lachnospiraceae; genus Bariatricus; species Bariatricus sp. SGI.019. The sequence goes on along the minus strand of NZ_JBNPOQ010000002.1, from coordinate 201,687 downwards.
CCTTCTTTCAAAATTTGAAAATAATACTTGACCTAAAGTTAAGTTTAGGTCTTATGATAATATCATAAAGCAAAAAGGCTTTCATTTCAATAGAATTTTTTATACGGAGGTATTTGATATTATGAAGACAGAAGAGCTTAAGATGGTTACAGCGTGGGATAAGACTTTTCCTAAGAGCGAAAAGGTGGATCACAAGAAGATTACATTCATGAATCGATATGGAATTACTCTTGTAGCAGACATGTATATTCCAAAGAATGCAGAGGGTAAGCTTCCGGCAATTGCAGTAAGTGGTCCATTCGGTGCGGTAAAGGAGCAGTGTGCTGGATTGTACGCACAGACAATGGCAGAGAGAGGATTTCTTACAATCGCATTTGATCCATCTTTTACCGGAGAGAGTGGTGGATTGCCAAGATATATGGCATCGCCTGATATTAATACGGAGGATTTTATGGCTGCCGTTGACTTCCTTTCCGTACAGGATAACGTAGATGCCGACAAGATTGGTATTATTGGTATTTGTGGCTGGGGAGGTATGGCAATTAATGCAGCTATACTTGATACACGAATCAAGGCAACGGTTGCTTCCACTATGTATGATATGACAAGAGTGAATGCTAACGGATATTTTGATTCAGAGGACAGTGAAGAAGCCCGATTTGCAAAGAAACAGGCTATGAATGCTCTTAGAACTGAGGAATATAAAAAGGGTGAGTATTCACGAGCAGGTGGATGTATGCCACTCCCGGTCCCTGATGACGCACCATTTTTTGTAAAGGATTACAGCGAGTATTATAAGGGAAGATGTTATCATAAAAGAAGCCTTAATTCCAATGAAGGATGGAATAGCATCGGTTGTCAGTCGTTTATGAACCAGCCGATTCTGAAATATAGTAATGAGATCAGAAGTGCTGTTCTTATCATACATGGAGAGAAAGCACACAGCTATTATTTCGGAAAAGATGCATATGAGGCTATGGTTAAGAACAGTAAGTATGCTGCAAATAAGGAGCTTCTTACTATTCCTGATGCAGTCCATACAGATCTCTATGACAACCTGGATGTAATTCCTTTCGATAAGATGCAGAAATTTTTTGAAGAGAACGGAGTGTGTTAATTATGGCAAAGAAAGTATTGATTGTTTCAACAAGTCTTGTGACCGATAGTGGAATAACTGATTCTAATGATGCAAGTAATCATAAAGACACTATGCAAAAAGCCTATGAGCTTGGAAAAGGGCTGTAATAGATGAAGAGATTTCTTACTCAAGATAATATTAAGAAAGAGAAGGTTGGTATTTTCAACGTCACATTTGAACCCGGATGCAGAAATAACTGGCATATTCATCATGCAAAAAGTGGCGGTGGACAGATTCTGGTATGCGTAGCCGGACGTGGATTTTGTCAGGAAGAAGGCAAGGAAGCAGTAGAGATGAAACCAGGTGATTGTATCAATATTCCGACGGAAGTGAAGCACTGGCATGGGGCAGCACTTGATGAGTGGTTTTCACACCTGGCTATTGAGGTGCCGGGAGTGGATGGCTCCAATGAGTGGTGTGAGGCAGTATCAGAGGAAGAGTACACACAATTAAGATAAGAAGAAGCTTGTAGGTGGTAAACCCTATTCTATATCGATTCCCAAATTTATATAAGACTTTCTCCGTGTTATAACAAGCAATTCCCATTAGTTCATATATATTTTTTTGATAATCATCAATATTATTTTTATAGTCATAAATGATGTATACACAGTCTGAAAAAAATTGAAAACAGGTTAATTTTTGCCCCTTCTAACATGTGATTAGTGAAGGGGCACATTTCTTTTTATTCAAAACCAATTAACCGATTCAACCAATAACTATTTATTTATAAAAACTGGTGTCCTGAATAATATTAAGTCATGGTCAGAGTGTTGATGACTGAAAAGACATATTATAAATTATATAAAACAAACAGTAAATAACGTGCAGAAATTAATAATTTAATGATATGAGGTGGGAAGGATGAAAAAGAAAAAATTTGTTTTGACTATTTTTTGTATGATTTTAATATCTGTGACCGGGTGTCAAAAAAGTGAAAACTATAAAATGACAAAGGCGTCAAAAAATGATGTGCTTCCCATTTATGAACAAAATGCTGAAGAGTTACAAGGAGTATCTGAACTTCAAATATTACAAGATGTATATAAATCAGGATACAAATTTGAGGAATGGCTAATAGAAGGTGTAGAAGAACCCGGAGGTATCCTTGCATTAGAGGAAGCCTTTCTTGTATCAGATAGAGAAAATGATTGTATTTTCAAAGTGGATAATAATGGAAATATAATTGATGAAATCGGGCAAACAGGAAGCGGGAATGGTGAGTTCTTAAAACCGTCTGCACTTGCAGTTTATAATCATGAAATTTATGTGCTGGATCAAGGTAATAATAGAATACAGATATTGGATGAGGATCTAGTTTATGATAGAGAAATAAAATTGAAAGATACAAAAACAGAAGACCCGAATTATATTCCTCAAAATATAGCTGTGAATCAGGAGGGAGTATTTGTTACCGGGGTGTCATTAGAAAATCCTGTGGTAGATCGATATACAGAAGAAGTAGATGAAATTGGTTCCAATTTTATTGGAAGTATGAGTACATATGATAATCAGATGTATTTTATAAATTCTATGGTTCGATATTATGATAAAGAAAACGATAGTTTTGGAGCAGTGAGTATAGCGCCAGAATGGCTTCTGGTTGCCAAAGATAAAAAAATGGAAAAAATATGTGAATTGCCATATGGATTCAATATTACTTCTTTTTGTGTAGATGAAAAAGGCATTCTATGTGTTTCCGTATCAGGTGGTGCAGTATATCGTTTGAATAAGGATGGCGTATATGAAGAGACTATTGCGTGTTTGCCGGGACTTCAGGATGAAGAGGCGACGCAAATGGCAGTTGATGATCAAGAAAGCGTTTATATTGTAATGCCAAATGCTAAAAAAATTTATCGTTGCTATAAGTAGGAGTATGAACAAAATATGAATAGAATCAATTATCAGCTTCGACAAATATTATTTAAAATTACATATCGAAAGAAAGAATATGTTATGTATATTATTTCTTTCTATTTAGGTCTTTTATTGCCGGCATTTTGTTTGGCAAACATAAGGTCTGTAGATCAGGTAATTCATTTTACGACATTTGAAAACATGGACAGAGCTGTTCAGATTGATTGGTTTAGTGATGATTTCTTGGATATGAAAATAGAAGGTGCGAAAAATGTATCAGTGAGCGGATATTATGAGGAAGATTTCGCTGAGTGGGGACATCAGTATGTTCCAGTCAAAGGCATAGATGAGTGTTATATGTACCCATTTCCAAAAATAAAAGGACGTATGTTTAAAAATTTGGTGCTAGAATATAAATAGTACAAGTCAAAATGAGAATTCCTAATCTAATATTTCATGGTACAATGTAGGTACCGCACTGAAGGAGGATCTCATTATGGCAAAGCACTATGACAAACAGTTTAAACTGGATGCAGTCCAGTATTATCATGATCACAGAGACTTAGGACTGCAGGGCTGTGCATCAAATTTAGGAATCAGTCAACAAACATTATCACGTTGGCAAAAGGAGCTACGTGAGACAGGTGATATTGAATGCCGTGGTTCCGGTAATTATGCTTCTGATGAAGCAAAAGAAATCGCACGATTAAAACGTGAACTTCGTGATGCACAGGACGCTCTTGATGTACTAAAAAAAGCAATCAACATTCTGGGAAAATGACGGAAGCCATTTATCTCGAAGTTGCTGAGAAGTCAGAAACTGCCCATAAGGCTGGACGCCGGGTTTCTGTCTCCGGAATGTTGAAATATCTCGGCGTTTCCCGTTCTGGTTACCGTGCATGGCTAAAACATGTTCCTTCAAACGCTGAACAGCGTCGTGAAACGGTAAAAGCCAAAATCAAGGATATTTATGATGAATCAAAACAGAATTACGGTGCCCCAAAGATTACCAAAGAACTGCGAAAATCAGGGGAAATAATCTCTGAACGTACAGTTGGTAAATACATGAGGCAAATGGGAATCAAAGCACAATGGGTAAAACCATGGACTATTACCACAAAAGATTCTGACTTCAGTAGCGAATTGCAAAATATCCTTGATGAACAGTTTAATCCGGAACGCCCAAATGCTGTCTGGTGTTCTGATATCACATATATCTGGACGATAGACGGATTTGTTTATCTAACCAGTATTATGGATTTATATTCCAGAAAAATCATTGCCTGGACACTTTCTAAAACACTGGAAGTATCCTGCGTGATTGAAACAATAAATAAAGCTAAAGCAAGACGTAAAATCGAAGAACCATTGATTCTGCATTCCGATCGTGGCAGCCAGTATGTATCCAAAGAATACAAGAGGATAACTGCCGGTATACAGTGTAGCTATTCGAAAAAAGCTTATCCTTGGGACAACGCATGTATTGAATCATTCCATTCATTGATCAAACGTGAATGGCTGAACCGCTTCAAAATCCGCGATTATGATCATGCGTACCGATTGGTCTTCGAATATCTGGAAGCATTCTACAATACAAAACGTATTCATAGCCATTGTGACTATATGTCTCCAAATGATTATGAAGAACTGTATCGTAGAATCCAGAAAGACGAATTGCTGATGGCAAGTTAAGATGAGGAAAACCTCATTTTAACTTGTACTAAATCTTGACATAGGACCAGGTTGTCGTATATAATTGTGTTTATCTTATAGTCAAAAAAAGAAGTAAGGGTTAGAAAAGTAAAAAAGTAGAGTTCATCTGAAAGAGCCATGTGCGGACTGCCATATCAACACATGGCTCTTTCAGATAACTGCGAGGTAGATGAATGAAGAAAAAGATATCCAGACGATATGTATATATTTTGGTCGGGGTTGCAGCACTTATTGCTTTATTGTTGTGGGTGCATCCAATTGCATTTATAAAAACTGGAATTCTGACAAAAGAGAAGGTGGATCAGTATGAAAAGCAGTATGATCTGGGTGCTGCGAGAAAGTTTGATGCGAATGATAAGAGCATAAAGAACGTCTATATGTTTTATATTGGAAATGAAGCCGTGGAGGTACAAGATGAAACTGTGGACAGTCTTATCGATGTTAATGTGCGAAAAGTTGCTCCGTTTCTATATCGTTGGAATATTCCAGAAGGAAATTGGGGAATCTTTCGGGTCACGTTGGGAAACGACAAATATTATTGTCTGTATATTACAAATTAATTTCATTCATAAAGTACATGTTAAAAAGCATTAATTATACAAGGGGGAAGTTGATGAAGAAAAATGTTATCAAAATAATAGCAGCTACACTGACGCTTTTTCTGTTTTGCAGCAATGGCGTAAAGGCGGAAACTCAAAAAGAATGTATAACAATTGAAGAAAAAAAGGAATATTTGTGTGAAAAAGGTATGCTCAGTTGCAAAGCCCTAACATTTCGCCTAAGATTCAAATAAATCCAGGTGGATGGGCTTTTGTATCTTTTGAACCAAGTTATATGTTTCATGTAAATGATAATGTGGTAACGGATTTGAGGTTAGAGTATGTACATGAAAATATGCCGGGAATTTCATCGATAAGTTTCTCTTATGAAGGGGCATCTATTTCTGCTGGCGGTAATTTTACTGATTCTTTATCTAAAATCACAACATATAGATCCATGTTAGTTGATTATTGGGGATAAAGCGGATTGAGAGAGGATAGATGCCCTTATAATTACGGGATGATATGCAGCGAAAGTCTCTGTGGGGGTAGAACACTTCAGGATTATAAGATAACGGTAGAAGACAATCTCTATAACAGTGGCACAAGATTCTGACCAGTTTAGGTGTTAATCCTTCCGTGGCGGCATTGCTCGGTATTCGGGCTCAAATCCAACATCTGAAAGCCTATACTTCCACGGATGCGCTGGCAAATATCTGCATTGATCTGCGCTTCAAGTATGTAACGCGCGGTTCTTCATCTTATGTAGAGTGGATGGACAGTAAAGAAAATCCGAAAGGCGTGGGCTGGCTCCTTTCCTGCTGTTTTTCTTCGTGCTATAATCTATTAAAAACGGGTGTCTGTCAGCTGTTAACTGTTCGGCATCTCTTGTGCTATTGTACAGTATTAATCCAGTTTTTGACCTCTTTTATACAAGAAGGATTCATTTGTAGTATAGATATCCAATAATAAAAAATAAACTCCGAAGAGTCTGTAATCCATAGCATTTTGCAAAGAAGCATGTTAGAATGAGATGAATCAAAATTTAAGGAGAAGCTTTATGAATGGTGTAGTATTGTATCAATCAAAATATGGGGCAACGAAGAAATATGCAGAGTGGATTTCGGAGAAAACAGGATTTCCTGTGATTGAGACGAAGAAAGCAAAGATAGGAGATATTAAAAAGTATGATATTATAATCCTTGGAGGAGGCATTTATGCATCTGGAATTGCAGGTATCTCCTTTTTGAAAAAGAATATTGATATACTGCAGGAAAAGAAAATCATAGTATTTTGTGTTGGCGCATCTCCTTATGATGAAACTGCATTTCAAGAGATTGTACAACATAATATGAAAGATAGACTAACGGACATTCCTTGCTTCTATTGCAGAGGAGCATGGGATATGGAAGCAATGAATGTTGTGGATAGAAATTTGTGCAAAATGTTAAGAAAAGCAGTCGCAAAAAAGCAGCCAGCCGAATATGAGGTCTGGGAGAAGGCGTTGGTTGCTGCTGGAGATGACAGCTGTGACTGGACAGATCAAAAGTATATTGAGCCGATATTGGATATGTTGAAGTAATCATATGTTTTTCGGCAACGGAAAATGCTTCGGAAGTGTGATGAGGAAGGAGCTTCCGTTGCCGGGCACTTTCAGAAGCAACAGTCAGATATCTGAGGAATATGGATTTCTATTTATCTGCTCAGATACCCTTCCGACTGTTTGATAAAGTCTGCAATGTCCAGCTTGGGATTATCCAAAGTCTTATGGATGAACAGACCATCGGAAAGGAGCAGAAGCAGCCATGCAAGATAATCGGAGGACACGGAATCCGTTCGTTCTCCGATTTTTTTTGAGATGATCTCAGCAAATTCACAGTACCGGCTCAGAAGCTTCTGACGGATCTGTTCATTTCCCATCATCGCATCATAGAAAAGATGAAGCCGCATATCTGCAGTTGAAACATCTCGTTCCAACACATACTTGACCAGCCGGTGAAGAGACGTGTCCTTCGTCTCGTCTTCCGTCCATGTGATCAGGTCCTGATATTGCTGATCCAGATACTTGTCTGTGATGTCGAATAAGATATCGTTCTTATTCTTATAATGATAATAAAGTGTTCCTTTTGATATTCCGGCCTCTCTGGCAATCTCAGCCAGGGAGATGTCGGATAATTTTTTATGTTCTAATAATTCTTCTGTAGCGTTTAGAATTAATTCTTTTACATTATCTTTTCTTGGTGCAGCCATAGTGTCCCCTTTTGATGATCTTAATGAAAGATGCTCACGCATTTTGTATGTATACAGTATAGCTTCTTTTGTGTGAAATGTCGAGAAAATAGAGCGAAATGTTGACTTTGATGTACAGATTTGCTAATATAAACTTAGAGTCGGTCGCATGGACGACTTATAGAAAGAAGTGAGTGGATGAAAAAAGAAGCATTGGAAGAAAAACTGAATCATAAATTGCGAAAGCGGTTTGGAGACAGTGTCAGGGTGTCGGTGGAAGGAAGAATCATTCGAGTATCTGGTCATATGTCCAGGTGGGAGGATATTGTGGAAGCCTGCAGTATGTGTGTGGTGAAGCAGCCGGGAGTCCATGTGGTCAATGATGTAGTGCTGGATGGTGTGCAGATGCCGGCGATGAGAGTCCCTTCACTCAGTGATGAAGAGCTGGAAGGGGCGAAGCCGGATGTCCTGATTATCGGCGGAGGAATATCCGGATGTAGTATTGCGAGAGAATTAATGAAGTGGAAGCTGGATGTCCTGCTGGTGGATAAAGAGGCAGATCTTGCTGTGCAGGCATCGGGCAGGAATGATGGAGAAGTGCATCCCGGAGTGGATCTGGGACGTGGAACACTGAAGCAGAAGTACGTGGTGCGAGGCAATCGTATGTTTGATCAGATCTGCGAAGATCTGGATGTGCCATTTCAGAGATGTGGACAGTACGTTGGCTTTACAGATAAGATCGTGTATCCATTTATCTGGCTGTATGCGTGGCAGCGTAAGCACATCTGCAAGGTGACGGACACACAGATTCTGTCGGGAAAGGAGCTTCACCGAAGAGAACCGAATCTGAATCCGAAGTTTCAGTTTGCACTTTACAATCCAAGTGCCGGATGTGTCTGTCCTTATGGATTGACGATTGCATATGGGGAAAATGCAGTGAGTAATGGGGCAAAAGTAAGTCTGAATACGGTCGTGCTTGGAATGAAAGTATCAAAAGGCAGGATTCAAAGTGTTAAGACCAATCGCGGAACCATATACCCGAAGCTGGTGATCAATGCGGCTGGAGTATTTGCCGAGGATGTGGCTGAGATGGCAGGGGACAGATTCTTTTCGATTCATCCGAGAAAAGGAACCAATTCGATTCTGGACAAAAAGACCGGAAGCCTTGTGAAGGGAATCTCTTCGATAAAGAAACTGACCCATAACGCAGCACATACCAAGGGAGGTGGCATTGTCCATACCGCCCATAACAATCTCCTGGTGGGGCCGAATGCCATTGAAACCTATGAAAAAGAGAACTTCGCAACGGAACAGTCCAGCATTGATGCAGTGTTTGAGAAGCAGAAGATGACGTCGGAGAAGCTCTCGAAGAAAGATATCATTACATATTTTACGGGTGTCCGGCCGGCAACGTTTGAAGAAGATTTTGTGATAGAAAAAGGGCGTAAGACGAAGAACCTGATTCATTGTGCCGGAATACAGTCGCCAGGTCTGACAACTGCGCCTGCGGTTGCAGTCGATGTGGCAGAGATGGCGGTTCATGAGTTAAAACAGTCGCAAAAGGTTGAAGTGAATCGAGAATTCCAGCCAAAAAGAAAGGGAATTCCACAGGTGAAGAATCTCCCAGAGGAAGAAAGAGACCGATTGATTCAGGAAAATCCAGATTATGGAGTCATAGTCTGCCGGTGTGAAGAGATCAGTAAGGGAGAGATTCTGGATGCATTGAATTCCCCGATCCCGGTAGCAACGGTAGATGGAATTAAGAAGCGTGTCCGCCCGGGAATGGGAAGGTGTCAGGGTGGATTCTGTATGCCTCTGGTAACCAGAATTATCAGTGAACACCAGAATATTCCAGTTGAACAAGTTAGAAAATCCGGGGAAAATTCCATAATATGCTATGGAAAGACAAAGGGGGTACAATGATGCAAAGTTGCGATGTACTTGTAATTGGCGGAGGCCCCGCAGGACTTTCCGCAGCAATCTCTGCCAGAAAAGAAGGAGCAAGAGTGCTTTTGATTGAGCGGGAAGAGCATTTGGGAGGAATCCTTAAGCAGTGTATCCATGATGGATTTGGTCTCCTTCGTTTTGGAGAGAAGCTATCAGGACCAGAATATGTGGAACGGTTCGAAGATGAATTCCACGAACTGCACATAGAGTATGAAGTACAGACCTTTGTTACGGATATCTGCAAGAAAGAGGAAGACTTCCGGATAACAGCGGTCAACCGAAAGGGTGTACAGAAGTATCAGACCAGGACGATCATTCTGGCTACGGGATGCCGGGAACGGACGGCAAAGCAGGTGTTCATCCATGGAACCAGACCATCAGGAGTCTTTACCGCAGGAACAGCACAGCATTTTGTTAATCTGATGGGAGAGATGCCTGCAAAGAAATGTGTCATTCTGGGAAGTGGCGATATTGGCCTGATCATGGCACGTCGCCTGACGTTAGAAGGTGCAGAGGTTGAAGGCGTCTATGAAGTGAAACCAGAACCATCCGGGCTTACGAGAAATATTGTTCAATGTCTGGAGGATTACAACATCCCATTACATCTGTCCCATACGGTGACACGAGTATTTGGAGAGGACAGACTGACGGCTGTAGAGATATCAAAGGTAGATGAGAAGATGCAGCCGATTCCGGGGACACAGAGGCTGGTAGAGTGTGATGCTTTGATTCTGTCGGTCGGCCTGATTCCGGAAAATGAGATTGCGGAGAATCTGGGGGTCTTACTGGATGGACATACCAAAGGGCCTGCCTGTGATAATCTGTTTATGACCAATGTAGAAGGAGTGTTCTCCTGTGGAAATGCACTCCATGTCAATGACCTGGTGGATTATGTATCTGAAAGTGGTGAACTTGCCGGGAAGGCGGCGGCAGGCTATCAGAAGAACTGGAAACCAGGCAGGAAGAAGGTACAGCTGGAAACAGATGTATCCTTACAGTATCTGGTACCACAGAGCCTGAATCTGGAGCAGGGACTGGAACATGTTGTGATGTATTTTCGAAGCAGAGAGACGATACCATATGGTACGTTATGTATTGAGATAGATGGGAAGAATGTATTCGAGAAGAAGTATACGAATCTGAAACCGCCAGAGATGGAGCATCTGGAACTGGATTTCCAGAGATTCCGCCTGACAGAATCTTCTAAGGTGAAGATATCCGTTCGAAAGGAAGCAAAAGGAGGCGGGAAGAGATGAGAGAGATGACGTGTATTACCTGCCCCAATGGATGTACGCTGCAGATTGAAGAAGTAGAAGGAACACTCCATGTTACAGGCAATAAATGTAAGAGAGGAGAAGCATTTGCCATTGCAGAGCTGACACATCCGATGAGAACCATCTGCAGCACAGTCCGGACCATCTATCCGGAAGTACCGGTATTGCCGGTTCGGGTGTCCGGCGAGATTCCAAAAGAGAGAATCTTTGATGTTATGAAGGAGATCAATCATATCCTGGTGGACCGGCATGTCAGACGGGGGGATGTGTTGCTGGAAAATGTTCTTGGATTAGGTGTAGATATTATTGTGACGAGTAATCGACTGAGTAGAGAGGAGAATGAAAATGAGTGCGAAACCGTATAAAGGATTTGAACCAAAATGGGTAAAGGAGGCTGCTCCAAAGGACAGCTATCGGTCTATTTTCCGATGGGGAGACCCAGAGTTTGTAAAGTATCCGAAAGAATCTTTGTATAAAATGATGAAGGAAAAGTTCAAGATGACGGACGATGATTTTAAGTCTTATGCAGGTGATATCGGGATGGACCCAGTCAAGCTGGATGCACCATGCAATCTGGAGCAGAAGCATCTGGATGCATTTGTGGAGATTCTGGGAAAAGACAATGTAACAACAAAAGATTATCCAAGACTTGCAGTTGCCTATGGAAAGACCGGGTATGATGCTGCAAGACTGCGTCAGCGTCAGATTGACAGCCTGCCGGATGCAGTTCTGTATCCTGGAACAACAGAAGAAGTGGAGAAAATCGTAGCATATTGTACGGAACAGAAGATTCCATTGTATGTATATGGCGGCGGCAGCAGTGTGACCAGAGGTGTGGAGCCGACGAAGGGCGGTGTCTCTCTGGATATGCGAAAGAGATTCAATAAAGTACTTAGTTTCAACGAAGTGGACCAGACGATTACCGTACAGAGTGGAATCTCAGGGCCACAGCTGGAAGAAGCTTTGAACAATGCACCGCAGCTATACGGAGCCAAAAGAGCGTATACCTGTGGACATTTCCCACAGTCCTTTGAATACAGCAGTGTGGGCGGCTGGGTAGTGACCAGAGGTGCCGGACAGAACAGTACTTATTATGGATGTATCACCGATATCGTATTATCACAGAAGTATGCAACGCCAATCGGAACAATCCAGACCAGTCATTATCCAAGAGAGGCCACCGGTCCGAATCTGAATCAGATTATGATGGGAAGTGAAGGAGCATTTGGAGTGTTGACGGAGGTAACATTAAAGGTATTCCGCTATATGCCGGAGAACAGAAAGCGCTTCTCCTTTATCTTTAAGAACTGGAAGGTTGCCCGGGCGGCAGCACGGGAAATGATGCAGTGCGAGGCCGGCAATGCATCCGTATTCCGCCTGTCTGACCCGGAAGAGACCAATCTGATGCTTCGCCTTTATAATGTAGATGAGACCCCTCTTTGGAATCTTCTGGATATGCGTGGATATGTGGATATGCAGAGATGCCTGTTCCTGGGATTTACTGACGGAGAGAAAGGATTTTCTAAAAATGTAGCGAAGAATATTAAGCGGATTGCCCACAAATACGGCGGAATGAGCCTGACATCTTTCGTGACCAAGAGTTGGGAAAAGGGAAGATTCAACGACCCATATCTGAGAGATACCTTGTTGGACTTTGGAATTATGACGGATACGTTAGAGTGTACGGTGAATTGGTCGAATATGGCGAAAGTGCATCAGGAAGTGAGAAAGGTATGTCATGCACTTCCGAATACCATTGTTACTACACATATGTCCCACTGTTATCCACAGGGAGCGAATCTGTACTTTATCTTTATCACAAGAATGTCGGATGCTGAGGAATTCAAGGCATATCATGCCACAATTCTGGATGCGATCCAGAAGTCTGGTGCGTCCATGAGCCATCACCATGGGATTGGAAAGATGTTTGCACCATGGCTGGAAGGTCAGCTGGGAAGAAAAGAGTATGGCGTATTTAAAGTGTTAAAAGAATATTTTGATCCAGATAATATGATGAATCCAGGCGGTACGCTTGGTCTGGATCTGAAAGAAGAGGAAAAACGATTCTTACGGGAAGATATCCAGTAGCAGTGAAAGGGGGGACTGCAATGGAAGATAGAATCGTGCTTGCGTATGATGTAGGAACGCAGAGTTCAAGAGCACTTTTGATCAATCAGAGAGGCGAAATCCTGGCAAAAAGCCAGGTGAAGCACCAGGAACCGTATGAATCTCCGAACCCGGACTGGGCAGAAAAGGATGCCGATTTTTATTATCAGAATATCTGTCAGGCATCGCAGGATTTAAAAAAGAGGTATCCAGAGATATTTGAAAAGATTGAGGCGGCAGCTATCACTACGATCCGTGATACTGTTGTATGTGTTGATCGGGATGGAAAACCGCTTCGCCCGGCGATTCTGTGGCTGGATAAGCGAAAAGCCGAGGGAAAACCGAAGTTTTCTCAGGTCACTCGTATGCTCTTTAAAGCAGTGGGGATGGAGGAGACTGCCAATGTGCAGTATCAGAAGTCTCATTGTAACTGGATCAGGCAGAATGAGCCAAAAGTGTGGGAAAAGACATACAAATACTTGCTGCTAAGTGGATATCTTATTTTCAGATTGACTGGTCAGATGGTGGATGCGGCAGCAAGCCAGGTAGGGCATATTCCGTTCGACAGTCAGTCCAGAAACTGGCAGAGAAAAGGAGCACTGACCCGTCCGGTATTCGATGTAGAAGAAGAGAAGCTGTGTGAGATCAAAGAATCTGGAGAAGTACTTGGTACGATTACCGCTCAGGCTTCGGAGGAGACAGGCCTTCCAGAAGGAATGAAATTGATCGCAACAGGTTCGGATAAAGCCTGTGAGATCCTGGGACTTGGATGTGTCAGCAGGGAGAAAGCAGCCATTGGTCTGGGAACAACCGCAACGATAACATTTACCATTGATAAATATCTGGAGCCAGAACGCTTTATCCCGCCATATGATTCGATCATCCAGGGGCGATTTACTCCGGAGATCGAGATATTCCGGGGATACTGGCTCATCTCCTGGTTTAAGAAAGAGTTTGCAGAAAAGGAAGTTGAGCAGGCGAAGAAGCTTGGCCTGTCGGCAGAAGAACTCCTGAATCAGCGACTAGGAGAGATTCCGGCAGGATGTGAGGGGCTTTTGTTCCAGCCGTATTTCACACCGAATATTACCATGCCGAACGCAAGAGGGGCAGTGATTGGATTCTCAGACCAGCATACGAGGATTCATATATACCGGGCAATCATAGAAGGTATTAACTTTGCATTGATGGATGGAATGAAGCTGATGGAGCGAAGATCTGGCCATAAATTTCAGGAATTGTATCTTGGCGGAGGAGGCTCGCAGAGCCGGGAGATCTGCCAGATTACCGCCGATATGTTCGGAATTCCTGCAATCAGGACCCAGAGCTATGAAGTGACCGGAATCGGATGTGCGATGGCAGCATTTGTAGGGCTTGGTGTGTTCTCAAGTTATGAGGAAGCCGTGGAATCCATGGTGCATAAAAAGGATGTCTTTGAACCGAATCTTGAGCAGCACAAGATCTACGAGAGGCTCTATGAGGAAGTGTTTAAGAATATTTATGGAAAGCTTTCGGGACTGTACGAAAGACTATACGAGATCTATCATGAGAAAGATCTGACATAGTGAATACCCCGCCCAAGTGATTCATTTATTTTTCACAGATATTTAATAGAATCTTGTGTCAAAAGATGTTAAAATAATTCTATATTATCGAAAAATATTTGCAATTTATGCATTTTTGGACAGGTGAATAATGAAGTCGAATATGTGGAAATCTACTACACGGGAAATTAAACAAAGTATAGGCCGATTTCTTGCGATTCTTGCAATTGTTGCTTTGGGAGTTGGCCTTTTTTCAGGCCTGAAAGTGACACAGCCGGCTATGGTAAAGACTGTCAACCAGTATCTGACGGAGAAGCAATTCTATGATTATCGGATATTGTCTACCCTTGGCTTTGAACAAGAGGATGTGGAATTCCTTGCTAAGCAGAAGGATGTAAGGTACGCAGAAGGTGTCTTCAATATGGATGTTCTGTGCAATATTGCCGGAGAGAATGAAATGGTGTTAAAGGCCTATAATCTCCCGGAAGATATGAATGGAATTGAACTTATGGAAGGCCGTATGCCGAAGAATGCCGGAGAGTGTCTTGTGGATTCTTCTTGTTTTACCGAGAAAGATATCGGGAAGACGCTGGTGCTTTCGGATACGAACGATGAAGATGATCTGGAATGCTTTACAAAAACAGAATATACCATTGTAGGACTGGCGCAATCCTCCAATTACATACAGTTTGAGAGAGGCAATACTTCTCTTGGAAATGGACGCATCAGTGGCTTCATGTATCTTCCATGGGAGAGCTTTGATACAGATTATTATACAGAGATTCTGGTGAAGTTTGATCAGGATTATGAGATATACAGCGATGAATATGATGCCTATATGGATGATAAGGAAGAGGAATGGGAAGATCTGGCGAAAGAGGCAGCAGAACATCACTATGCAAGAATTCTGGCAGATGCAGAAGAGAAGTTGAATGATGCGGAACAGGAACTGGCTGATGGAAGAGCTGAGGGAGAAGCAGAGCTTGCCGATGCAAGAGCAGAACTTGAGGAGGCGAAAGCGAAGCTGGAAGATGCGGACCGTAAGATCGCCGATGCAAAAAAAGAACTGGCAGATGGTCAAAAGGAGCTGGATGCCAGCCGTTCAAAGCTTCAGAATGCGGAATCAGAACTTGCTCAGAATGAAGCTGTATTAAATAGTAGTGCGGCAGAACTGGAAAGTAACTGGGCGCTATTAGTGGAAAAAGAAGCACAGGCAGCAGAAGGAAGACAACAGCTGGAAAGCAGTCAGTCGCAGTTGAATGAGAATAAAGCAGCATTAGAAGCTGGACAAAATCAGTTAAATGAGGCACAAGATCAAGTCTCAAAGCTGCAGCAAGATGCAGCCGCATTGGATTCCTTGCCGGAAGAACAAAAAGAAGCGATTCTTGCGCCATTGGAAGAGGCAGTGGATAAATTACTTTCAGGATTGTCGGAAGGAAATGCCGGAGAGGGAATTGACACAAGCATCCTGCCTGCTGCACAAAGAATAGCCATCATGAATGGGAAACTTGTAGTTGCTTCCGCTGCGATTGCTCAAAAACAGGAAGAGATTACGAATCATCTGGCACAGATTCAGACAGCGCAGGAAACAATCGATGCCCAGAGACAGAACTTAGATGATGCAGATGCCCAGCTCGCAGCAGTAAGAGCCCAACTGGAGGCTGCCCAGAAGGAATTGGATTCCGGCAAAGCCCAGCTTGAGTCAGGAAAGAAACAGATAGCAGAAAGCTGGAATGCATTCTTTGCAGGAGAGGCTGAGATTGAGAGCGGAAAGGCTGAGATCGCAAAGAATGAAGCGGAGCTTCAGGATGGATGGCAGGAATATAACGATGGTCTGGCAGAGTATGGGGAAGGCTATCAGGAATTTGTAGATGAGATTGCAGATGCAGAGAAGAAGATTGCGGATGCAAGAGAAGAGATTGAAGATCTTGCATCACCGGAAAGCTATCTGTTGGATCGAAATACGAATGTTGGATATGCATGTTTCGAGAGTGATTCGGCAATCATCAATGGAATTGCCAATGTATTCCCGGTATTCTTCTTCGCTGTAGCGGCACTGGTATGTATTACTACGATGAGCCGGATGATTGAAGAACAGAGAACGCAGATCGGTGTGTTAAAAGCACTGGGTTATAGTAAGTCATCGATTATGGGCAAGTATCTGTTCTATTCAAGCACTGCAGCAGTGTTGGGTTGTTTGATTGGATTCTTTGGCGGAACCTGGGTGTTCCCGAATGTCATCTGGTATGCCTATGGAATGATGTACGATGTAGGAAAACTGTCATATGTGTTTGATTGGCAGCTTGGTCTGATCTCATTGATTGTGTCCGTAGCATGTTCTGCCGGAACTACGTTCCTGACTTGCCGCAAGGAACTTGGTGAGGTGGCAGCGGAGTTGATGAGACCAAAAGCGCCAAAGGCCGGAAAGCGAGTGCTTCTTGAGCGAGTGCCATTTATCTGGAAACGCCTGAAATTCTTATATAAAGTGTCCTATCGTAATGTATTTCGCTATAAGAAACGGTTCCTGATGATGGTAATCGGTATCAGCGGATGTACAGCACTACTTGTCACCGGATTTGGTGTCAGGGATTCAGTGACCAATATTGCCAGTGACCAGTATGATAACATTCAGGTCTATGATATGAGTGTAACATTGGCAGATGAAGCAGAGGAAAGTACAAAGGCTGAGATTCAGAAGTCACTTGGTAAAGAGGTATCGGAGTCTGTCTATGTGATGGAAAAGAGTATGGATCTTGTTCATGGAGACCAATTGAAGGGTATCAATCTGGTTGCAGTGGATGAGAAGGAAGATATTTCGCCATTTGTACATCTGAAAGATCCGGGTGGTAAGGAAATAGCTTATCCGGGAGAAGGAGAGTGTATTCTTTCCGAGGCGATTGCAGAGAACTATGAGATAGAAGTAGGAGATACCATTACACTACAGGATGAGAACCATGAGACCATGGAACTTAAGGTCAGTGGTATCTTTGAAAATCACATTAGAAATTATGTATACATGACGACGCAGACTTATGAGAAATATATGGGAGAGGATGCATCTCTGAATGCTGTCTATATCAACGCCTCAGAAAAAGCAGATGTGCATCAGCTTTCTGCAGATCTGATGAAGCTGGATGAAGTAACGAATGTAACGGTATCTGAAGATACCAAGACTCGCTTCGCCAGCATGATGAACAGTATGAACCTGGTAGTAGTGGTAATTATTGTATGTGCGGCCGGACTGGCATTTATTGTATTGTATAACCTTACCAATATCAATATCACGGAACGTATAAAAGAAATCGCAACGATTAAGGTGCTGGGCTTTTACAGGAATGAAACTGCAAGTTATGTATTCCGTGAAAACATGATACTGACATTTATAGGAACGATGGCAGGACTCGTTCTTGGCAAATATTTCCACATGTTTGTGATGTCGCAGGTAAAGGTAGATCAGGTGGCATTTGATGTCCGGATTGCACCGATCAGTTATGTGTATAGTATACTGTTGACTTTTGCATTTGCCTGGTTCGTAGATCTTGTCATGAATGGCAAATTAAAACGCATCAGCATGGCAGAATCACTAAAATCTGTAGATTAAAAGAATGGGAAAAGGTTATGATATCTTTTCCCATTCTTTTTTATTACCTTCGCATATCTGTGATTGAAAATATTAAAAATTAATATTTGTAAACACAACTGTCTTGTCACATGTAAATTACAGTGGTATAATGGTCTGAGTCTGAAAAAGGAGAGAAAAAGTTATGACTATCGTAGATAAAATTGAAAAGTTGAAAAAAGAGAAGAACGCAGTGATTCTGGCACATTATTATGTGAAGCCGGAAGTACAGGAAGTTGCAGATTATATAGGAGACTCCTATTATCTGAGTAAGGTGGCCGTTGGGCTTAATGAACAGACCATTGTATTCTGCGGTGTTGAATTTATGGGAGAGAGCGCCAAGGCATTGAATCCCCAGAAGACGGTACTTATGCCGGATCTGAGTGCAGATTGTCCGATGGCGCATATGGCAGATCCTGAGATGATTCAGAAGATGCGTCATACATATGAAGATCTGGCGGTTGTGTGTTATATCAATTCTACAGCAGAATTGAAGAAATATTCTGATGTATGTGTAACTTCAGCAAATGCAGTGAAGATTGTAAAAGCACTTCCTAATAAAAATATTTTCTTTATTCCGGACCGTAATCTGGCTCATTATATTGCAGGGCTTGTGCCGGAGAAGAATTTTGTATATAACGAAGGATTCTGTCCGACGCATGAAAGAATGCAGGCAGAGGAAGTTCTGGAAGTAAAAAAGGAACATCCAGAGGCAAAAGTATTATCTCATCCAGAATGCAGGACAGAGATTCTGGAGATTTCTGATTATATTGGAAGCACTTCCGGGATTATTAGATACGCGACTGAAAGCGAAGAAAAAGAATTTATTATCTGTACGGAAGAAGGAGTTTCTTATAAGCTTTGTCAGAACAATCCGGAAAAGAAGTTTTATTTTCCGAAGTCAGTTCCGACCTGTCCAAATATGAAGAAGAATTCTTTGGAAAAGATATTGTATGTTCTGGAGACAGGAGAGAATGAAGTCCAGATTACGGAAGAGCTTCGCGAAGCTTCTGTGAAACCATTGGAGAGAATGCTGGAGCTTGCAAAGTAAAGATGATGCAGAACAAAAAGTATCTGCGAATAAATGGGGCATTTGGCACCGGGAAGGATTGAAAGATGAAGATACATACCGATGTTGTTATTGTTGGTACAGGAGTGGCTGGTCTGTTCAGTGCACTTAATCTGCCCTCGGACAAGAAGATTCTTATGATTACAAAATCGGATCTGGAGAGCAGTGATTCTTTTCTGGCTCAGGGAGGAATCTGCGTTTTGAGAGATGAATCTGACTATGACAGCTATTTTGAAGATACAATGAAGGCGGGGCATTATGAGAACCGCAGAGAATCTGTAGATATTATGATTCGAAGTTCCAGAGACATTATCAACGAGTTGGTTGGATATGGAGTGGAATTTGAAAAAAAGGATGGAGAGTTTGAGTATACACGAGAAGGTGCTCATTCAAAACCACGAATTTTATTTCACGAGGATATTACGGGAAAGGAGATTACAAGTAAGCTGTTGGCACAGGTCAAGAAACTTGACAATGTGACTATTTATGAATATACAGCTATGACGGATATTATTGAAGAAGATGGAAGATGTATCGGTATTCTGGCAGAAAATGAACATGGTAAGCTGACTGTATATGCAGAGAATACGATTTTGGCAAGTGGTGGTATTGGCGGAAAATATAAGCATTCTACGAATTTCCCACATTTGACAGGTGATGCACTTGATATTTCGAAAAAACACGGCGTTCGCCTGGAACATCTGGACTATGTGCAGATTCACCCGACGACACTTTATTCTGAAAAGCCGGGACGACGATTCTTAATATCGGAATCTGTGCGAGGAGAGGGTGCTGTGTTATATAATAAGAAGAAAGAGCGTTTTGTTGATGAGCTGTTGCCGCGGGATGTGGTGACAAAGGCTATTCATGAACAGATGGAGAAAGACGGTTCCGAATATGTATGGCTTTCTATGGAGCATATCCCGAAAGAGGAGATTATGAAGCACTTTCCGAATATATACCAGCATTGTCTCGAAGAAGGGTACGATGTGACGAAGGAATGTATTCCGGTAGTGCCGGCGCAGCATTATTTTATGGGTGGAATCTGGGTGGATTCTGACAGTCGGACTTCTATGGATCATCTGTATGCTGTTGGTGAGACGAGCTGCAATGGTGTGCATGGGGCGAATCGTCTGGCAAGTAATTCGCTGCTGGAGAGTATGGTATTTGCTAAACGGGCAGCACAAAAGATTGGACGCTCATAGTGTGAAGAGAAGGAGACATTAGATTATGAATAAGATTACAATGACTTTACAGGCGGATCATCTGATTCTGGAAGCGCTGAAAGAGGATATTTCCAGTGAGGATGTAACCACGAATTCTGTGATGAAGGAAGCGGTGAAAGGCGAAGTGGATCTGATCTGCAAACAGGATGGAATTATTGCCGGGCTTGAGGTATTTGCCAGAGTGTTCCAGTTGCTGGATGCAGATACAGAGGTTCAGTTGTATTGTAAAGATGGAGACGAAGTGAAAAATGGACAG
The DNA here is from genome assembly GCF_050315235.1 of Bariatricus sp. SGI.019. Taxonomy (NCBI): domain Bacteria; kingdom Bacillati; phylum Bacillota; class Clostridia; order Lachnospirales; family Lachnospiraceae; genus Bariatricus; species Bariatricus sp. SGI.019. The sequence goes on along the minus strand of NZ_JBNPOQ010000002.1, from coordinate 181,173 downwards.
CTGATGGGAAAGGTTCTTGGTGATATCCGTGTCCTGTTATCTGGTGAGCGGGTTGCCTTGAATTATCTTCAGCGTATGAGCGGAATTGCGACCTATACGCATTCGGTCGCATCACTGTTAGAAGGCAGTCATACGAAACTGTTGGATACTCGTAAGACAACGCCGAATATGAGGATTTTTGAAAAATATGCAGTTCGCGTAGGCGGAGGATATAATCATCGGTATAATCTGTCGGATGGAGTATTGCTGAAGGATAATCATATTGGTGCAGCCGGCAGTGTGACGAAAGCGGTTCAGATGGCAAAGGAATATGCTCCTTTTGTGAGAAAGATTGAGGTAGAAGTGGAGAATCTGGATATGGTGAGAGAAGCGGTTGAAGCAGGCGCAGATATCATCATGCTTGATAATATGTCTACAGAAGAGATGCAAGAGGCAATCCGTATTATAGATGGACGCGCCAAGACAGAGTGTTCAGGAAATGTTACCAGAGAGAATATCGGACGTCTGACATCCTTGGGCGTGGATTATATTTCCAGCGGAGCTTTGACTCATTCTGCACCAATATTAGATATTTCCCTAAAGAATCTTCATGTGGTATAATAGCTGTGCAGACAATGAGTGCTGCAAGGAAAACCAGCAAAAGAGTTCGTATATGATTAGGGAGGTGAGAAGCATTTATGACTGGTTCTGAAAGAAGAACAGAGATTATCCGGCAGATACAAGAAAGTGCAGTGCCGGTGTCAGGAAGCAGGCTGGCTTCCACATATGAAGTAAGCCGCCAGGTCATTGTGCAGGACATTGCATTGATTCGTGCGGCGGGTTACGATATCATCTCCACAAACCGGGGATATATCTTGAATACTCCGAAGACGGTCAGCAGAGTATTTAAAGTACAGCATACCGATGATCAGTTGGAAGAAGAATTGTGCGCCATCGTTGATCTGGGGGGCTGTGTAGAAAATGTTATGGTCAATCACCGGGTATATGGTCATATCGAGGCGGAACTTCATATTAATTCGAGAAGAAAAGTGGGAGAATTTATGGAAGATATCCGAAGTGGCAAGTCCAGTCCGTTGAAGAATATAACATCTAACTATCATTATCATAAGGTTACTGCAGACAGCGAAGATACTCTAGATATGATAGAGAATACCTTAAAAGAGAAAAAGTTTTTAATAAAAACGTAAGACAGTGCTTTATCCCAGCACTGTCTTTTCGTTTCTTACATCAGAGTATAGACGTATTCCTTTTCCATGCAGGTTGTAGACCTGGATGATATCTGTATATTCTCCGCAGTCGGGAAGAATATTGGTCAATACATTTGGTTCATCTTTGAAGAAGTCCTTATTGAAATAGATTGTTCTGTTATTGTCAAAGATGGCTGTATAAAAAATCTCTGCTTCTACCAGATCTTGGAACATGTGGCTCCCGTAAGAAAGTTCTGGCATGTAACCGACTTCACTGTCAGACATCTCGCAGATGGCATGGAAATGATGAATCTCCGCGAATGTTACCGGAACGCCAAGTTCTGGTGAGGATGTGCCGATTCTTCCCGGAACGAAGAGCATAAGTTTCTCGTTGCTTTTTCGGAAATAATGATTGATGTCACCGATAATACGAGCAATGTCCGGTTTTTGCTTATATGGACATTGATAGTAGCCCTTGGAGTCTACCCATACAATGTAGTCAATCCGTTCAGACTGGGATCCTCCCATGGAGGAATTGGTCACAGAGAAGACGGTCTGTTCCTTTGGAAAATCTGGAACGGTGACTGCGTCCCGTGATGTACCGATCTGAAGCGGACGGCATTGAAGCAGGTTGAAGACGAATTCACCGGAAGCATTGCTGTTGATCGTAAATTCAATATCCACCGGATAATTATATGCGTTTTGCAATGTGCGAAGAAGAGACTTCATACATTCGGTAAATGCTTTATTCCGAACAAGACCTTCACAACTTGCGAAGAGGATCTCACGATGCTGTCCTCGTTCCCGGAAGGTTCGTTCTGCATCAAAATCATGTTCCAGAACCATTCGTTTATACCATGGATCCATATAAGGAGTAACCTCTTTGACCGAACGGGTGGCAAGTGCCTTATTCCGGTAGTCAATCAGATCTACATAACGCTGGGAGTATTGATGCTTTGCCCAACTGTCGGTCAGGGTAGAACTTTCTGGCTGAGCCAGATTGACAATTCGTGGATAATCTCCTTCGGTACGGTCGACCGCACGGGTTCCGAGCCCCATGACAAGTCGCAGCATTCCGCAGGAAGCATCCAGAGAATCGCTCCAGCGATAGGAACTGTAGGAATATCCGACGCCGGCAGCATTGGGCATCAGAAAATCTTCGTACATGGAACCGGATACACGCTGAATCAAAAGAGCCATCTGTTCATCCTTATAACCAAGCCCGCGCTGTTTCCGGTATTCCAGTGCAGACAGATTCATGGTACTGGCATATACGGTGCGGACAGCATTTTCCAGTTCCGTCAGACGCTCGGTGATATCACCGGTGTTAATGCAGAAGACAGATTCATATTTTCCGGCAAATGCATTTCCAAAACCGTCTTCCTGAAGACTGCTGGAGCGGACAATGATCGGGCGCTGCCCAAAATATTCTAACATACGAATAAACTGTTGCCTTGTTGCTTCTGGAAAGACTCCGTTTTTGAATGCTTCTTCGATCTGAGGGGCCAGACGGAAGTATCCTTCTTTTGTCTTTTGACTGATATGAAGACGCCAGAACTTATTATGTACAATATAAGTATAGAAGACATCTGAACCAAGATAATAGGAGTCATGTGGTTCCATGTGTTGAAATACTTCTGGCGCATCTTTGGCAACGATTTTTCTCGCGAGAAGCATGCCACAGGCTTTTCCACCAATACTTCCGGTTCCGATCATACGATTATAGATATGAAAATAATCCTCTGGTTCAAAATATGTCTTCAACAATTCCAGAATCTTTGGATCACGTGACATCATATTCTGGCAGAAGGTATCTTCTGTCTCTGCGGAAAAAGTACGGTCTTTATGGTAAATGCGGCTGGCGTCAGATACGAAACGTTCCCAACTGTCCAGGTTCTGATTTTCATAGATGCGAGTCATGTTGTCCACCAGGGTGTAAAATCGGCTGACTTCATATCCTCCGCGCAGAGGTAGAAAAGAACCATCCTTTGTAATGTATTGGTGTGGAAGGAACATATTTGGTGAATAACGATTCCATACTTTGAGCGGATTGATATACAAGCTGTTGGCATCGCTATAGACGTCCAGAAGAAGCTGAGTCGTCTCCTGAATACGGGCAATTGCATCGAAAGAGTGGAGCCCGCGAAGAATTGGAAAATAAGCGACAGTATTTTGTTCAAACAGATAAGGACAGGTTACCTGGAAAAAATTTCCCATCATCAGGTCGGTGGCCCATGCAGCCTGCAAGTCCGACAGACAGTCAAAGATATCATACGACATTGTCGCCCAGACGAATATTATCAAGGATGGAATCCAGGCCGGAAAGCCCAGATGAAATTCGTTCAAATGTACTCAAAATAATCCCTCCTACGAAAGTTTAACTTAATGTTAGTATACAAGATTTTTTTCAAAAAAGGATAGATTTTCTCATTTTTTCATTTTCTCCTTGTAAATTCACAAAACAACATCTAAAATAGTCCTATTAGGTCAAAAACAGAAAGGACAATATATATGGAAATGATAAAGGACGTGATACTGGATACCGGTCTGGATTGCTTGAAAATGCTGCCATATTTATTTGTAGCCTTTATATTGATAGAAGCACTGGAGCATTATTCTGGTGAATTTACAGAAAAGGTTCTGGCAAAAGTAGGAAAGGCAGGTCCGATCTTTGGAGCGGTCGCAGGATGCATCCCTCAGTGTGGATTCTCCGTTATGGCAGCGAATCTTTACGCAGGAGGAATTATTTCCGTGGGGACACTTCTGTCTGTATTTATTGCAACTTCAGATGAGGCAATCTTAATTATGCTGGGGAATCCTGATGCTGTACAAGAAGTTGGGATATTGCTTGTGGCAAAAGTGGTGATCGCTATTGTTGCAGGATATGTGATAGACATTTTCTTTCAAAAGAAGATATCCATACCAAAAGAAAGTGGAAATCTCTGCGATGAATGTGGATGTCATGAAGAAGAGTCTGCGATTTTAAAACCGGCATGGCATCATACAATCAAAATATTTGTGTATTTGTTGGTATTTACTGGAGTACTGAATCTTTGCATAGAGATTTTCGGAATTGAACAATTATCTACATTTTTGCTTGGAGATACAATCTTTCAGCCATTCATAGCTGCAGTTATTGGACTGATCCCTAATTGTGCGGCTTCTGTGATTCTGACACAGCTATATTTAAACGGAGCAATCTCTTTTGCATCTGTTATTGCAGGTTTGTGTACCGGGGCGGGAATTGGACTGGTCGTATTGTTTAAAATTAACAGAGAGAAAAAAGAAAATCTAAAAATAGTAGGAGTTCTGTATATTATTTCGGTGATCGCAGGGGTTATTTTGGAAATATTTGCCTAAGAAAAAGGGGATAGCATAGTGAGGAGCGAAAATTGCTTTTTTGAAAAAGTGTGCTATAATAACTTGAACTAGGTGATGAGGCTTAGGAAGATTGAGGAGGAATTATCATGGCCACAAAGAAAGTAACACCAGCAACTAATGAAACTGTAAAAGAAACTGCAGCAACAAACACAGCGACAAAGGTAGCTCCGGAAGCAAAAGCTGAACCGGCTAAGACCCCCGCAGAAAAGAAAGCAACAGAGAAAAAGACACCTGAGAAGAAAGCACCTGCAAAAAAGGCAGCAACAACAGCCAAGAAAACAACAACTAAAAAAACAACAGCGAAAAAAGAAATCAAAGTAAGTACTTATGTTCAGTGTTATGGAAAACAGGTAGAAGAAAAAGAAATCATTGCCAGCGTAAAAAAATCATGGACAAAATCCGGCAAAAAAGTTGGCGATATTAAGACAATGGAATTATATATTAAGCCTGAAGAAAATGCTGTTTACTATGTAATTAACGGAACAGAGACAGGCGCAGTTGAATTCTAGCAAGTTTAGTGTGATGTTGGAAAGTCCCTCGAATTTCGAAGGGACTTCTTTTTTTGAACAAAAAGGTACAGGGCAAAATTCAATTGGGGACGTAGTATTTTTGCAAAATACTACGTCCCCAATTGAATAAAAGTGGTAAATAATGTTATAATGGTAGCGGTAAAAATAAGTAATAGGGGACAAAGGAGATATTGGCATGGAAGAAATGATGAACCTGATGGGAAGTGACTTGCTGGGAATGTTAGGAGAAAACGGCAATGTATTTCTGGCATGGACCAGACAGATGTTAATGATTGCTTTGATTGTGACTATTGTAATAGGTTTGGCAATCTGTTTCTTTGGATTGAAGATAGTAAGAGTCCTTACGGCAATTGTTGGTTTAGTTGTGGGAGCGGTGATTGGAGGCGTCGTGGCGCTGATGATCGGACTTAATGATACAGCACTCTTGGCGGTGATCGGAGTGAGTGCGGTTATTGTTGCGGTGTTGTTTGCATGGCTGCGTCGTTTGGGGATTTTTTTCCTGATTCTCTTTTATGTGTTTGGTGTCTGTGCTTCGCTTGTGGGTGTTAAGCCTGTATTTTTGTTGATTATTTATTTTGTTGTTGCTTTGGTATTGGCAGTTTTGTCTGTTTTTTGGACAACACCGCTTGTTATTATTGTAACTGGACTAGAGGGCGGAGTATCAGCAGGTCTGGCGATTGCCTCGTTGGCAGGTTTGAATCAGAATGTGTGGATTGGCTATGGAATCAGTATTTTAATCGCATTGATTGGAATGTGGGTGCAGTTCATGATGCAGTCCAGGAAGGTTGGAAAAAAAGAAAAAGTGTACTCCAGAAAAGTGAAAGAAGAAGTCTCCAGAGAGTCGGAAGTTGAGAAGGCAAGAATGATGCTGGATGATGAAGAGGATGAAGAGGATGTTTTTGAAGATCCAGAAGAAGTGAAAAAAGTACCAAAAGAAAATGATACAGAAGATGAAGAAGATGATGATATAGAAATATTTAACACGGAAGAATTATAAGTCCCGATTATGACACACCTCTCCTGATATAGTAGTGACTATAGAAGGAGAGGTGCTTTATTATGGGTAAAAAGAAGAATATGATAATTGCAATACTTGGATGTGTATTGCAGATATTAATGATGGTGACGTATAGTTTTTCTTCAATGCAGATATCAGGAGTTGTTTATATCATTGCATGGCTGGTATGTGCATTGATTGTAAGAAATGTATTAAATGAAAAAAAGGTAATTTAATCCATAGCCATCCGGTTTTATTGTATTTTAAAGCAAATGTGATATAATAGTTTTAGAATATGAATGAAGGAGGCCTTGTTATGAAGATCGATATGCATTGTCATGTAAAAGAGGGTTCTATAGACAGTAAAGTGGGATTGGATGAATATATCACCAAGCTAAAAGAACAAGGCTTTGACGGTATGTTGATTACCGACCATGATACTTACAAAGGATACCGTCACTGGAAGTATGATATGAAAGGAAAGGTTCACGAGGATTTTGTAGTATTAAAAGGAATCGAATATGATACCTGTGATGCGGGTCACATTATCTGTATTATGCCTGAAGGGGTGAAGATGCGCCTTTTGGAACTGCGAGGTATGCCGGTAAGTATGCTGATTGATTTTGTTCATCGTCATGGTGGAATCCTGGGACCGGCTCATCCATGTGGCGGAAAGTATCTTAGCTTTACGAATACGAAGCGCTTCTACAAATCACCGGAGATCATAAAACGGTTTGATTTTATCGAGGCTTTTAATGCTTGTGAACCAGCAGAGTCCAATGAGGGTGCAATGAAGCTGGCTAAAAAGTATAAAAAGCCGGGGATTGGAGGCAGTGATTCACATAAGCTGGAATGTGTGGGACTTGCCTATACAGAATTACCGGAATATGTAACTTGTGAGACGGAGTTGATTTCCCTGATACGCAGAAAAGTTCCGATAGAAGCTGGCGGAACTCTGTATGGAAAGACGACAAAGGATAAGATGGGAAAGGCAGATAAGATCCTGACTTATTCATTCTGGTTCTACAATAAAGGCGGTGAATTGCTGAGACGGCGTAAGCGGAAGGAAAAAGGGCAGATTGAGAATCCGGTAGATCCTATAGATCCTATAGAGATTCCATATCTGCGTTTTCAGAACAGATTGTCAGAGTAATATCTTATGATATAGAAGATAATAAAGCATGTTGAACATCGGAAAGATATCTGGGGTGCAGATATTCTTTCCGATTGTTTGTGTTTGGAAACTAAAAGATTTACTATTTGACGGAAACTGTAATGTGAAGTATACTTTCTAGATAAGAATTTGAAGGGAGTTGACGTATGCAGACATATTTTTTTATACTTTATTTCTTTACATATGGCTTTTTCGGATGGTGTACAGAAGTTGCTTACGCAGCTACGCAACAGAGAAAATTTGTAAACCGGGGATTTTTAAATGGTCCGATCTGTCCGGTTTATGGAATCGGAGTCGGAGTGGTCGTTCAGTTCCTGACACCATTTGAAAATAACTTATTCCTCCTTTATATAACCTCAATAATTGTAGTAACAGTGATTGAGGGACTGACCGGCTATCTGATGGATAAATTATTTCACCATAAATGGTGGGATTATACGAATCAGCCATTGAATATCGGGGGATATGTATGCCTGTTGTTCTCCCTTGCCTGGGGTGTTGCGTGCGTGATCATTGTAAAGGTGATTCATCCGTTCATCCACAAAGTGTTGGCGTGGATTCCTGTGAAGGTTGGAATTGCTCTGAGTGTGTTGCTTGGGATGACTCTGGTTGTTGATATTGTTGTAACTGTTTCGGCAGTGTTGAAGCTGAACAGACGCCTGGAAGCAATGGAGAAGATTGCGGCAGAATTGAGAGAATTCTCCGACAAGGTTGGAGAAAATATATACGAAAATGTCATGGAAACTATGGAATTCCAGGAAGAAGCCAAGAAACAGCTGGATTCGGCAGCTTTGGAACTGCGTGAGAAGCTGGAGACGGTATCTGAAGAACAGAAGACCCGCATGGCAGAACAAAAAGAACGGATTACTGAGCAGAAGAATCGCATGGCAGAACAAAAGGCCCGTATAGAAGAGTTGAAAACAAAATATGCGGAGCTGGCAGGACGCAGTACAAGAGTCAGTATTCGTCTGGTAAAAGCATTCCCGAAGATGGAATCCAGACACCACAAAGAGATTTTAGAAGAATTGAAACTTCGTGTAAAAAAGAACCGGAAGTAATCCGGTTCTTTTTTGAACGGTGGTATTGACAAAATAAGAAAATATAGATATGATAAGAGCACTCGTCTAAGAAATCTAATCATTATCATTCAAAGGGGTATCCCCATCGGGAAGATTCGTTCCCAATTTCCAAAACGAGAAAAGAACCATACAGGAAAGGAGGGTAGAAGTATCATTTCAATTATTCAGTGTGTTTATGTAAAAAGGAGTGTTTAAATGAAAAAAACAAATAAAAAATCTATCTTTTTTTCTGTAGTTTTGTTGTTCCTTAGTGTATTAGGTATTGTGGGAGCCGCTAGTACGATGACGGCAGAAGCTAAGGAGGTCTCTTTGGTAACGGGAGCATCCGTCCAATATATGGGATATTCGACACATTATTATTATGTGGATGGAAATATGGCATATTGTCTGGAACCCGGTAAACTCTCGCCGAATAACGGAACTTATTCCTCCGATGAGTTGGATAAGGACCAGCTTTTGGCAAAAGCAATGTATTATGTGTATGGAGGACCTGGGTATGATGTGTATATGAAACCGACATTGACAGGAGGGTGGGATCAACCAGACCGAGCCTATTGTCTGTCGCACTGCATATTGTCTTATATTTATGATGGGTGTGATCCAAATAGCGATGGGTTCAAGGGATTGAATGCGGATATTAGTAATGCAGTAATTCAGTATACGAACGCAATTCAGGGATGGCCAAATATACCGGATACAGATATTGCTCTTTCTCAGGAGAATTTAACCGCATTTTTTAGTGCTGAGGAGGGCGTGCAGCGAACAGAGGTTGTTACATGTGAAGGGGATACATCGAATTCATTAGTGCTTTCTTTGCCCGAAGGAGTGACTCTGGTAAATGTAACCCAGCAAAGTCGTCTGCAGGGCCAGGTGACAGTGCATGGGCAAGAGCAGTTCTATCTGGCATCAGATGTGGCTTATGGTAACGGAACAAGTTGGGACAGTGGTCAGATAAAAGGGACTTTGAATCAAGCGTGGAGAACGCTGGTTGTAAAAACTGGTGGCGGAAGCCAGGATATCGGAACTGGACAATTGCTCACGGTGGAACCATCAGCAGTATCTCTGCAAGTGAAGTGGATGGAGCGCCCGGAACTTATGGTTGAGAAACATGCAGATAAAACGGGGAAAACTTATCAGTTGGGAGACATTGTTACTTATACTATGGATGTAACACAGCAGATTCAAAATGCGGTGGCAAAAAATGTGGTGATTACAGATACAATTCTTACTGAGGGAGTACAGCTTCAGAAAAATTCCATTGTTCTTCTGGATGGTTCCCGTAATGTGATACAAGATGCAGTGATCTCTGTCAACGGAAATTCATTTACCATTCATGCAGGAGAGTTCTTACAGTGTGTAGAACTTGGAGAACGCTATATAGTCGAGTATCAGATGGCAATAACGGATGAATCGGTGATAGGAAAAGAAATAGATAATGAAGTAGTTGTCTGCGCGGATAATGCGGAAGAGAAAAAAGATGAAGAGAAGATTCTGGTAGAAAAACCGAAAGAATCAGATGAACCAGAAAAAGAAACACCGGAGATAGAGAAACCAGAGACGGAACCTGAGAAACTTGTGGAAGCAAAATCCAAAACGACAGCAAAAATTGCATCCGTTAAGACTGGTGATCAAGAAAATATAGTGGTTCTTGTACTATTCTTGATTCTTTCTTGCACCACTATATTTGTTTGTGGTAAAATGAACGCATGGCTACGGAAAATATGGAGAAAGTAGTATTCAAAAGATAAGTCAATGAAGAAGAATAGGAGGTTGTCGTGATGGGAATGACAATGACGCAGAAGATATTGGCGGCTCACGCAGGGCTCGATTCTGTTGTGGCAGGACAATTGATAGAGGCGAAGTTAGATGTAGTAATGGCAAATGATATCACCGGACCTATGGCACTGCCGATTTTTCGGGAGATGGCAGAAAATGTGTTTGATAAGGATAAAGTAGTTCTGGTACCAGATCATTTTACACCGAATAAGGACATTAAATCAGCAGAGAACTCTAAGGCAATCAGAGAATTTGCAAGAGCACAGGGATTAACATGGTATTTTGAACAGGGAAAATCCGGCGTGGAACATGCAATCCTTCCAGAAGCTGGTGTTGTTGTGGGTGGTGAGTGCATTATTGGTGCAGATTCACACACCTGTACATATGGCGCATTAGGTGCATTTTCTACTGGTGTGGGAACCACAGATATTGCAACAGGTATGGCAACAGGTGAGTTGTGGTTTAAAGTTCCGAGCGCAATGAAGTTTGTATTGACGGGAAAGCCAGGACCATATGTCAGTGGAAAAGATATCATTATCCATATTATCGGTAAGATTGGGGTAGATGGCGCACTTTATAAATCTATGGAATTTGTTGGAGATGGCATTGCTAATCTGTCTATGGATGATCGTTTTACAATGGCGAATATGGCGATTGAAGCTGGTGCCAAGAATGGAATCTTCCCGGTAGATGAACAGACAGAAGCCTATATGAAAGAACATTCCAAGAAGGAATACAAGATATATACTGCTGATGAGGATGCAGAGTATGATGAAGTGGTTGAGATTGATCTTTCAGAGGTACGTCCGACCGTTGCATTCCCACACCTTCCAGGTAATGCTAAGACAATTGATGAGGTTGAGGCGATGGAGCCAATCAAGATCAATCAGGTTGTAATCGGTTCTTGTACCAATGGGCGTATGGAGGATATGAGAAAAGCAGCAGCAATTTTGAAAGGCCATACAGTTCATCCAGATGTACGTGTTATGGTAATCCCTGCAACACAGAAGATCTACAAACAGTGTATCGCAGAGGGACTTTTGGATATCTTTGTGGATGCAGGCTGTGCTGTGAATACACCAAGCTGTGGACCATGTATGGGAGGTCATATGGGTGTTATGGCAGCAGGTGAAAAGTGTGTGTCTACAACAAATCGTAACTTTGTGGGCAGAATGGGACATGTAGATTCTCTGATCTATCTTGCGTCTCCAGAAGTGGCTGCAGCGAGTGCGATTGCAGGATGTATTGCGAATCCAGAGAAAGTAGGTGACAGATAATGAAAGCAGTAGGACATGTATTTAAGTATGGTGATAATGTGGATACGGATGTTATTATTCCGGCAAGATATCTTAATTCCTATGATCCTCAGGAACTGGCAAGCCATGCGATGGTAGATATTGATCCAGATTTTGTAAATAAGATGAAGCCGGGAGATCTGATTGTTGCGAATAAAAACTTTGGATGTGGTTCATCCAGAGAACATGCACCTCTGTGTCTCAAGACGGCAGGTGTAAGCTGCGTCATTGCAGAGACATTTGCCAGAATCTTCTATAGAAATGCAATCAATATTGGATTACCGATTATTGAATGCCCAGAGGCAGCAAGAGGAATCGATGCCGGTGATGAAGTGGAAGTTGATTTTGACAGTGGAAAGATCTATAACCGTACAAAAGGCACAGAGTTTCAGGGACAGGCTTTCCCGGAATTTATGCAGAAGCTGATTGCTGCAGGTGGCCTGGTAAAATATACAAATAGTAAAAAATAGCGGATGATAGAAGGGTGAAAAAGATGAATCTACATTACAAAAGTACAAGAAATTCGAACTTGAAAGTAACAGCTTCTGAAGCGATTCTGACAGGTCTTGCTCCGGACGGTGGTCTATTTGTGCCGGAGAAACTTCCGACACTCGATGTTTCAATGGAGCAGTTGAAAGACATGTCATATCAGGAGACCGCTTATGCGGTTATGAAGCAGTTTTTAACAGACTTTACAGAAGAGGAGTTGAAGGACTGTATTCGTAAAGCATATGACAGTAAGTTTGACACTGAGGAGATCGCGCCGCTGGTAAAGGTAGATGATACGTATTATCTGGAATTGTTCCATGGGGCAACGATTGCGTTCAAGGATATGGCATTGTCTATATTGCCGCATCTTTTGACTACTTCGGCCAAAAAGAATCATGTGGAAAATGAGATTGTGATTCTTACAGCTACGTCTGGTGATACGGGTAAGGCTGCTTTGGCGGGATTTGCTGATGTTGAAGGAACCCGAATCATTGTATTTTATCCGAAGAACGGAGTCAGCAAAGTACAGGAACTTCAGATGGTTACGCAAAAAGGAAGTAATGTAGATGTGGTTGCGATCCATGGAAATTTTGATAATGCACAAAGTGGTGTGAAAGCAATGTTCGAAGATAAAGAACTGGCTCAGGAACTTGCAGCAAAGGGATACCAGTTTTCTTCTGCTAATTCTATCAATATTGGACGTCTGGTTCCGCAGGTCGCATATTATGTAAATGCTTATGCAAAATTACTGGCAAATGAAGAGATTGCAGAGGGAGAATTGATCAACGTTGTAGTCCCGACCGGCAATTTCGGAAATATTCTTGCTGCTTACTATGCAAAGCAGATGGGAGTGCCGATTGATAAACTGATCTGTGCATCAAATAAGAACAAAGTGCTGTTTGATTTCTTCCAGACGGGTACATACGATAAGAATCGAGAGTTTGTGCTGACGACCTCACCATCCATGGACATTCTGATCTCCAGTAATCTGGAGCGTCTGATCTATCTGATTGCAGGTGAAGATTCTGAGAAGACCAGAGAATTAATGGAAGAATTAAAAGATAGTGGAAGCTATACGATTACTGAGGATATGAAGGAAAAATTATCTGATTTTGCATCTGGATATTCAGATGAAGCAGAGACTGCCGAAAGTATCCGTGAGAATTACGAAAAGACAGGATATGTAATTGATACGCATACAGCTGTTGCTGCGCATGTCTGTGAACAGTATAGGATTAAGACCGGTGATGCAAAGAAATGTGTGATTGCATCAACGGCGAGTCCATATAAGTTCGTTAAGAGTGTTATGACGGCAATTGATGAAAAATATGCAGATGCAGATGAATTCGAACTTCTGAAAGTGTTGGAAGAGACATCTGGTGTAGAGATGCCACAGGCAATCAAAGATATTCTGGATGCCAATATACTTCATACTTTGGAATGTGATGCAGATAAGATGAAGGAAACTGTAAAAGGTATATTGCAAGTGTAAGGAGTGAGGACAGATGCTGTTGGATGGTTTCTTTGGGGCAATTGCTCTGGGGGCTGGAATCTACTGCCTTTATGGATATTATATGTTAAAAGTGAAAAAAGAGATTGTGAAGACAATCTTGCTTCCGAAGGGTGTAAATGAAAAAAGCTGCAAAGACCTGGAGGGATATTGCAGAGATGTCGGGAAGCCACTTCTTGCGTTGGGAATTATCCTGTTGTTAGATGGGTGTGTAGATCTGTACGATTCCTATATCAGCAGTGTTGGCATACTGTATGTAATTATGACGGCAGTTCTATGTGTGATGCTTGTTGTCTTTATGCTGAAATTACGTAAATACAACCAAAAATATTTTGGAATCAACTGAATGGTTGGAGCTGGATTTCGGTTATATAAAATATTTATATGAATAATAGATAAGTTTCATAAATTATAATATTGACAAAATGCAAGATTGAAAATACAATCTTGCATTTTTTGTAAAAACATAGACGTGATTATGCGGTTGGTGAAAAATAAATGAATAATAAAAAATATTAACTTTCGCGAAAGGATTGTTAAAGTATTGACTTTTTATGAAAAAAATGTAATAATAAGACAAATGCCGCTGTAAAAGGCAGAAATATGCAAAGGCAGAAAGTGTTACGGCGGTTATGATTAAGGAAAGAAAAGAGGTAAAACAAAGATGGCGAATATCGATTTAAGTAAGTACGGCATTTCAGGAACTACAGAAATTGTACACAATCCTTCTTATGATTTATTGTTTGAGGAAGAGACAAAGCCGGAATTGGAAGGTTTTGAAAAGGGTCAGGTTAGTGAACTTGGTGCAGTAAACGTAATGACAGGTGTATATACCGGACGTTCTCCAAAAGATAAATTCATTGTAATGGATGAAAATTCCAAAGATACTGTATGGTGGACTTCTGATGAGTACAAGAATGATAACCATCCGGCTTCTGAAGAGACATGGGCTGCTGTAAAGGATATTGCAGTGAAAGAACTTTGTGATAAGAAGCTTTATGTGGTAGATGCTTTTTGCGGAGCCAATAAGGATACACGTATGGCAATCCGTTTCATCATGGAAGTTGCATGGCAGGCTCATTTTGTTGAGAACATGTTTATTATGCCTACAGCGGAGGAACTTGAGAGTTTTGAGCCAGACTTTGTTGTTTATAATGCTTCTAAAGCAAAAGTTGAAAATTATAAAGAGTTAGGACTGAATTCAGAGACAGCAGTTGTATTCAATATCACAAGCCGTGAACAGGTAATTATCAATACATGGTACGGTGGAGAGATGAAAAAAGGTATGTTCTCTATGATGAACTACTATCTGCCATTGAAGGGAATTGCTTCCATGCACTGTTCTGCCAATACAGATATGAATGGTGAAAATACAGCAATCTTCTTCGGATTATCTGGAACAGGTAAGACAACTTTGTCAACAGATCCAAAACGTCTTCTGATTGGTGATGACGAACATGGATGGGATGATAATGGTGTATTTAACTTCGAAGGTGGATGCTATGCGAAAGTTATCAATCTGGATAAAGAATCTGAACCAGATATTTATAATGCAATCAAGAGGGATGCGCTTCTTGAGAACGTAACACTGGATGAAGAAGGAAAGATTGATTTTGCTGATAAGAGTGTAACTGAGAATACACGTGTATCTTATCCGATCAATCATATTGAGAAGATTGTTCGTCCTGTATCTGCTGCACCAGCTGCACAGAATGTAATCTTCCTGTCTGCAGATGCATTTGGAGTACTTCCTCCGGTATCTGTACTGACACCAGAGCAGACACAGTACTATTTCTTATCTGGATTTACAGCAAAACTTGCTGGTACAGAGCGTGGAATCACAGAGCCTACACCAACGTTTTCCGCATGTTTTGGACAGGCATTCCTGGAACTGCATCCAACAAAATATGCAGAAGAACTGGTTAAGAGAATGGAAAAGAGCGGTGCAAAAGCATATCTTGTTAATACTGGATGGAATGGAACTGGAAAGCGTATCTCTATTAAAGATACCCGTGGTATCATTGATGCAATCTTAAATGGAGATATCCTGAATGCTCCTACTAAGAAGATCCCATACTTTAATTTCGAAGTTCCAACAGAACTTCCAGGTGTAGATTCTGCAATTCTTGATCCTCGTGATACTTACGCAGAAGTAGCTGAATGGGAAGCTAAGGCTAAGGATCTTGCTGAGAGATTCGTAAAGAACTTTGCAAAATATGAAGGAAATGAAGCAGGTAAAGCATTAGTTTCTGCAGGACCACAGTTATAAAAAACAGTTTTATAGGTTGTAAAATCTATATAAATGGGGTATAATATCCTCAGTAGAAACCTGGGATGTTCGATAACTTCTGTAATTTTGAACCTACAAAACTTTAAACGGGACTCTTATATCTCCGTAATATGTCAGGCCTCCGAATTGTGCAGGGGAAGACAAAAAAGCGGATGCGGACACCCACCTAGCTGTGGCTAGGAGTCAAAATACAGAAACCGGCATTTTGGGGCCATACAAAAGATAGAAGACAGTCGTGTATGCGGCTGTCTTTTTGGTTATATTTAAAGAGAAAAAAGCATACATTGAGAAAAAAGTATTGGACAAGAGGATACGTACAGATTGAAAAAAAATAATAGATATAGAAATAATAGATATAGAAAGTATAGATATCTCCGGTATTTGTTGATGCTTGTAATCAGCCTGTTTGTCGTGGGAGGATTGTTTTCTTCATTTCAAAATTTTGAGAAAAAAGAATATAGGAAAGAAAAAGAACTGCAGAAGAATCCAGAAGCTCAGATGGAAATAAGTAATCCGAATATTCGGGTCTTGATTATGACCGACGGGTATGCCGAAGTTGCCCATCCGACAGTGGAGATATCAGCTGTTAACGGACTGGTAATTACATATGGTGAAGAGACAGAAGAAACGGAAGGAATGCAGTCGGTTATATTCGCCCCGGATGATCCGAGGTTTCAGAGCGGAAATGTCCGAATCTATGCCAGAGATGGAGGAGAGATTACATTACAGAGTATAGAAAGAGGGTGTGGAACGCCGTCTTATGCTGGAATATTAGAGCTTCGGACAACGGCAGAAGGTGTGATAGTTATTAATGAACTGCCTGTAGAGACGTATTTATGTAAAGTAGTACCCAGTGAGATGCCTGCTTCATATGAATTAGAAGCATTGAAAGCACAGGCTGTGTGCGCTCGGAGTTATGCTTATCAGCAAATGCAGGATTATGCGTATCCAGAATATGAGGCTCATGTCAATGATAGTACGGATTATCAGGTGTATGGGAATTCTTTGCCTCAGAATACGACAAACCAGGCGGTAGAGGAGACAAAAGGGCAGGTGGTTCGATATCAGGGTCAGATAGTCACAACGTATTATTATTCCACTTCTTGTGGGAAGACAACAAATCTGGAAGCCTGGGGAACAGAATGTAATGAACAGAATGCCTATCTTCAGTCGGTAGAAGTAAAAGACTCAGAAGGTGATTATGAGCAAGGGCTTCCGTGGTATCGTTGGGAGGCGGACATACCGGTAGAGACTTTGTCGAATCTTATTGGGATTAATACCGGAAAAGATATCGGAGTTCTGCAAAGTCTAGAGGTAACCAAAGAAGGACCAGGAGGTGTCGCACTTCAAATCTGTGCGGTTGGAGAGAAAGGTCAACTGACAGTGGAGACTGAGAATAAGATAAGAAGAGCATTGGGAGGTAGTGGATATGAGATTCGGAAACAAGATGGAACAAATGTAGCAAGTTCATCCTTGCTCCCGAGTGCGTTCTTTACAATTCAAAGAGAGGGGGATATATTTTTCATCAAAGGTGGCGGGTACGGACACGGAATAGGAATGAGCCAGAACGGTGCGAATGAGATGGCTAAAAAAGGGAAGAATTATATGGATATACTGACGCTTTTTTTTCAAGGGATTACAGTTGAATAGATGCTTTGATCGTAGCAAAGGAGATATGTTTTGATAGACAAATATGTAAAAATCGGGTAAAATATAGAACAAATATATTGGAGATTGCCATGAAGAAAATAAAACAACTCTATCAAAATATTACGAATATTACTGCTGGAATTTCGGCAGATCATGTGGGAGCATATGCAGCACAGACATCTTATTTTTTTATGCTGTGTATGATTCCGATTATATTACTGTTGCTTACGATGGTGCAATATACGCCGGTAACGAAAGCGGATGTTATGACTGCTGTTATTCAGGTGTTTCCGTCATCGGTTGATTCTTTGATTACTTCTATTGTGAATCAGGTGTATAATCAGTCTACTGGAGTCATCCCGATTACTATAGTAGTTGCTTTGTGGTCGGCAGGAAAAGGTGTATTGGCTATGACATCGGGGTTGAATTGTGTGTATAAATGTAATGAGACCCGTAATTATGTATTTTTGCGTATTCGGGCAACCATTTATACGGTTATGTTCATTATCGTTATTATATTTTTGCTTGTGTTATCTGTATTTGGTAATACCCTGAATCTATTTATAGCGGAGCATATACCAATTATGCTTGGAGTGGCTGAGAAACTGTTAGAGACGCGAATCATCATTACGCCAATTGTTTTGGTTGCATTTTCACTGATGATTTATAAATTCCTGCCAAACAGAAGGGACAAGTTCCGTTATCAGCTTCCTGGAGCAATGTTCTCTGCGGTAGGATGGATGATAATTTCCTGGATTTTTTCTGTATATCTGGATGTGTTCAAGGGATTTTCCAGTATGTATGGAAGCCTTACGACGATTGTACTGATTATGTTGTGGATGTATTTTTGTATGTATTGCATTCTGCTGGGCGGTGAGTTGAATGTGTTATTGAACGGGAAGATATTTGAGAGAAATGAGAAATAATTTCTTGACATTATAGTTTCTTATGATACAATAATTAAGTATTAATAGGTAAAAGCAATGACCGTGTCAGTAGAGAATCATTTTCCGATAGAGAGAGGGGATCGTTGGCTGGAAGTCCCTTTGGGTTCAGATGATGCTTGAATTTCCCACGTGAGCTGCATTTTTGAAATCATAGTAGAAAATGACGTAGATGCACGTTACGCAGTAATGAAGTGCTCGTATATTGATGATGCGGGAATCAGGGTGGTACCACGGGTGATAACTCGTCCCTTTTGGGATGAGTTTTTTTTATGCTCGAAAGAGTTGGTAAATCAGAAAGGAAGAAAAGTGATGAAAGAAAAATTACAGAACATCAAAGAAGAAGCATTGAAGGCAATTGAAGCTGCCGATATGCCAGAAAAATTGAATGATGTGCGTGTAAGATTCCTGGGTAAGAAGGGAGAACTTACCGCAGTATTAAAGGGAATGAAGGATGTTGCGCCAGAGGACAGACCGAAGGTGGGACAGCTTGTCAATGAGACAAGAGCGGCTATCGAATCTGTTCTGGAAGAGAGCAAAGTAAAGATGGAGAGGGCTATCCGTGAGGAGAAGATGAAACAGGAAGTTATTGATGTTACACTCCCATCTAAGAAAAACATGGTCGGACATCGTCATCCGAATACGATTGCACTGGAAGAAGTTGAAAGAATCTTCGTTGGCATGGGATATGAAGTAGTGGAAGGACCGGAAGTAGAATACGATCTGTATAATTTTGCAAAATTAAATATCCCGGATGGACATCCGGCAAAAGATGAACAAGATACTTTCTATATTAATAAAGATATCGTACTGCGTACCCAGACATCACCAGTACAGGCGCGTGTAATGGAACAGGGCAAACTTCCGATTCGTATGATCGCGCCAGGACGTGTATTCCGTTCTGACGAAGTAGATGCGACACATTCACCATCTTTCCATCAGATCGAGGGACTTGTCATCGACAAAAACATCTCCTTCTCTGATCTGAAAGGAACACTGGAAGTATTTGCCAAAGAATTATTTGGACCAGAGACAAAGACCAAATTCCGTCCACATCATTTCCCGTTCACTGAGCCAAGTGCTGAAGTAGATGTGACATGCTTCAAATGCGGAGGAAAAGGATGCCGTTTCTGTAAAGGATCTGGCTGGATTGAAATCCTTGGCTGCGGAATGGTACATCCACACGTATTGGAAATGTGCGGAATCGATCCAAACGAATACACCGGCTTTGCATTTGGTGTAGGCTTGGAACGTATCGCATTGCTTAAATACGAAATCGATGACATGAGATTATTATACGAAAACGACATTAGATTTTTAAAACAATTCTAAAAAGGTACAGGGCAAAATGCATTTGGGTACACCATAAAATGCAAAAAGGGACGTAGTAAAGTGAAAGAATACTACGTCCCCAGAAAGGAGAAAAAATGAATACATCATTATCATGGATAAAAGCATATGTTCCTGACTTGGATGTTACTGCTCAGGAATATACAGACGCAATGACGTTGTCTGGAACGAAGGTGGAAGGATATGAGGTGCTGGATGCGGATCTGGACAAGATTGTGATTGGACAGATTGACAAGATTGAGAAGCACCCGGACGCAGATAAGCTGATTATCTGTCAGGTGAATGTAGGAAGTGAGTCTGTTCAGATTGTCACTGGTGCACATAATGTGAATGAAGGGGACAAGGTTCCTGTCGTACTGGACGGGGGACGTGTTGCTGGAGGACATGAGCCGGGAAGTCGTGTTGCAGGTGGAATAAAGATTAAGAAGGGTAAGCTTCGTGGAGTAGAGAGCTGCGGCATGATGTGCTCTATTGAAGAACTTGGCTCTAATCGTGACATGTATCCAGAGGCACCGGAAGAAGGAATCTATATCTTCCCAGAGGATGCAGAGGTAGGAGCCAGCGCAATTGAAGCATTGGGACTGAATGATGTGGTATTTGAGTATGAGATTACTTCTAATCGTGTAGATTGCTTTAGTGTTGTAGGTATTGCAAGAGAAGCTGCCGCTACTTTCGGAAAGAAATTTCAACCTCCGGTAGTAACTAAGACTGGAAATGCTGAGGATGTTAACGACTATATCAAAGTAACTGTAAAAGACAGTGATCTCTGCCCAAGATATTGTGCAAGAGTTGTGAAGAATATTAAGATCGGACCGTCTCCAAAGTGGATGCAGAGACGTCTGGCTTCTGTAGGCATTCGTCCAATCAATAATCTGGTTGATATCACAAACTATGTCATGGAAGAATATGGACAGCCGATGCATGCCTATGATTTGGATACAATCGCTGACCGTGAGATTATTGTGCGCAAAGCTGCAAAAGGAGAAAAGTTTACAACTCTGGATGGGCAGGAAAGAGAGATGGACGAATCTGTACTGATGATCTGCGATGGAGAGAAATCCATCGGTATTGCAGGTATCATGGGTGGAGAAAATTCCATGATTACAGATGATGTACAGACAATGCTTTTTGAAGCTGCTTGTTTCGATGGAACAAATATCCGTAAATCTAGTAAGAAGATCGGACTTCGTACCGATGCTTCTGGTAAGTTTGAAAAAGGTCTTGATCCAAATAATGCACAGGCTGCTATCGACCGTGCATGCCAGCTGGTAGAAGAATTAGGAGCTGGTGAAGTGGTAGGTGGAATGGTTGATGTCTATGGTAAGAAAAAAGAGCCGGTAAGAGTTCCTTTTGATCAGGATGAAATCAATAGTCTGCTTGGAACCAACATTTCAAAGGAAGAGATGATTGGATACTTCAAAAAGATAGATCTTGAATATGATGAAGAGACAAACGAAGTAATTGCGCCTACTTTCCGTCATGACTTATTCCGCATGGCTGACTTGGCAGAAGAAGTGGCAAGATTCTACGGATATGATAATATTCCAACTACACTTCCGAAAGGTGAAGCTACAACTGGTAAATTGTCATTCAAGCTGCGTGTAGAAGAAGTTGCTCGTGATATTGCTGAGTTCTGTGGATTTAGCCAGGGAATGACTTATTCATTTGAAAGTCCAAAGGTATTTGATAAATTAATGATACCTGCAGACTCACCGCTTCGTCAGACGGTTGAGATTATGAATCCTCTTGGAGAAGACTATAGTATCATGCGTACGACTTCTTTGAATGGAATGCTGACATCATTGGCAACTAATTATAATAGAAGAAATAAGAATGTCAGACTGTATGAATTAGGTAATGTATACATCCCGAAGGCTCTTCCGCTCACAGAACTTCCGGAAGAAAGAATGCAGTTTACACTTGGAATGTATGGAGATGGAGATTTCTTCAGTATGAAAGGTGTAGTTGAAGAGTTCTTTGAAAAGGTTGGTCTGCATAAGAAAGAAACATATGATCCAAATGCAGGAAAACCATATCTTCATCCGGGTCGTCAGGCAAATATTATTTATGATGGCAAGGTTGTTGGTTATCTGGGAGAATTGCATCCAGATGTTGCAGATGCATATGGTATCGGTACAAGAGCATACGTTGCAGTGATTGATATGCCTGAAATCGTTGAGAGAGCATCATTTGACAGAAAGTACACAGGAATTGCGAGATTCCCTGCTGTGACACGTGATATCAGTATGGTTATGCCGAAAGACATCCTGGTAGGCCAGGTTGAAGAAGTCATTGAGAAAAAGGGCGGAGTATATCTGGAAAGCTATGCACTGTTCGATCTTTATGAAGGAGCACAGATTAAGGAAGGATACAAATCAGTAGCATATTCTATCGTGTTCCGTGCGAAAGATAAGACACTCGAAGATTCAGAAGTTTCAGAGTCCATGGATAGAATTCTGAAAGCGTTGGAAGGCATGGGAATCGAGCTTCGTAAATAAAATATGGAGAGTAAAAGCATGAAGAAAAAGCAGATTGGTGGTCTGATTATAGCAGCTATCCTGTTTGTTGCGATAGGAGTGGCCAGTGTATTGACAAATGCGTTGACAGATTCATTTTCACAGAGAATGCTGGAAGAAAGTGCTGAGCATCTTATGACGGGAGGCTACGATTTCCAACCGCCTGGGAAAAACTATATTGCAATCGTCAGAGTAGAAGGAACGATTCAAGAACAGACAGAGAGCAATTATTTTGAGACATCTTCAGGTTATCAACACACAACAACGTTGGAGTATATTGATAATTTGATGGATGATTCGAATAATCAGGGCATCTTGCTGTATGTGGATTCACCTGGTGGTACCGTATATGAATCAGAAGAGCTCTATCTGAAGTTAAAAGAATACAAGGAGACCACCGGATGTCCTGTCTGGGATTATATGGCACATTATGCAGCTTCTGGCGGATATATGGTGTCTATGTCAGCAGATAAGATATATGCAAATCCAAATACAACAACAGGCTCTATTGGCGTGATCATGGCAGGGTATGATATGAGTGGGTTATATGAAAAATTAGGAATTCGCTATGTAAGTATTACCAGCGGTGCCAATAAGGATAGTTCCAAGATGACTGATGAGCAGATAGCAATTTATCAGAGTCAAGTGGATGAATATTATTCAAAATTTGTTGGGATAGTAGCAGATGGACGTGGTATGTCCGAGGAGGAAGTGAAACAGCTTGCAGACGGACGTACCTATACGGCAAATCAAGCACTGGAAAATGGGTTGATTGATGAGATCAGTCTTTACGATGATATGAAGGAAGCAATGAGTGAAGAATTAAATGTTGATGAATTCTATGAATTGGAAAGCTCAAAAAATACACTGTCTTCACTGTTGGCAGAAGTCAAAGACTTGGTTCCAAAATCAGAAGCTCAGATATTGACAGAGACCGCAGCAGATATGGAAAGCGGGGTGCCGATGTACTATGCAGAACAATTACAATAGACCTTCAATGGAGTTCGCCGGTTTTTGGGTACGAGCAGCAGCTTATTGTATTGACCGTTCGGTAGTGTTTGTGGGACTTTTGCTCGTGAGAATCCTATTATCGGTAGTAGCTGGCGGTGCACTTTCTGGAAGAAATATATTGTTCCATTATACTTGGAAAGATATTATTCTTTATGTGCTTCAAGTGACGTATTTCGTTCTGTTTACCTATTATACCGGGACGACTCTTGGAAAAAAAGCAATGAATCTGAGGGTTGTCAACGAAGATGGGAGCCAGAAACTGAATCTGATCGATGTGATTTACCGGGAGACGGTCGGGAGGTTCCTGTGTGGTTTGTCTGTCGGGATTGGATATATTATGGCAGGCGTCGACCGTGAAAAACGAGGATTGCATGATATGCTTTGTGACACGAGAGTTATCTATGCTAAGAAAGTAAAAGTATATCCAGTATATCAAGTCCCGCAGGGGTGGCAAGTGCCGCCACAAGGTCCGGCACCAATGCCACCGCAAGGTCCGGCACCAATGCCACCACAAGGTCCGGCGCCGATGCCGCCGCAAGGTCCAGGGGCAATGCCGCCTCAGGATCCATCGGTTCAGAAGTCCGTGGATGAGCAGATTCATCAGGGACATGCACAATAATATATAAAGAAGGGATTCATATTATGAAACGTCAAGATTTTTATTATGAATTGCCGGAAGAATTAATTGCTCAGGATCCATTGGAGGATCGTTCCAGCTCCAGACTTCTTGTACTTGACAAGGAGTCTGGAGCTGTTTCCCACCATGTATTTAAAGAAATTATTGATTATCTACATGAGGGAGATTGTCTGGTTATTAATGATACGAAAGTAATTCCGGCTAGATTAATTGGTTCAAAAGTAGGAACTGATGCCAAGATAGAAATATTATTATTAAAAAGAAAAGAAAATAATGTCTGGGAGACTCTGGTAAAGCCGGGGAAAAAGGCAAAAATAGGAACGAAGATCAGCTTTGGAGAGGGGCTTTTAATTGGTGAAGTCATTGATGTGGTAGAAGAAGGGAATCGTTTGATACAATTTACCTATGATGGAATCTTTGAGGAAATCTTAGATCAGTTGGGACAGATGCCTCTTCCGCCGTACATTACTCATCAACTGGAGGATAAAAACCGTTACCAGACAGTATACGCTACTCATACAGGGTCTGCGGCTGCACCAACGGCAGGACTCCATTTCACACCGGAACTTCTGAAAGCCATTGAAGAAAAGGGAATTGATATAGCCAGAGTAACACTTCACGTAGGCCTTGGAACATTTCGACCGGTTAAAGTAGATGAGATTACGGAACACCATATGCATTCCGAATTTTTTCAGATTGATGAAGATGCAGCGGCCAAGATTAATATGGCAAAGGATTCCGGAAACAGAGTTATCTGTGTAGGGACAACCAGCTGCAGGACTATTGAGTCTGCCGCAGATGAGACGGGACATTTGAAAGCATGCAGTGGATGGACAGAAATCTTCATTTATCCAGGATATAAATTTAAGGTTTTGGATTGTCTGATTACGAATTTTCATCTTCCAGAGTCTACACTCATCATGCTGGTGTCGGCTTTGGCTGGAAGAGAACATGTGCTGTCGGCATATGAAGAGGCTGTCAGAGAAAAATATCGCTTTTTTTCGTTTGGAGATGCTATGTTGATCTGTTAACGCATGAAAGGATGGGGCGAGGAAAATGAATTTTTTCCCCCGCCCCATCCTTTTTACATATTCCTGAAGGTATTTGCATAGAATGCCACAAGGAGTGTGATGGTAAGATGAAGATTATGGAGAATCATCCAACTGCTTCTGCGAAGATAGCAGGAAGTGCAAAGTATCCACATCTCAGAGGTAGAGTGGATTTTTATGATACGTTTGGAGGAACGGTGCTGGTTGCATCTATTTATGGGATTACAGATATCAATGGAAAAAGCAGTCAACAGTTTCATGGATTTCATATTCATGAAGGTGGCAGCTGTTCTGGAGCAGATCAGGAGCCCTTTGCAAATGTTGATGGGCATTACCAGTCAGTAAAATCACAGCATCCTGAGCATGCAGGGGATTTGCCGCCTCTGCTAAGTAATAATGGGATTGCGTGGATGTGTGTATATACAGATCGGTTTTATCCTGAGGATGTCATTGGAAAAACGGTAATTATCCATGCGTTGCCGGATGATTTTCATACACAGCCATCTGGTGCTTCTGGAGAAATGATTGCCTGTGGCGAGATTCAGGCACGAGAGAGCGAGATACGGTAAAAATATGGAAATTAAATGGAAATAATATGATTGACATATGGAGTGATAAAAGATATAATTATGAAAACAAATGAAAGAGAGGAACCAAAATGACAGTACAGGAAATGAAAGAGAGAAAGAAACTCTTAGGTTATACGAACGAAATGATTTCAGAACTATCGGGTGTTCCTCTTGGCACAGTGCAGAAAATTTTTGCGGGTGTAACTGCCTCACCACGATATGATACATTGTTGGCTTTAGAGAAAGTGCTGAAAAAAGAAGATAACAAGATGGCTGAATCTGTAAGGGATTATTCGGTGAAAAGACCGGGGGAATATACTGTGCAAGATTATTATGCATTGCCGAAAGAAAGACGTGTGGAGTTAATGAATGGAGTCATCTATGATATGGCGGCACCGTCGAATTTGCATCAATTATTATGTACAGAGATATGGCAGCCAATCAAAGATTATATAAAAAAAGAAGGTGGGCAGTGTATTCCGTTTGTTGCGCCGGCAGATGTTCAGCTCGACTGTGATGATAAGACGATGGTTCAGCCAGACGTGTTTGTAGTGTGTGATCGGAGGAAATTAATTAAGCATTGTACTTATGGGGCACCGGATTTCATTGTGGAAATTCTCTCTGAATCAGGAAGAAAGAAAGATATGATTATAAAGTGTGAAAAATATGCCAGTGCAGGAGTCAGAGAATACTGGATTGTAGATCCGGTACAGAAAAAAGTATTAGTATATGACTTTGAACATGATGAATTTCCAGTAATCTATGGATTTGATGACAAAGTTCCAGTGAGGATTTTTGAAGGGAAATGTATCATAAATTTTGCTGAAATCTATGAATATATAAGTTTTTTATATGAATAAAAAGGGAATAGAAACAGGAAGCAGAAAAGAATTTGACATGCCTGACATAAACCGATAGAATATAGATATTGAGACTGGTTTCACTTTGTGGATGAAAAGGGAATGCGGTGCGAATCCGCAGCAGCTCACTCTACTGTAAGAAATGACGAAACCTGCGGACCACTGTTGTGAGAATGACAACGGGAAGGGCGGGGATTAGGTTTTAGTTTTAAGTCAGGATACCTGCCAGTAATCAGAGTAAAGTCTTACGGTGAGGGCAGGATGATACATAAGAATGGAAAAGTTCTGATTGTATGGAGGGATTGTCGCAAGGCGTCACCTCCTTTTTCTTTCATATG
Organism: Bariatricus sp. SGI.019; assembly: GCF_050315235.1. NCBI lineage: Bacteria > Bacillati > Bacillota > Clostridia > Lachnospirales > Lachnospiraceae > Bariatricus > Bariatricus sp. SGI.019. The sequence goes on along the minus strand of NZ_JBNPOQ010000002.1, from coordinate 154,541 downwards.
AAAAAGATATATTCATGAATGTAGAAAAAGATGTGACAGGAGAGAAAGAATGGCACAGAAAAAACTTGCCTGGGGTTATACTACGGGAACGTGCGCACAGGCGGCGACGAAAGCCGCGCTGAAGATGCTATTTGCAAAAGAGCAGATAGATCAGGTAGAAGTGGAACTTCCCAAGGGAAAGAAACTTCAGTTGAAGATTCATGATATCAGGATAGAATACCGGGATGAGAATCAAAAGGAGATACAGAGCATATCTTGTGCAGTCCAAAAAGATAGTGGAGATGATCCTGATATCACGAACGGAATCATGGTGTACAGTAAAGTGGAAAAAACAAATACAGGACAGTACATTCTTGATGGAGGTCAGGGAATCGGGAGAGTTACGAAACCAGGTCTGGATCAACCAGTTGGGAATGCGGCGATCAATCGCGTTCCGCGTAAGATGATCTTGCAAGAAGTGGAGGATGCCTGTGAGGAGGTTGGTTATCTTGGGGGCATATATGTTGAGATATCCATACCGGAAGGAAAACGTCTTGCAGCAAAGACTTTTAATCCGAGACTGGGAATTGAGGGTGGTCTGTCGATTCTGGGAACCAGCGGATTGGTAGAACCGATGAGTGAGCAGGCATTGTTGGATACTATTTGCCTGGATATAAGAGTGAAAATAGCGGCAGGAAAAGAATATCTGATTGCGGCACCGGGGAATTATGGCCTGGATTTTCTGAGACAAGCCTATGGGATTGAAGAGCAGGAAGTGGTTAAATGCAGTAATTATATTGGACAGACTATAGATATGGCAATTGATCAGGGAAGTAAAGGTATTCTGCTGGTAGGGCATATCGGAAAACTCATTAAAGTTGCCGGAGGGATTATGAATACCCATTCAAGATGGGCGGACTGTCGGATGGAGATTCTTGCAGCGGCAGCGTTAAAAGCAGGAGTTTCGAGGGAAAAGACCTGTGAATTCCTGGATTGTATGACAACAGATGATGCATTGGACAGATGCACAGTTTCTGAGCGAGAAAGGATTATGGGGCAGATAATGGAGCGAATGGAGCAGTATTTGAATTACCGGGCAGCAGGTGAGCTTCAGATTGGTGCGATCACATTTTCCAATATATATGGTATTCTTGGAAAGACCAGCCAGGCAGAACATCTGATAGAAAAATATAAAGTTAGGGTCAAAAGCGTATGACCTAGCATCATATAGTAATAAAGACACAAGGAGAATGAAGATGGCAGGAATCTTATATGGAGTTGGCGTAGGCCCCGGAGATCCGGAGCTTTTAACAGTAAAAGCATTGCGAGTTATTCGAGAATGTGATGTGATTGCGGTTCCGGGCAGGAATCCGATGGAAACGGTTGCTTATCAGATTGTCAGGGAAGCGTATCCAGAGATTGAACAAAAAGAGCTGTTGGGGATTTATATGCCTATGACAAAAGATGAGCAGACTTTACAAAAGAATCATGAGGAAGGTGCGAAAGTTTTGAGTCGTTGCCTGGATAAAGGAAAGAAAGTGGCATTTTTAACATTAGGAGATCCTGCAGTGTATTCTACTTATATTTATCTGCATAAAGAGATTCAAAAAAAGGGATATGAGGTAGAGATGGTCAGCGGAGTTCCATCATTCTGTGCAGCAGCGGCGAGACTGAATATAGGAATTGCTGAGAAAGCGGAACAGATTCACATTATTCCGGCTTCATATCAGATTGAAGAGGCTCTGCAGTTAGAAGGAACAAAGATTCTTATGAAGGCAGGAAAGAAACTTCCGCATGTAAAAGAACAGCTAAAAGATATGGATGCATCTGTTGTCATGGTAGAAAACTGTGGAATGAAGACGGAGCATATCTATTATGGAACAGAACAGATTCCTGAAGATGCAGGGTATTATACATTGTTATTTGTGAAAGAAGGAGAGGCGTTATGATACATTTTGTTGGAGCTGGACCTGGGGCAGAAGATCTGATTACAGTCAGGGGGCAGAAGATGATTGAAGATGCTGACGTAATTATCTATGCAGGGTCCTTAGTGAATCCGGGACTTTTAAAATATGCGAAAGAAGGATGTAAGATCTACAATAGCGCATTCATGACGCTGGAGGAAGTGATAGAGGTAATGATACAGGCAGAAAAAAAGAGTCAGATGACTGTCCGGCTGCATACGGGAGATCCATGTCTCTATGGTGCGATTCGAGAGCAGATGGATATTCTGGATGAGAAGAACATTCTATATGATTCTTGCCCGGGGGTAAGCTCTTTTTGTGGTGCTGCGGCAGCATTGAATCTGGAATATACTTTGCCGGATGTATCGCAGAGTGTGGTCATTACAAGAACAGAAGGAAGGACACCTGTGCCGGAGAGAGAGAGTATTGCTTCATTTGCAAAGCACAGGGCGACCATGGTACTGTTCTTAAGTACAGGACTACTGGCGAAACTGACAGAACAACTGATCTGTGGAGGTTATGAACCGGATACACCGGCTGCAATTGTATATAAGGCGACCTGGCCTGAGGAAGAGACACATATCTGTACGATAGAGACATTGGAAGAGACGGCAAAGTCTCATGGAATTAGAAAGACAGCATTGATTATTGTTGGAGATGTTGTCAGCCATAATCATTATCAGCGATCAAAGTTATATGATCCTACATTTACTACGGAATATCGGGAAGGAACAGAGTAAATGAATGTAGCACTCATATGTTTTACACAAAAAGGCAAAATCCTGGCAGACAAAGTGGCGGCCGGACTGAGAGCGGAAGAGTATCGGGTAACCGTAGATGTCAAATGTATGGGCATACCAGAAGCGACAGATCTTACACTGTCAGACTGGACCAGACAACAGTTTGAAAGTCAGGATGCGCTGATCTTCATTGGAGCTACAGGCATTGCAGTACGTGCTATAGCGCCATATGTAAGATCAAAGCAGAAGGATCCGGCTGTTTTGGTCATTGATGAAATGGGAATCCATTGTATTCCTCTATTATCTGGGCATATAGGTGGGGCTAATGAGCTGGCTCTGTTAGTCTGTGAAAAGGTACAGGCACTGCCGGTGATCACGACAGCGACTGATATTAACCAAAAATGGGCAGTGGATGTTTTTGCAGTAAAAAACGGACTTCAGATACAGGATATGAAAAGAGCAAAAAGAATCTCAGCAGATATATTGAAGGAGACGCCGGTTTTGATTGATTTTCAGGGTAATGAGAAGAATGTGGAAGGAAAGCTTCCACGGGGACTTGTCCTCTGGAATCTGATAGAAGACCAGGGAAAAAATGAACCGGATATATCGGTAGGAATTTATCGAAATCCTGCATGGAGCCAGACATTGTATCTGATTCCAAAAGTTGTTGTCGCAGGAATCGGATGTAGGAAGCATACAGAAGCAGAACAGATTGAACTGGCCGTCACCAATGTTCTGCGGCAGAATCATATCTGGCCGGAAAGTATCTGGCAGGCTGCGAGTATTGATATAAAGGCAAATGAACCAGGAATTCTTGAATACTGTTTGGCACACCGATTACAATTTCAGGTATATAGTTCGAAAGAATTACAAGAGGTAAAAGGCGATTTCACGTCGTCTGGATTCGTAGAACGGGTGACTGGTGTTGATAATGTGTGTGAACGCAGTGCTTTGTGTGCCAGTGAATCTGGACAGCTTATTATAAAAAAACAAGCGGGTAATGGGGTCACCGTTGCACTTGCCGTAAAAGAATGGAGGATAAGTTTTGAATAAGATATATGTGATAGGAATCGGACCGGGATCATATGAACAGATGACGATCAAAGCAGCGGAAGCGCTAAAGAAATGCGATGTAATCGTAGGGTATACGGTGTATGTTGATCTTCTTCGAGAATATTTCGGTGAAAAAGAGTTTTTGACTACCCCAATGAGACAGGAGGTTCGTCGCTGTGAGATGGCTTTTGAAGAAGCTGCAAAAGGGCGGACGACAGCAATGGTATGCAGTGGGGATGCCGGAATCTATGGCATGGCCGGGTTGATGTATGAGATTGGAGAAAAATATCCGGATATTGAATTAGAGATTATTCCGGGAGTGACAGCGGCTATAGGCGGTGCGGCAGTCTTAGGAGCGCCTATGAGCCATGATTGTTGTCTGATCAGTCTCAGTGATCTTCTGACTCCATGGGAGAAGATCGAAAAGAGACTTCTTGCGGCAGCGCAAGCAGATTTTGTGATCTGCCTGTATAACCCATCCAGTAAGAAGCGGGCAGATTATCTGGATAAGGCATGTGATCTGATGTTCCGATATAAATCGGAAGATACCATATGTGGTGTTGTAAAAAATATCGCAAGAGAAGGTGAAGCGATGCAGATACTATCCTTGAAGGAATTACAGAAAACAGCAGTAGATATGTTCTCTACAGTATTTATCGGAAATTGTGATACAAAAGTAATAGACGGAAAAATGGTTACGCCAAGGGGATATCGTTATGAAAGAGATTAAGATATTAATCTTCGGAGGAACTACAGAAGGCAGGAAACTGGCGGAATATTTGGTGAAAAGGCAGGTACAGGTACATGTCTGTGTTGCAACTTCATATGGAGAGAGCCTTCTTCCAGAAGATACGAATATTACCGTATCTCACAATCGGATGGATTGTGAAGAAATGCAACAATTTATTCGAAAATATCGGCCACGCTATGTGGTTGATGCGACACATCCCTATGCCAAAGAAGTGACGGAGAATCTGAGAACTGCCTGCGAACAGTGCAATGCAGATTATCTGCGCCTGGTCAGAGAATCCAGTCAGATGCAGGATTGTGTCTGTGTAGAGAATATGGAGGAAGCCATTCGATTTCTGGAACAGACGGAAGGAAATATTCTCGTAACAACTGGAAGTAAAGAGTTGGAGGAGTATACCAGACTAACAGATTATCAGGAGCGAGTCTATGCGCGAGTGCTCTCTCTGCAGAATGTAGCTGCCAAGTGCGAAGATCTTGGGTTTACTGGAAGACATCTGATCTGCATGCAAGGGCCGTTTTCGGTTGAGATGAATCTGGCAATGCTGCGGGAATTTGAGATTGCGTATCTGGTGACGAAGGAATCTGGCAATGTGGGAGGATACAGAGAAAAATGCCAGGCTGCCAGACTTGCGGGCGTTGGACTGGTTGTAATCGGACGGCCTTTTCAGGAGACGGGACTTGCATATAGAGAAATGTGTGGGTTTTTAAAGAAAGAATTAAATTTACAAGATAAGTGGAAAGTTTCTATCGTAGGAATCGGAATGGGGCCGGAAGATACCTTTACGGTGCAAGGAAAAAAACTCTGTCAGAAAGCGCAGTTACTGATTGGAGCAAAGCGTATGCTGGAGTCTTCTGCAAAAGCAGAGCAGCCATCCTATGCGGCTTACAAGCCGGAAGAGATACTTGCTTATATTAAAGAACATCCAGAGTATGAGAATGTTGTAGTCGCATTATCCGGTGATGTAGGGTTCTATAGTGGTGCCAAGAAGCTGCTTCAGTTATTACAACAGGAGCCGGATATTGAAGCGGAAGTGGTTCCTGGAATTTCTTCGGTAGCCTATTTCTGTGCCAGGTTGGGCATTTCCTGGGATGATGCAGCACTGACCAGCGTTCATGGAAGGAAAACTAATTTAATCTCTGTTATCCGTAATCATAAGAAGACGATTGCTCTTTCGGGAAATGCAGATGGAGTCCGAAGCATATGTCGAGAAATGATGGAATATGGGTATGGCAATCTGAATGTTTGCATTGGGAGCGATCTGGCGTATGAAGCTGAGAAGATTGAGTCGGGAACGGCAGAATCTCTGGTAGATTATAACGGCGGAGATCTTGCAATAGTGTATATTGAAAATCCAAAGGGAGGAACGCAGGTGACGACTCATGGATTGCCGGATCGAGAATTTGTGCGTGGAGATGTACCTATGACAAAAGAGGAAGTTCGTAGTGTCAGCCTCTCAAAACTGCATCTAAAGAGAGATTCTATTGTGTATGATGTTGGAGCAGGTACCGGTTCTGTTTCTGTGGAAGCAGCAATTCAGGCAGATCAGGGACATGTCTATGCGATAGAGAGAAATGAAGAAGCAGTTGCCTTGATACTTCAGAATCAGAGAAAGATGAAAGTCGACAATCTTACAGTAATTGCAGGAGAAGCACCAGATGTATTAGAAGAACTTCCGGCACCGGATTGTGTGTTTATTGGCGGAAGTAAGGGACATATGAAAGAAATTATACAGACTGTGGCGCAGAAGAATCCAAAAGTTCGAGTAGTGATTAACGCTATTGCATTGGAAACTTTGGCAGAAGCTGTTAAGTGTTGTGATGAGGTGAAGGTTACAGAGGAAGAGATTGTCCAGATATCAGTGGCAAAGTCAAAAAGTGTGGGAAGCTATCATATGATGATGGGACAGAATCCAGTCTCTGTGATCAGCTTTACGTGTAATGAGGATGGAAGAGAATGAGTCGGATACCGAGAATACTGTTAACTGCACCAAGAAGTGGGACCGGAAAGACCATGATTACCTGCGGAATATTACAGGCGTTAAAGAACCGAGAATTTCGGGTCGCTGCATTTAAATGTGGACCGGATTATATTGATCCGATGTTTCATCGGGAAGTTATTGGACTTGATAGTTATAATCTGGATACATTTTTATGTGGAAGAGAGGGAGTCAGGCATCTTCTATATAAGAATGGCTCAAAATGCGATATAGCCGTAATAGAAGGTGTTATGGGGTATTATGATGGCCTTGCGGGTACATCTGTGGAATCAAGTGCTTATGATGTGGCAGATACGACAGAGACACCGGCAGTATTGATTCTGGATTGTAAAGGTATCAGTGTTTCTATTGTTCCGCTGATTCAGGGGTTTCTTCAATATCGGACGGACAGCCGGATTGCGGGTGTGATCTTGAATCGTCTGTCACCAATGATGTATGGGCGAATGAAAGAAACGATTGAACGTGAGACGAGTGTAAAAGTATATGGTTACGTTCCTGTTATTGAAGACTGCGTGTTGGAAAGTAGATATCTTGGGCTTAAGATGCCGCAGGAAATAGAATCCCTTCAGTTGAAACTTAAGAATCTGGGAGAGACATTGGAGCAGACGTTGGATCTGGATGGATTGGTGAAATTGGCACGGACAGCGCCAGACTTGCCGGACACATCGACTTCATATTTAAAAAAACGTTATGATGGATTGCGCATCGGTCTGGCGAAAGATGAGGCATTCTGCTTTATGTATCAGGATAATCTGGATATTCTGGAAGACCGGGGAGTAAAATTGATGCCCTTTTCACCGGTAAGGGACAGGCATCTTCCTGACAGACTGGATGGACTTCTCTTCTATGGAGGGTATCCGGAATTATGTGCAAAGGACTTGTGCCAGAATCAAAGTATTCGCCTTGAAATTCGTCAGGCTCTTGAAGAGGGATTGCCATGCATGGCGGAATGTGGAGGTTTTATGTATCTGCAGGAAAGTATTACCGCTGAAGATGGAAAGAGTTATGAAATGGTAGGGGCGTTAAAAGGTAAAAGCTTCTATACATCATCATTAAAACGCTTTGGATATGTAACATTGTCTCAGGGAACTGCCTTCGGAAAAAAAATAGATGCATTACCGGCACATGAATTTCATTACTATGATTCCACACAGTGTGGGCAGGAATTTGTGGCGAAAAAGCCGTTGTCGGAACGCTCCTGGAAGTGTATGGTAAGTACAGAGACCATATTGGCGGGATATCCGCACATACATTATTGCGGCAACTTAAAGGTTGTAGAAGCATTTTTGGATCAATGCAGCAGAAAAGAGGAAAGAAAATGACATTAGAGCAGATCATCAAAGCAATCGAACCTATTGACAGAAGGGCAATGGAACGATCATCAAAACAGTGGAATTCTATTGCGAAACCACTGCACAGTCTTGGGAAACTGGAAGAAAATATCATTCGAATTGCCGGAATTACCAGAACTGCGGATGTAAAAATTGATAAGAAAGCATTGATTGCCATGTGTGCAGATAATGGAGTTGTAGCAGAAGGTGTGACACAGAGCGGTCAGGAAGTAACAGCGATTGTTGCAGAAAATTTTCTGGATTGCAACACTAGTGCAGCGATTATGTGCAAAAAAGCCGGAGTAGACTTGTTTCCTATTGATATTGGGATGGCGGTAGACACCAGAGTACCCGATTATAAGGTGGCGTATGGATCGAAAAATATGGCGCGGGAACCGGCTATGACCAGAGAAGAAGCTATTCAGTCTGTTATGACTGGAATACAGATTGCTATAGAGAAAAAAGAAGAAGGTTATCAGATTCTGGCTACTGGTGAGATGGGAATTGGAAATACGACAACCAGCAGTGCTGTAGCATCGGTCCTTTTGAATCGTCCGGTAGAATTTATGACTGGAAGAGGTGCTGGACTTACCAGTGAGGGTCTGAATCGGAAGATTCAGACAATTGAAAAGGCTATATCGCTCCATCAGCCGGATCCCCAAGATGCTCTGGATGTATTAAGTAAAGTGGGAGGTTTTGATCTGGCAGGTCTTGCCGGCATATATCTGGGAGGAGCTTATTGCCATCTTCCGGTGGTGATGGATGGATTCATATCTGCTGTGGCAGCCTTAATTGCAGCGAGAATATGTCCTGATGCCAGGGAATATATGATTGCCTCTCATGTATCAAAAGAACCTGGAATGCATGTGATCCTGGAAGAGTTGAATTTAAGTGCATCTCTGGATTGTCATATGTGTCTTGGAGAAGGGACGGGGGCGGTTGCTTTTTTGCCGGTTCTCGAGATGGCTTTAGAAGTTTATCACAAAATGAGTACATTTTCAGAAAATAATATAGAAGATTATGAAGAACTTGGTGATCGATAATGATACATATGATTACAGGCGGAAGTGGAAGTGGTAAGTCTGCTTATGCAGAGGATTGGTTGATCGGGCATAGACAGCAGACAGGAAAGGACCAGTCCCTTCTTTATATTGCAACAATGAAGCCTTATGGAGAAGAGACGGTGAAAAAGATAGAACGCCACCACAGGCTTCGCGCCGGAAAGGGATTTACCACACTGGAACGGTACACGGATCTAAAGAATATGCCAATTCCTGATAATGAAGGAATATTATTGGAATGTGTATCGAATCTTGTGGCAAATGAATTCTACCGTGAGGATGGAACGATAAAGGGAAGGAAGGAGACACTGGAAGAGATTCTGGACGGATTGATTCACTTATCAGAGCATACGTTGTGTCTTACGATTGTGACCAATGAAGTGAATTCGGATATCAATGGTTACAGTCCTGAGACAGAACAGTATCGGCAGATGATGGGAATGGTGAATCAGAGAATTGCCAGTCTGGCAGATCGAGTGACGGAAGTGGTGTATGGTATCCCAGTGTTAATTAAGGATGAGCAGAATATGGAATAGTTTTAAAATTGCATTTTCGATGTATAGCAGAATCCCTATGCCAAAGAGTGAATGGACAGAAGAAAATATATCGTTTGCTATGTGCTTTTTTCCGTTGGTTGGAGGCGTGATAGGAGCTATAACATATGGGCTATTTGTCTTGAAAGGAGTGGCTGCTTCACAAGGTGTCCTATTCTCGGATCTTTTTTGGACCATTCTATTATTGTTGGTGCCGATTGCGATTACTGGAGGAATTCATATGGACGGATTTCTGGATACGCAGGATGCTGTCAGTTCCTATCAGCCAAGGGAGAAGAGACTTGAGATTCTGAAGGATTCTCATGCAGGAGCGTTTGCCATCATCTCTTGTGCGGTTTATCTGTTAGCTTATCTGGGAATTTATTCCTCCCTTACGATTAGAAGTGTCACCGTAATTGCATGGAGTTTTCTGCTATCCAGATCATTAAGCGGATTGTCAGTGATTACATTTCCGCAGGCAAGAAAGGAAGGAATGGCGGCAACATTCTCTCAGAATGCTGTAAAAAAAGCATCTAAGAGAGTATTACTTATCTATGTGGCAATTATCTGCAGCAGTATGGTATTGACCGGGAAGATCTTAGGAATTGTGGCAATTGTGACTGCCGGGCTGGTGTTTTGGTATTATTATCGGATGTCTATGTCAAAATTTGGTGGAATTACGGGAGATCTGGCGGGATATTTTCTGCAGATGTGTGAACTTCTGATGGCAGTGTCGGTTGTCATTGTGGACGTGATTGTGAAAGGGTTGGCTGTATGATCTTAATTATCGGAGGGGCTTATCAGGGTAAGCTCGATTATGCAAAGAAGATATATCCGAGGATATCATGGATAGATGGACGAAGCTGTGGAGAAGAAGATGTGTATGAATGTCAGGGAATCCATCATTTTCATGTTTATATCGAGAGGATGATGCGTAACGATATATTGCCGGAGGATTTTGCAGAGCAGATTTTAAAGCGAAATCCAGAAATGATTGTGATCAGTGATGAGATTGGTTACGGAATTGTTCCGGCAGATCCATTTGAGAGGGTATATCGTGAGCAGACGGGCAGGATCTGTACCAGACTTGCTAAAGAGGCAGAAATTGTACACCGTGTGTCTTGCGGGATTGGGAAGGTGATTAAAGGATGAGAATCTTTTTATTGCGTCATTCGATGACAGAGGGCAATCGAATGAAGCGATATATCGGTAAAACGGATGAACCTTTATGTACGGAAGGAATCGAGCTTCTGAGACAGAGATCTTATCCGGATGTCCAGAGAATATATACCAGTCCGCTGAAGCGATGCAGGCAGACGGCGGACATTGTCTATCCAGGGCGAAAAGTTACGGTAATTCATGAACTTGCAGAGTGCGATTTTGGACTTTTTGAAAATAAGAATTATCGGGAGTTGGCAGAATGCGAGGATTATCAGAAGTGGATTGACAGTAACGGAACCTTGCCATTCCCCGGCGGAGAGAGTCGGCAAGAATTTTCAAGGAGAAGTATTCTGGGATTTGAGGCAGCATTAGAGGAATGTCGCAGAGATAGGATTGAAAGGGCAGCATTTGTAGTACATGGCGGGACGATTATGAGTATTATGGAAAAATATGCGTATCCTGCCGGAAGTTATTATGATTATCAGGTAGGAAATGGAGAAGGTTATGAGCTTTTTATTACAGATGACAATATCAGTATGGATCGGTTTTTTGCTGGATCTGATCTTAGGAGATCCCAGGTGGCTGTATCATCCGGTCCGGCTGATCGGGCATCTGATTACGACAGCGGAACGAATTATCAGAAATTGTTTCCCAGAGTCTAAACGAGGAGAGCGTATTGGTGGGGGTGTTCTGGTGCTAATAGTAGTCGGTATCAGTGCGGCGGTTCCTGCACTGATCTTGTGGGCTGCTTATGGATATGCATGGCAGTTTGGAATGGCAGTGGAAAGTTTCATGTGCTATCAGATACTTGCTACAAAGTCCTTGAAAACTGAAAGCGATAAGGTCTATCAGGCATTGGAACGGGAAGGGATTGAAGAGGCAAGAAAGGCAGTATCCATGATCGTTGGAAGAGATACAGAGAATCTTACACAAGAAGGCGTGACAAAAGCGGCAGTGGAAACCGTTGCAGAAAACACATCTGACGGAGTCATCGCACCGCTTTTCTATCTGATGATTGGTGGCGCAGTGCTGGGATTTGCTTATAAGGCAGTGAATACCATGGATTCCATGGTGGGATATAAGAATGAAAAATATCTTTATTTTGGAACGGCAGCAGCAAAATTGGATGATATAGTGAATTATATTCCGGCCCGACTATCAGCATGGTGTATGATATTATCATCTGTGTTGACACGGATGGATTGGAAAAATGCAGTCCATATTTATCGAAGAGACAGATATAACCATAAAAGTCCGAATGCTGCGCAGACAGAGTCTGTCATGGCGGGAGCTTTGGATATACAGCTGGCAGGAAATGCATGGTATTTTGGGAAATTATATGAGAAACCAACGATTGGAGATCCAATTCGCGCAATTTTGATTCAGGATATCAGAAAGGCACATACGCTGCTGTATGCAACAGCGATATCTGCACTGGTGATTTTCAGTGTTATTAAAATTGGCATTCTATGGATGATATAGAAAATAATTAGACAGGAGAAATAAATGAGAGAACAGATTCATGGAGGCGATATCTATCGTAATCAAAATGTCCTGGATTTTTCAGTGAACAGTAATCCGTTAGGTCCTCCGATACAAGTATTGAAAACGATTCGTGAGCAGGCAGATCAGATTGTGCATTATCCAGACATTCAATGCAGTGCATTGAGTAAAGCGATCGCAAAGTTCGAGCATGTACAGGAAGAAGAAATTGTCTGTGGAAATGGAGCGGCAGAATTATTCTATGCAGCGGTACTTGCAGTGATGCCAAGGAAGGCTCTTTTGTTGGCGCCAACTTTTGCGGAATATGAAAAGGCATTGAAGGCGGTAGGAACCGAGATTCAATATTATGAACTTCAAAAGTCTCAGGAATTCCAGGTTACAGAAGAGATCCTTGATCAGATAACTCCACAGATGGATATGTTTTTTGTGTGCAATCCCAACAATCCGACCGGACAGCCGATTCAGCAGGAATTATTGGAAAAGATTCTGAAGCGATGTCAGGAATGTGATGTCTGGGTGGTTTTGGATGAATGTTTTATTGACTTTTTGGATCATCCGGAATTCTTTGAGATGTGTTCAAAGAGGCAGAATTATTCTAAGCTTCTGATTGTCAAAGCATTTACGAAGCTTTTTTGTATGCCTGGGCTCAGGCTTGGTTATGGAATCAGCTGCAATCAGGAATTACTTGGAAGGATGGCAGAAGTACTTCAGCCTTGGAATGTCTCAATTCTGGCACAGCTGGGAGGAGTGGCTGCGCTTGATGATTGTGCACAGTATATACAGGATACAAGAGAATATATTTCTGTGGAAAGAGATGCAATGATTCAAGAAATGAAGATGTTGGGGTATTCCGTATATGGTTCCAAAGCAAACTATATATTTTTCTCAGGAAAACCGGGGCTTTATGCTCAAGCGTTGAACGCAGGATTCCTGATTCGTGACTGCAAGAATTACCGGGGATTATCGGAAGGTTACTATCGTATTGCCGTCCGTACAAAAGAGGAGAATGAGAGGATGATTGCATGGCTAAGACAATTATGATACAGGGAACAATGTCAAATGCAGGAAAGAGTCTGATCTGCGCGGGTTTATGTCGAATCTTCCGGCAGGATGGATATAAAGTGGCACCTTTTAAATCCCAGAATATGGCATTGAATTCTTTTATTACGGAAAATGGCCTGGAGATGGGACGTGCTCAGGTGGTTCAGGCGGAAGCGGCAGGAATTGCTCCTCAGGTAGAGATGAATCCAATCCTGTTAAAACCGACCAATGATACGGGATCGCAGGTAATCGTTAACGGAGAAGTCTTACAGAATATGAGTGCCCGGGAGTACTTTGCCTATAAAAAGCAATTAGTTCCTGAGATTATGAGGGCTTTCCATAAGTTGGAAGAGACTTACGATATCATTGTGATCGAAGGGGCGGGAAGCCCCGCAGAGATTAATCTAAAGCAAGATGATATTGTTAATATGGGGATGGCGAAGATGGCGAAGTCCCCGGTACTTCTGGTTGGAGATATTGACAGAGGAGGAGTATTCGCTCAGCTTTTGGGAACATTAATGCTCCTGGAGGAAGAAGAAAAGAATATGGTCAAAGGTCTGATCATTAATAAATTTCGTGGAGATAAGACAATATTGGATCCTGGAATTCAGATGTTGGAAGAGCGTGGCGGCATTCCCGTGGTAGGAGTTACTCCATATCTTTCTGTTGAGATTGAAGATGAAGACAGCCTGACAGAGCGTTTTCAGGGGCGAAAAGAAGCAGAACTCATTGATATTGCAGTCATTCGGACACCAAGAATCTCTAATTTTACGGATTTTATTGCGTTGGAGAATATCAAAGGTGTATCTTTGAGATATGTAAGAGATTGCAGAGAGTTAAAACATCCCGATATGATCATTTTGCCTGGAACGAAGAATACGATGGAAGATCTGCTTTGGATGCGGCAGAATGGGCTGGAGACGGAAGTGAAAAAAGGGGCAGCTAAGGGAACAATCGTATGGGGGATCTGTGGCGGTTATCAGATGCTTGGTGAAAGCCTGAGTGATCCAGAAAGTGTGGAAGCCGGTGGAAGAATCGATGGAATGGGATTACTACCAATGGAGACAACATTTGTTCGTCAGAAGACCAGAACGAGAGTAAATGGTACATTTCAACATATCGGTGGAATCCTTAAGGAACTGTCTGGCATCGCATTTGAAGGGTATGAGATTCATATGGGAGAGACCAGAGGCAAGGATATGCCGATGAGCAGAATAAAAGACTATGTTCAGGAAAAAAGTAGTGAGGATGGATTATCTAAGGGAAATGTCTACGGAACTTATGTCCATGGCATTTTTGATAAGGAAGAAGTAACTACGACAATGATACGTGCAATCGCAAAACACAAGGGCATAGATCCAGATGAAATGGAAGGTGTAGATATGAAAGCATTTAAGGAAACTCAGTATGATCTGCTGGCAGATAGCCTTCGACAGCATCTGGATATGAAGAAAATCTATGAGATTATGGACAGAGGGATAACGGATCGATGAAGATGGAGATTGAAAATGTGCTTCCTACTGAGATAGAGAAGCGAAGTTTTGAGATTATAACAGAAGAATTACAAAAGGAAGGAATCGTTTTGCCGGAAAAAGAGGCTCCGATTATCAAGCGATGTATTCATACCAGTGCAGATTTTGATTATGCAAAGAATCTTATCTTTTCAGAAGACGTAACAGAACAGGCTTTGGAGGCAATTCGAAATGGCGCATCTATTGTGACAGATACACAGATGGGTCGCTCAGGTATCAATAAAAAGGAATTGGGAAGGTATGGTGGTAAGGTCTATTGCTTTATGTCCGACGATGATGTGGCAGAAAGAGCAAAACAAAATGGAACGACCCGCGCAGTCGCCAGTATGGAAAAAGCCTGCGAATTAAATGAGAAACTGATCTTTGCAATTGGAAATGCACCGACTGCTCTGATTCGGCTGTATGAACTGATCCGGGAAGGAAAGATCCGACCGGAACTTGTGATTGGTGTTCCGGTAGGTTTTGTCAATGTGGTGCAGTCTAAGGAGATGATATTAACACTGGAACATACACCATACATCATAGCAAAAGGAAGAAAAGGCGGAAGCAATATCGCGGCATGTATCTGTAATGCATTGTTGTATATGCTGTAAAATGGAAAAAAGGATGAAGAATTCTAAAAAACCTTCATCCTTTTTTATTTTGTGCCTTTATATTACCACAAAATCGCCAAAATTTCAAGTCTGGTAAGTATCCAACCGCGGGTGTATAATCATGGAACTTACCATGAAAGGGGCGTTTGTCAGGTGGAAAAAAATAATCTGTTAGAGATGTTGTCGGATCAGAATCAATTAACTGCTATCGTTCATACAAATGAGTATGCGCAGAAGTTTGGACTGGTTCTTTCGAAGGAAGAAGCAAAACTTCTGGTTCGGGAACGGACTGGTAATTCAAGGCGGCAGAGAAGAATTGAGTTTGGCGAGGGGATTCTTCCGAAGATTATCTATGAATTCTGCGATTCACAGTATATTTCTCAGGAAAATTATGTGGATACAATTGCAAGGCTACACGACATCTTTATGCTGTATAAGAATGAGATGCAAGATGAGATTTCGGATGATGAATTGTTGCATTTTATGAAAGAACAGTATGAGACAGTCTGTTACGGTGACTTGGAATATCTGGAAAGCACCTGCCTGGAAGTTTTTGCGCGGGCGATACGTGCAGGATACCGGGAACATCACAGGACAGATGGAAGAGGAGAATATGTAAGGTTTGATGTTGTGCCCAGATGGGATCGAGAGTTGTATCTGCAGGCTCTTAGGGATCTTTATTAAGCGACAGAAGAACAAGAAGGGAGATGATATGAGATGCAAAAGGAATATGAGGAAGAAGGGTATGGACTGGAAGAACTTCTTCCTATCGTAACAAAGCTTGCAGGACGATATACATCTTATGAAAGTACTTCTGTCACCTATGAAACGGCAGGAAAATTAATGGAAGCAGTTCAATTCTGCATTCGGATGGCACAGGAGCAGGAAGCAGGTGCTGAGCCGAATCCTTCAAAGATGTATCCAAGCACGGATTCAAAGCGAAAAAAGATGTTGGCCAGTGATGCGTATGAAACGGGTGTTCAGAAAATCCTTCAAAAGGTAAAAGATGCCAAGGAACAATATAATCTGATGATTGTTCGATTTTGTGATTATGGGAACAAGAATTATGGAGAGACGGTAAAGAAGGCAATTCCAGGCTTCTTCCGCTATTATGATGTGAGATTTGCACCGCAGGAAACGTTGATTACTATGGATTATCCGACACTTAGCCAATTCCATGCCTATCAAGGAATAGAAGCGATAGAACGCTATATAGAATGCATCTGCCTGGAGCAGAAATTTTTGGAAAAACTTCCGATGGAATATATTGTTCAGATTCTGAATGATTACGATGGAGAATATCAGAATCAGTTTTATAATATTTGCAGAATAGTGCTTCGCCATGTACTTGGATGCATGATGATACAGAAACCAATGGGATTACCGGCAACAGAAGAGGATTATTATAAACTTCAGGAAAAAGTTGATAAGATGGGAAAGGAAGCAACAAAAAAATTGCTTAAAAAACTATTAAAACAACTGATGTGCGAAAAATACGAAGATAATAAAGAAATGTATGATTATCTTAAGAAAGATCTGGCAGATTTCGTGACGGAACTTTTTCTTGCGAAGGAGTATGAATGTATGCACGAAGCTGTGACATTGGGATAATGGATGAAATAAAATGACTTTTGAGAGAAAAATATGTATAATAATCATGGAAAGCAGAGGAGGATACTATGAAGATTATAATATCACCGGCAAAAAAAATGGTAATAGACAATGATTCTATAGCAGTAAGCCGAATACCGTGCTTCATGGAAGAGACAGAGTATCTGCGAAATGTGATACAGAGTTTATCTTATCAGGAAGCGAAAGAACTTTGGAATTGCAATGATAAGATTGCTTCTTTGAATTATGAACGTTTTCAGAATATGAAACTGGATACATACCTGACTCCGGCAATTCTTGCATACGAGGGAATTCAATATCAATATATGGCACCTGCCGTACTGGATCAGACTTCATGGGATTATCTGGAAGAACATTTGAGAATTTTGTCGGGATTTTATGGTGTCTTAAATCCATTAGATGGAGTGGTTCCATATCGCCTGGAGATGCAGGCAAGATTTCAGAAAGAACCGTACAATCTATATGAATTCTGGGGAGATAAGATTGCCAGAAAAGTCTGTGAAGGAACGGATGTGGTTATAAATCTGGCTTCCAAAGAATACAGCAAATGCATAAGTCGTTATTTGCCGGAAAATGTTTCTATGATTGAAATTGTGTTTGGGGAACTGATTGGCGGCAAGGTGAAGGAAAAAGGAACGTATGCCAAGATGGCAAGAGGTGAGATGGTGCGTTTTATGGCGGAACATCAGATAGAATGTGTAGAAGATATGAGTACTTTTGACAGGCTTGATTATCATTTTACAGAAGAATATTCTGATGAACATAAGATGGTATTTATTAGATAATAAGCGGAGAAGATTATTATGAGAGTATTTTTGACAAGCAGTCCCTGTTGTCCGTGTGAACAGGAAGGGATAGATATTCCGTGTCAATGGAATGAGGAAAATGAATTTGTAAAGAATCTGTCTGATGGATGGAACGAGAATTCGCAGTGTCTGATTATCAGTGCAGACCCTGAAAATTATGAGATGAATGATGAGATGTGCGATACTTTTGGAATGGCATTTGAATATGCAGGGCTGTCCCTTGCAGATATTGCGGTGTGTGACAGCAGGAATGCACAGGATATCCAGTGGCTGATCCAGGAGAGTGATATATTGATCTTAGGAGGCGGTCATGTTCCAACACAAAATGCATTCTTTAGAGAATTGGGGTTAAAAGAATTACTCTGTGGATTTTCGGGAATTGTTATGGGAATCAGTGCCGGAAGTATGAATTGTGCCAGAATCGTATATGCACAGCCGGAGTTGGAAGGAGAATCAGAAGATCCAGAGTATCAGAGATATATGGAAGGACTGGGGTTAACAGAACTGATGATTTTGCCTCATTATCAGGAAGTTAGAGAACATATGCTGGATGGAAAGCGGATAATAGAAGATATTACCTGTCCTGACAGTATGGGAAATAGATTTTATGCACTGGTAGATGGAAGTTATGTGTTGTGTGAGGACGACAATACGACAATATACGGGGAAGCTTACCTGATACAAGATGGGGAGATTACGCAGATCTGTGAACAAGGTCAAAGGATAAGATTCACCGGAATTAATTATTCCGGTGAATAAGACTATTCAATATATGAGGAATCTTGCGGGATTCTGAATGAATCTGATAATAAGGTTCATTGATATCTATAAGATAATGAGCATCGGAACTACTGATCATGTTACAATTTAAAAAGTAGGGATGCTCTTTTTGTATGCGATGGAGATGGTCAAAATTGTTAATTTCTGCACAGGAAAATGTGCTGTCTGGAGGAACAAAGCCGAGATTTGACAGCAAGCTCGTTGTAGATTTATCAATGTGAGCGGGATATGCAATTCCATGATAGGATTCTACCAATGAGAATACATGATCAAAAGATATGTCAGTAGCGCTGATCAGAAGCCGGTCAACTTGTCCGATGACTTGATCGAATTCATTCATGATCTGTTGTTTCCCGAATATATTTTCTCGGTTTTTAATTGGAAGAATATGTTCGTAGATATATGCGTCAAAGGACATTGCACTTTCCAGATCCGGAAACAGGCAGACAACATGAACCTCTTCGGCAGTAGTAAGTTCCATTCCGGGGATCACGATTACGCCATATTCTTCCCCATGTTTCATTGCAGCAGGACAATTTTTGCATGAATTATGATCTGTCAATGCGATTACGTCGAGTCCCTTGACAGAAGCCATGCCTACAAGATTGGCGGGTGTCATGTCATCATCACCACAGGGAGACAGACAAGAATGCAAGTGCAGATCGTAGTACAGGGGCATCATAGTAATAACTCCTGCAATTTTAGTGCGGCATCAAAGATGGGAAGATCAGTTGAAAAGACGGTAATCCCCTCTTTTTCAGCACAGGAAAGGTCTTCTTCGGAAAAAGTAATTCCTTCTGCCAGTATAATACAGGAAACGTCGGTCAGAGAAGCAACAGCAATTGTATTTTTATTTCCCATGACAGTGACCCATGCACTTTCAGCAGGTGCCTTACTCATGGCAATGCTCAGAAGATCACAGCAAAATATTTTGGATATTGTTCTGGAAGAATCTCCAACTGTACTAAGTGTGAAGATTCCTGAGTCGATCAGTGACTGAATAGTTTTCATAATCATTGCTCCTTTTTCTCGATTTCGGATGTCAGTTTTAGTATATAATCCTTTAGCATACGCATGGTATCTTCATCTTTATCAGCGCTTTTCTCCAGAGAAGACATCATAGAAGAGATGTCTTTTGATAAAGTGCCGATATATTCGTGGAAAGAATAGATACAGTCATTTTTCGTTGCATTTCCCCGTACGATATCTTCTGCCAGTGCGCGGCATGTCGGTGCACCGCAGGAGCCACAGTCAAGACCGGGGAGCTGCTCTGTCAATTCTTCGATTAATCCCATCATTTCAAAACTTTCGCGGAAAGACTTGCCCAAGCGGAATACAGGTTCATATTCAACGTAGGTAGACCAGTGGTAATCAAGTTCATCAAAATCCTTGATATGGGATCTTGAAACTGGGAGATTCCTATGTAACTTCTTGGATTTTGCAGTAGCGATGTAGGGATTTTCAACGGTCAGAGAACCGCCCACGCATCCACCGTTACATGCATTTAATTCTACAAATTTAAGATCGTGGAATTTTTCGTCTTCCAGATCACTTAATACTCTTAAAGCACTCATGATACCATCGCAGGCCAGATAATTGTCGGTAAGCAATCCACTGGATTCGCCACCTGCGTTGCTCCAGCCGATTCCGATCCGCCCAGACTCAGACAGGGGCTTTAACCTAGATTCATCGTGTGTCATGTGCTCCAGTAAAATAGGATACACTTCTTTTATTGCAAGGACTTTATCGATTTCGCTTTTCTCAATACCCAAAGGCGATTTTACATAAGTTACTTTTGATGGGCATGGAGAGATAAAGAAAATGCCGATATCTTCCGAGTTCAGACCTGTTTTTTCTATAGCTCTTTTTCGTGCAATCTCTGCAGCGACCTCTACGGGTGGCTTTAATGGGAGAAGTCTTGGAATCAGCGTTGGGAATTTCACACGAATGATTCTTACAATGGTAGGGCATGCGGTGCTGATGAAAGGTGCTTCATCAATATGTTCCTGAATATATGCGTGAGAAGCTTCAGAGACAAGTTCGGCGGCAGCGCTGACCTCAAAAACATCATCAAAGCCCATGGAAAGCAGGGCATTCAGCACAATATCAATGTTCTTAAGGTTATTAAATTGTGAGTAGAGTGAAGGTGCTGGTAGAGCAACCGTATATTTGTATTTTTTGATTTCGTCAACGGAATCATAGATTGCCACTTTTGCGTGATGTGGACAATACCTGAGGCAACGACCGCAATCTACGCAAAATTTCGGGTTGATCTTTGCCTTCCCATTCTGTACGCGTATGGCTTGGGTAGGACAGTATTTAATGCAGTTGATACACCCTGTGCAGGCTTTTTTATCCAGTTGTACAGAATTAATGAATTTGTTCAAAAGTTTCCCTCCCTACAGTTTAAAAATGCACATCCATGGTGACTGTAGTGCCTACTCCTATCGTTGAGTCAATGTTCATGTAATCTGAGTATTTCTTCATGTTGGGGAGTCCCATTCCAGCACCGAAGCCAAGAGCGCGAACCTCTTCCGGTGCAGTGGAATATCCCTGTTCCATTGCTTTATCAATATCCGCAATCCCTGGGCCAACATCTGCAAGGATCATGCGAATATTATCTGGTGCGATCTCGACCTTGATCGTGCCGCCATTGGCATGAATGACCATGTTGATCTCACCTTCATACATAGCAATTGCGACCTTGCGTATCACATTATTGTCGATTCCCATCACTTTTAGTTTGTTTTTTACATCACTGCTGGCTTCCCCGGCGCGTGTGAAGTCATCTCCAGAGATAACGTAATTAAATACAAGTTTTTCACACATGAAGTTATACACCTCCAAGTAATCCATTGCTGTATAGTATGCCACATGATGTGAACATATCGTGGCGTGTACAGAGTATGACAATCCCTTTTTCTTCTGCCAGAGTCAGAATGTTGGAGTCTGGGATTTTATTTCTTACAAATATAATACAGACAATGTCAAGCATCTCGGCGGTCCGTACGACCTGTGGATTACACAGACCAGTAATTAAGGCGGAGTGTTCATCGGCGTAGGCAAGGACATCACTCATCATATCGGATGAGAAAGCATAATGTACTTCACTGTCCAGACAATTATTGCCATAAAGAACATCCGCATCTAACAAAGTTTTTATTCTTTCGATTGTCATAAATACCTCCCGAATGGATAGATTTATTTTAGTATAGCATTGCAAAAAGATGAATTCAACCATGAAATTGTACAAAATACACAAAAAATGGTTTTTAAAATTGAAAATATTTTAACAATATGATAGTGAAATAACAAACGAAGCTGTCGGAAAATTAACTAAATTACATGAGAAAAAGCTATAGATTTTTGAAAATTTGTATGCTAGAATGAAAAAATGAAATGAGTTTTCTGGTGAAAACGACAAAATTTGACAATAACTAAGGGAGGTAAAAGAGAATGCTTTCTAAAAAATCTACAGTTCAGTTCAATGGAACGGAAGAACAAAAAAAAGAACTGTTAGAGATGATTCATGAACTGAAAGACGAAAAAGGTTCCTTGATGCCGATTATGCAAAGGGCTCAGGATATTTATGGATATCTGCCTATTGAGGTTCAGACAATCATTTCTGATGAAACGGGTATTCCATTAGAGAAGATCTATGGGGTTGCCACATTCTATTCTCAGTTTAACTTGAACCCAAAAGGACGTTATCGTATATCTGTCTGTCTTGGTACAGCTTGCTATGTAAAAGGTTCTGGTGATATTTACAATAAGCTGATGGAAAAACTGGGAATCGTAGGAGGAGAATGTACTCCAGATGGTAAATTTTCCCTGGATGCCTGTCGTTGTGTAGGAGCCTGCGGACTGGCACCAGTCATGATGGTTAATGATGAAGTATACGGCCGGCTTACAGTAGATGATATTGATGATATTCTGGCCAAATATGAATAGATATGATGACAGAAATTGCATTGAATATTCTGGATGTTACAGAAAACTCTGTGCGTGCTGGAGCCAGCTACATAGAGATTAGTGTCATAGCAAATACAGAAAAGGACATTCTTGAAGTATCGGTAATTGATAATGGATGTGGAATGAGTGAGGAGCAAGTGAAAAAGGTGACGGACCCTTTCTACACGACAAGAACGACCCGTAGAGTTGGCCTTGGTATTCCTTTTTTTAAACAGGCAGCTGAAAGTACCGGGGGAAGCTTTTCGATTTGCTCGAAGGAACAGGAAGGCACCTGTGTAAAGGCAGTATTTGGATTGTCTCATATTGATAGGATGCCGTTGGGTGACATTAATTCGACTATTTATACATTGATAGTATTCAATGAATCAATTGATTTTCATTATAAATATGAATATGACGGTAAAGGATTTGTGCTTGATACAAAGGAAATGAAGAATATATTAGGCGGCTTGTCGTTCAAAGATGCTGAAGTGTCTCAGTTTATTCGGGAATATCTGGATACGAATAAGGCAGAAGTGGATGACGGAGAAACATTATGACGTAAAGGGAGGAAAGGTATGAAATCTCTGGAAGAATTAAAAGCAATAAGAGAAAGAAATCAAGGAAAAGTCGGTGTCCGTTCTGAGAGTGAGACACAGACCAGAGTCGTTGTCGGTATGGCGACCTGTGGAATTGCAAGTGGAGCAAGACCGGTGCTTACGGCTTTATCAGATGCAGTGCAGAAGGAATTTTTGACGGATAAGATCAGTGTGACTCCGACAGGATGTATTGGATTATGCCAGTATGAGCCGATCGTTGAAGTATTGGAACCAGGAAAAGAAAAAGTAACTTATGTGAAGATGAATCCTGAGAAAGCGATGGAGGTATTTGAACTTCATCTGAAGAAGGGACAGGTCGTTACAAAATACACATTAGGGGCGCAGCAATTATAAGTAAAGGAGGTATAGGTCTATGTATCGTTCGCACGTTTTGGTATGTGGTGGAACAGGATGTACTTCCTCAGGCAGCCAGAAGATCAGAGAAAGACTTGTAGAAGAGATTAAGAAAAACGGATTAGAGAATGAAGTTGGTGTTGTTAAGACCGGTTGTTTCGGTTTGTGTGCATTAGGTCCAATTATGATTGTATATCCGGAAGGCTCTTTTTATGCAATGGTAAAGGAAGAAGATATTCCGGAAATTGTATCCGAGCACCTCTTAAAAGGAAGAGTTGTAAAACGTCTTCTTTATGATGAGACAGTAAAGAGCAGTGAAGAGATTCTTCCACTGCAGGAAACACAGTTCTATAAGAAGCAACACAGAGTTGCACTTCGTAACTGTGGTGTTATTAATCCGGAAAATATTGAAGAATATATTGGAACCCGTGGATATGAAGCTCTTGGTACAGTCCTTACAACGATGAAACCGGAAGAGGTTATCCAGATCATTCTGGACAGCGGACTTCGCGGACGTGGCGGAGCAGGATTCCCGACTGGATTGAAATGGAAATTTGCTGCTGCAAATGCTGCAGATCAGAAGTATGTCTGTTGTAATGCCGACGAAGGAGACCCGGGTGCATTCATGGATCGTTCCGTTCTGGAAGGAGATCCGCATGTAGTATTAGAGGCAATGGCAATTGCCGGCTATGCAATCGGAGCATCTCAGGGATATATCTATGTACGTGCTGAGTATCCGATCGCAGTTGAGCGTCTAAATATCGCAATTAAACAGGCAAGAGAATATGGCCTGTTAGGAAAAAATATTTTTGATACAGGATTTGATTTTGATATTGAGCTTCGTCTTGGTGCAGGAGCATTCGTGTGTGGAGAAGAGACAGCGCTTATGACTTCTATTGAAGGTAATCGAGGAGAACCTCGTCCACGTCCGCCATTCCCTGCATTAAAGGGTCTGTTCCAGAAACCGACAATTCTGAACAATGTTGAGACTCTGGCAAACATTCCTCAGATCATTTTAAATGGTGCGGATTGGTTTGCATCCATGGGAACAGAGAAATCTAAAGGAACCAAAGTATTTGCTCTTGGTGGAAAAGTTAAAAATACAGGTCTTGTTGAGATTCCAATGGGAACAACACTTCGCGAGATCGTAGAAGAAATCGGCGGAGGTATTCCAAACGGTAAGAAGTTCAAAGCAGCACAGACCGGAGGACCTTCCGGCGGATGTATTCCGGCAGAACACTTCGATGTTCCAATCGATTATGATAACCTGATTGCAATCGGATCAATGATGGGATCTGGTGGATTGATCGTAATGGATGAAGATACCTGTATGGTTGATATCGCAAAATTCTTCCTGGAATTCACAGTAGATGAATCTTGCGGAAAATGTGCTCCATGCCGTATCGGAACCAGACGTATGTTAGAGATTCTAGAGAAGATTACCAATGGTCAGGGAACTATGGAAGATCTGGATAAGCTGGAAGAGCTGGCAGCACATCTGAAGTCAAATTCACTGTGTGCTCTCGGTCAGACAGCTCCGAACCCGGTACTTTCAACCTTACGTTACTTTAGAGATGAATATGTTGCACATATTGTAGATAAGAAATGTCCGGCAGGCGTTTGTAAAGCACTTCTTACATATAAGATTGACGCAGATAAATGTAAGGGATGTACTTTGTGTGCAAGAACCTGTCCGAATGATGCTATTTCCGGTACAGTAAGAGAACCACATGTCATCAATCCAGATAAGTGTGTAAAATGTGGAGCTTGTATGGAAAAATGTCGTTTCGGTGCTATTTATAAAGAGTAATGGAGGATGGAGAATATGGAAAATATTAATCTTAAAATTAATGGCCTTGATGTATCAGCTCCTGCAGGTTCTACTATCCTTGAAGCAGCACATCTTGCAGGAATTAAAATACCTACCTTGTGCTATTTAAAAGAAATTAATGAAATCGGCGCATGCCGTATGTGTGTGGTTGAAGTAAAAGGCGCCAGAAACCTGGTGGCAGCCTGTGTATATCCGATCAATGAAGGAATGGAAGTATATACGAATACTCCGAAACTGATCGAATCCAGAAAGAAGACATTACAGCTTTTACTTTCTAACCATGAGAAAAAATGTCTGTCTTGTGTCAGAAGCGGTAACTGTGAACTGCAGCAGTTATGCCGTGAATATGGCGTAGATGATGAAGATTATTACAAAGGTGCTATGAATCATTATGAACTGGATGATTCCGCAGCACATATGGTTCGTGATAATAATAAATGTATCTTATGCCGTCGGTGTGTTGCAACATGTGAGAAAGTACAGGGAATTGGCGTAATCGGTACTAATAATCGAGGATTTGCTACTATGATCGGCTCTCCATTTGGCATGGGGCTGGGTGAGACCAGTTGTGTATCCTGTGGTCAGTGTATTGCTGTCTGTCCAACAGGTGCATTATATGAGAAAGATTACACGAAGCAGATCATTGATGCGATTGCAGATTCGGAAAAATATGTAGTTGTTCAGACAGCACCATCTGTTCGTGCAGGTCTTGGTGAAGAATTCGGATATCCAATGGGAACTGATGTAGAAGGTAAGATGGTAGCAGCGCTGCGTAGAATCGGATTCGATAAAGTATTCGATACAGACTGGGCAGCAGACCTTACAATTATGGAAGAGGCAACGGAACTTCTTGATCGTATCAAGAATGGCGGCGTTCTTCCGATGATTACCTCTTGTTCTCCAGGATGGATCAAATACTGTGAGCATTACTTCCCGGATATGACAGAGAATCTGTCAAGCTGTAAATCACCACAGCAGATGTTTGGTGCAATGCTGAAGACCTATTTCGCTGAAAAAGAAGGAATTGATCCTAAGAAGATTGTATCTGTCAGTGTTATGCCATGTACTGCTAAGAAATTTGAGATCGGAAGAGATGATCAGAATGCAGCAGGGGTACCTGATGTAGATATCGCGATTACTACAAGAGAGCTTGCAAGACTGATCAAACGCTGTGGTATTGACTTTACCGCACTTCCGGATGAGGATTTCGATGATCCGATGGGAGAGTCTACAGGTGCAGGTGTTATCTTTGGTGCAACTGGTGGTGTTATGGAGGCTGCTCTTCGTACAGCGGTTGAAGTTCTGACTGGAGAAGAACTGGCAAATCTTGAATTTACAGATGTTCGTGGAACACAGGGTATCAAAGAAGCTTCTTATAATGTGGCAGGCATGGATGTGAAAGTTGCAGTTGCATCTGGCCTTGGCAATGCAAGAGAACTTCTGAATAAAGTAAAATCCGGTGAAGCAGATTACCAGTTCATTGAGATCATGGGATGCCCTGGCGGATGTGTTAACGGAGGCGGACAGCCGCAGGTATCTGGTGAGGTACGCAACTTTACTGATGTACGCGGTATTCGTGCAAGCGTATTGTATAAGAACGATGCTGCAAAACCGATTCGTAAGTCACACGAGAATCCGGCAATTAAGAAGCTTTATGAAGAGTATCTTGGAGAGCCAGGAAGCCATAAAGCGCATGAAACCTTACATACATCTTATGTAAAGAGAACCATTAATTAAACGCATACTAATAATTATTATGATTAAAAACAGCAGTCTGTATGGCTGCTGTTTTTGAATGTCTATGCTGCCGGAAATAGATTCTGCAGGTATATCAATCTGAAGAATGCCGGCAGTTTATTCAGGCAAATAGTCTGTCAACAATTCCATTTTCAAATAAAAAATGATATAATGGACACTGAGAACACGAAGTGATTGAAGTGTTGTTCAGAACGGATTTAGAGGGAAAAGGAGGTAACTATGAAGGTTCTGATATGTATCGGGAGTTCCTGCCATGTGCGCGGCTCCAAGAGTGTGATTGAGACACTGACCAGACTGGTCAAGGAGTATGAGACAAAAGTTGATATTGAGTTGAGTGGTTCATTTTGTATGGGAGCATGTTCCAAAGGTGTCAGTATCAAGATCAAAGACAGAATCTATCATGTGAAGCCGGAAGATGCAGAAGATTTCTTTAATGAGGTGATATTGAAGGAGGCTGAAACGTGCGAGTAATTGATTTCAAGGATGCGAGTTGTAAACATTGCTATAAATGTGTGCGTTATTGTGAAGTGAAGGCAATTTCTGTAGAGAATGAGCAGGCACATATTATGAAGAATCATTGCATAAATTGTGGACATTGTCTGGAGGTCTGTCCGCAGAATGCAAAAACATTTGCCAGTGATATAGAACGTGTGAAAGGATACCTGCGCCAGGGAATGAAGACGATCATATCGATTGCTCCTTCTTATCTGGGAGTCCTGGAATATGACAGACCGGGACAGATTGTGGATGCACTTCAGAAACTTGGATTTTATGAAGTGCGTGAGACGGCAGAAGGTGCCGCACTTGTCACGAAGGAATACTGGAAGCTTCTGAAAGCAGGAGAGATGACGAATATCATTACCACCTGCTGTCCAAGTGTCAATGATCTGATCGAAAAATATTATCCGGAGCTTGTGCCGATGATGGCGCCAGTCGTTTCTCCGATGATTGCGCATGGCCGTTTGATAAAAAAGATTTATGGAGAAGATGTCAAGGTTGTATTCCTGGGACCTTGTATTGCAAAAAAAGAAGAAGCGATTGGGGATGAACGTGTTTGCGGAGCGATAGATGCGATCCTTACATTTGAGGAAATAGTAAAATGGTGGAAAGCAGAAGGTATCGATATCCATCAGTGTGAGGACAGACCGATGGGGAATCCGAGTCCTAGAGTTAATCAGCTCTATCCGATCAGCGGCGGTATCATTCAATCTGTCCGGGCAAGCTCTATAGAAGATAATTATTATAAAATACATATTGATGGGCTGAAAGCCTGTATGGAGTTATTTGATGAACTGAAAAAGGGTGATATTCAACATAGCTTTTTTGAAGTGAATGTCTGCGAAGGCGGATGTATTAAGGGTCCTGCATCTGATAAATGGAATCAGTCGCTGATCCGTGCTAAGATGGATGTAGAAGATCAGGTGGCTCACAGGGAGGAAGCAACAGAGATTGACGGAAATGGTATCCAACTTCATAAAACATTTACAGATCGACGTGTAGAAGATCCGATGCCTTCAGATCAGGAAATGAAAACAATTCTTCATGCAATGGGAAAATATACGAAGTCAGATGAGCTGAACTGTGGAGCATGCGGTTATCCGACTTGTCGTGCAAAAGCCCTGGCAGTATACCAGAAAAAAGCGGAGATCAGTATGTGTCTTCCATATGCGGTTGCCCAGGCAGAATCCATGTCTAATGTTGTCATGGATGTGACACCGAATATGATTCTTATCGTTGATAAAGATCTGAGGATACGGGAGTGTAATAAAAAAGCGCAGGAGATGCTGGGTGTATCACGGGAAGAGGCACTGGAACGGTATATCTTTGAATTTGTAGATGCGCTGGATATTGAAGAGGCTCTAAGAAACAAGCAGCAGGTCGCTCGGAAGAAGATTAATCTTGAATCTGTGAAATTAACCGTCATTGAGTCGATCGTATATATTGAAAGTATTGAATCTGTGCTTGTGACTTATCAGGATATTACAAAGGAAGAAAAAGCAAAATTACAGCATTATAATTTGAAGATGGAAACTGTAGAAATGGCACAGAAAGTAATTGATAAACAGATGATGGTAGCACAGGAGATTGCCGGACTTTTGGGAGAAACCACAGCTGAGACGAAAGTGACCTTGTCAAAACTGAGAGATTCAATTCTGTTTGAAGAGGAAGAGTAAGATGAGTGTAAGTGTAGATATATCTTGGAAAAGTCTGAATAAACACCACGAAGAACTATGTGGAGACAAGGTGGAAGTGTTGTCGACAGAAGATTCAGAAATCGTGATTCTTGCAGATGGAATGGGTAGCGGTGTAAAAGCGAACATCCTTGCGACTTTGACTTCCAAGATCCTTGGGACAATGTTTTTGGAAGGTGCTTCTATTGATGCATGTGTCGATACCATTGCTAAGACCTTACCAGTCTGTAAAGTCAGAGAAGTAGCATATGCAACCTTTAGTATTTTGCAGATTTTCTGCAATGGAGAAGCATATCTGGTAGAATATGATAACCCGCTGTGTGTATTTGTAAGAGATGGAAAGATTGTAAATTATCCTTATAAAGAAAGAGTGATAGAAGGAAAGACCATTCGAGAGTATCGTTTTCAAGTGCAGCTAAAAGACTGTTTTGTACTCATGAGTGATGGTGTTATCTATGCAGGAGTCGGGGAATTACTGAATTTTGGATGGACCTGGGAAAATATGGCCGAATATACGCTGAAATGTACAAAGCAGACATTGTCAGCTTCACGCCTTGCCGCTATGCTAAGTCAGGCATGTGATGATCTGTATGGGCAGAAACCAGGGGACGATACAACCGTTGCAGTTGCAAGGGTCATCGAACGTCGGATTATTAATATTTTTACCGGACCACCTACACATAAAGAAGACGATGAGCGTGTGGTACGTGATTTTATGGCACAGGAAGGTAAAAAGATTGTCTGCGGAGGTACCAGTGCGAATATCATAGCCAGAGTACTGAAAAAAGAGATCATAACCTCGTTAAATTATGCAGATCCAACAGTTCCGCCAACAGCAACGATAGAAGGTCTTGACCTTGTAACGGAAGGTGTGCTTACAATAGGGAAAGCCCTGGGATTATTAAAACGATACGAACAGGATGCATTTGACGAATTATTCTTCGAAGAACTCGATGCAGATAATGGAGCGGCAAAACTGGCAAAATATATTATCGAAGAATGTACAGAATTGAATCTGTTCGTAGGAAAAGCCATGAATGTGGCACATCAGAACTCCAATCTGCCATTCAATCTGAGCGTCAGGATGAACCTGGTGGAACAGTTAAAAGAATGCGTAGAACATCTAGGGAAAAATGTACATGTGCAATATTATTGATGGGAATTTAGATGAGTTAGTTTGTGATTGAGGAGTGTACGGCGAGAGGATGGATGGGATGGTTTCCATTGCGGAGTCCTTCGCTTAGAATCCATAACAGGAAAAGAAGCAGATATTTTGTGACCAGGCTGATTCGCCCCAAAATCTTGATGATTTCGAGGCTCAGCAGCCTTCTCAGATCTGGCTTGATGCCAGATCTTCGCGCGAAATACCTGCTTCTTTTCCTGTAACGGATTCTATCGCTTGTCCAACGAATGGAAACCATCCCATCCATCTTCTCGCCTGACATCCCCCAAGTCCGCAACTTCCTCATCAGGGTGGATTCCTGCGCGTCATGCAGATGGGCATAGTAAAGATATTGTCAAAAAACTGGCAGAATAACTAACTGATTCTTCCATTGAAATAATGATGAATAGTATAAAAACACCGCTCCCCATTACGCTTCTCGCCAGGGATTTCCCGCAGATGAGTTCGTTCAGTAATTGGGAATGTCAGGCGCAAGGGAGTTGGATAGGCTGGTCCGTATCCGTTTAGCCAAGCGATAGAATCCGTTACAGAAAAAGAGTTGCAATTCCGTGTGAGAATTTGGCATCCAGCCAAATTCGAAAGGACTGCTGAATCGAGAAATTATTCAAATTTCTCGGTGAATCAGTCCGGTCACGAAATTGCAACTCTTTTTTCTGTTATGGATTCTTGGCGAAGGATGTCGGATACAGACCAGCCTATCCAGCTCTCTTGCGCCGTACACATCCCAATCACCAACAAACTCATCTAAATTCCTATTGGAGAGATTCCAGTGTTGTAAAGAATTCGGGATATGATACATCTACACACTGGCTGTTTTCAATGATTGTCTCTCCTTGTGCGGTAAGGCCTGCAATTGCAAATGCCATGGCGATTCGATGATCGAGATAGCTTTGGATGTGGGCACCGGTAAGAGATGTTCCGCCTTCAATGATCATGCCGTCATCGGTTGGAATTATCTCAGCGCCCATGGCTTTTAGTCCTTCTGTGACGGTATCAATCCGATTGGTTTCTTTTACTTTCAATTCAGCAGCATCCTTAATCACTGTAGTACCTTCGGCATGTGCAGCCATTACGGCAATCATTGGAATTTCATCAATTAGTGTGGGAATCATGCTACCTTTAATAGTGGTTCCGTGGAGATGACTGTATTTGACTAAAAGGTCAGCAGTTGGTTCACCACCGGCATTTTTCTGATTCAGATAAGTAATGTCAGCGCCCATGTCCTGACATACTTTTAAGATACCGGCGCGAGTCGGGTTGATTCCTACATTTTGAATCAACAACTCTGAGTCTGGGACTAAAAGTGCGGCTGCAATAAAATATGCTGCAGAAGAGATGTCTCCAGGGACCTGTATTTTTTGTGCATATAATTCTTTGCATGGAGCAATATGTGCAGTGGCAGTTCCATCAGTATGTTGAACAGAGGAAATGTCAGCGCCAAAGCTCTTTAACATGAGTTCTGTATGATTACGAGACAAAGCAGGTTCGGTAACAGAAGTGGTACCGTCTGCGTAAAGTCCTGCCAGAAGGACGGCAGATTTAACCTGTGCAGATGCAACGGGTGATTGATAATCAATACCATGCAGATTGCCCGGCTCTATTTTTAAAGGAGCACAATTATTTCCGTGAATACTGGTAATGTGAGCTCCCATACTGTTCAATGGTTTCATGATTCTGCCCATGGGACGAGAATTCAGAGAATCGTCGCCGGACATCACAGAAGTAAATTCTTGCCCGGCCAGAATACCGGACATTAAACGAGTGGTTGTTCCGCTGTTCCCTACATTTAATATATCAGCGGGGGCTGACAGACCATGCAGTCCTTTTCCGTGAACCAGAATACAATCTGGGCGTTGTTCGATATCGACGCCAAGTTTTCGAAAACAGTCAATGGTAGATAGACAATCTGCGCCATTTAGAAAATGGGTGATTTCCGTAGTGCCAAGGGCGATAGAACCAAACATAACGGAACGATGAGAGATAGACTTATCTCCCGGTATATGAATTTTCCCTTTTAAATTGGTAGTTGGATTAATTTTTTTAACGCTCATAAACAATATACCTGAATTTCTGCAATAATTCTGCGGCTTTTTTGGAAGAACCTTCGTCGTAGAATTCTATACGCAGAACCCCTTCTTCAAATTCTCTGTTATTTACGATTCCAATATTCTTGATGTTCAGATTGTTGGATGCAAGAATTGTAGCAATGGCAGCGATTCCGCCTGCTTCATCAATAATATCACAATAGACAGCAAATGTTTTCTTGATCGGACCGGCAGACACATCTGGGATAGAGTTACGGTAATTTCTGGATGAATCAAACATATTGTACAGTGCATGTTCATCTTCCTGGTCGATCAGCATTTTTGCTTTTTCAAGCGAATGTATATATTCTCCAAGGATATGAGAAATATTCTCTTTGTTTTTTAAACAGATATGCTGCCACATAGTCGGTGAAGAAGAAGCAATACGAGTAATATCTTTAAATCCTCCGGCAGCAAGATTCTTCATTAATTCATTTTTTGTATCCGTATCCCGGACAAAATTGACCAGTGTAGAAGCAATGATATGCGGCAGATGACTGATTGTTCCGGTTGCATAATCATGTTCCTGATAATCCAGTATAATCGGGATAGAACGCAGACTTTCAACAAACTTGACATAGGCATCTATCTTTTCCTGCGATACCTTCCTGGTTGGAGTCAGCACATAATATGCATTTTCAATCAGCATAGCTTTAGAATTGATAAAACCACTTTTTTCAGAACCAGCCATAGGGTGGCCGCCGATAAAATATTCTTCAATGCCAAGAGCCTCTACTTCCTTATGGATACTCGACTTTACACTGCCAACATCCGTAAGAATACAATCTTCATGCAGATAATTGGTTAACTGCTTCAGATAGGCTGTATTAAACGATACTGGTGTACATAAAAAGATGTAATTACAGTGATTGAAGTTATCATCAATAGTAGTTGCAGCCACATCAATAATAGATTCCTGGGTTGCCAGCGCCAAAGTTTCCTTATTTTTATCAAAAGCGACAATTTCGTATTCAGGATAGTACTGCCGGATTGCTTTTGCGATAGAACCACCGATAAGTCCCAGACCGATAAAACCAATTTTATGTTTCATGTTAGTCCTCCTTTGGGGTAGGGGACGGGGGAAAATGAGATTTCCTCCGTCCCAGATTAAAATTACCCTGTCCCCGATTCATTTTACCCTGTCCCCAATTACTTGTCAATACTATAACGCTTTAAAGCATAGAAGCATACTTTGTTGTAAATTGTGTATAAAAGAGTTGTAATAGAAGCTTTTTTTTAGTACAATATATACATGAGATTTTACCAATATAAGGAGGCAGCTAATTATGAAGGTTTACAGAACGGATGAGATTAGAAACGTTGTCCTGTTAGGACATGGGGGATGCGGAAAGACAAGCCTTGTAGAGGCTATGGCTTATGTATCAGGAGCTACCAATCGTATGGGAAAAGTTACAGATGGTAATACGATTAGTGATTTTGATAAAGAAGAACAGAGACGTGAATTTTCAATTAGTACAACTTTAGTACCAATCGAGTGGGAAAAAGCAAAGATTAATGTACTGGATACACCCGGATACTTCGATTTTGTGGGAGAAGTTGAAGAAGC
Organism: Bariatricus sp. SGI.019; assembly: GCF_050315235.1. Lineage (NCBI taxonomy): Bacteria > Bacillati > Bacillota > Clostridia > Lachnospirales > Lachnospiraceae > Bariatricus > Bariatricus sp. SGI.019. The sequence continues at coordinate 120,566 of NZ_JBNPOQ010000002.1, read as the reverse complement.
AGTCAGTGCGGCAGATGCAGCTGTAATTGTTGTGTCCGGTAAGGCAGGTGTGGAAGTAGGAACGGAGAAAGCATGGGAATTGTGTGATAAGTATAACCTGCCACGTATGATATATGTAACGGAGATGGATGTAGACGATGCTAGTTTCCGTCAGGTTGTTCAGGATCTGACTGACAGATACGGAAAAGTAATCGCACCTCATTTCCAGCCAATCCGTGAGAATGAGAAATTAGTTGGTTATGTCAATGTTATTAAGAATGCAGGAAGACGTTATACAGGTATTGGGCAGCGAGAGGAATGTGAGATTCCGGATTATTGTAAACCGAACCTTGAAATTTATCGTGAGAAATTGTTAGAGGCAGTTGCAGAAATCAGTGATGAATATATGGAGCGTTATTTTGCAGGAGATGAGTTCTCTGTAGAAGAGATTCGTGCTGCGATGCGTACAGAGGTTATGGAAGGCAGTATCGTTCCTGTTGCAATGGGATCAAATATTCAGGCACAGGGCGTTGCAAATCTCTTATCTGATATTGTCAGATTCTTCCCAAGTCCTGATTGGAGAGAATGTGCAGGTATCAATCGCAAGACAAATGAGATATATGAAGCAAATTATGATTTCGCAAAAGCAAAATCTGCATATGTATTTAAGACAATGGTAGATCCATTCATTGGAAAATATTCATTCATTAAAGTTTGCTCTGGTGTATTAAAAGGCGATGATACACTTTACAATTCTGATTCAGAGACGGATGAGAAATTAGGAAAGATATATACAATGATTGGAAATAAGCCAGTAGAAGTAAGTGAATTATTTGCCGGTGATATCGGAGCAATTGCAAAACTTACGGCTACAAAGACAGGAGACACTCTTTCTACTAAGACAACTCCGGTTCTGTATGGTAAGACAGATTATTCAAAGCCATATACATATATGAAATATGTAACCAAGAATAAAGGAGATGAAGATAAAGTATCTCAGGCATTGCAGAAGATGATGGCAGAAGATGTAACCTTGAAAGTAGTTAATGACAGTGAGAACCGTCAGACATTGCTCTATGGTATGGGCGACCAGCATCTTGAAATAGCAGTAAGCAAGCTGGCAGAGAGATACAAATGTGAAGTTACTCTGGAGACTCCAAAGGTTGCTTTCCGTGAGACACTGAAAAAGAAATCGGATGTTGATACCAAATATAAGAAACAATCAGGTGGACATGGACAGTATGGTCATGTTAAGATGAGATTCGAGCCATCCGGTGATCTTGAAACACCATATATCTTCGAAGAAGAAGTTGTTGGTGGTGCCGTTCCTAAGAATTACTTCCCGGCTGTTGAAAAGGGTCTGCAGGAATCTGTTCTTAAGGGACCTTTGGCTGGCTATCCTGTAGTTGGCGTGAAGGCAGTATTGTATGATGGATCTTATCATCCGGTAGACTCTTCTGAAATGGCATTTAAGACTGCAACGATTCAAGCATTCAAGAAAGGTTTCATGGAAGCAGGACCGGTTCTGTTGGAACCAATTGCCTCTATTAAAGTTATCGTTCCGGATGATTATACAGGAGATGTTATGGGAGATCTGAATAAGCGCCGCGGAAGAGTGCTTGGCATGAATCCAATTGCAGGTGGTTACCAGGAGATCGTTGCAGATATTCCTATGACAGGATTATTTGGTTATTGTACAGTATTACGTTCTATGACTGGAGGAAGAGGAACATATTCTTATGAATTTGCACGTTATGAGCAGGCTCCATCTGACGTTCAGGAAGCTGAGATCGCAAAAAGAGCAGCAGAAGAATAGAGATTTTTCACATAGAAGAAAAGCCCGTAAGGGCTTTTTTTCTTAGATTAAAAGTGCTATAATCTCCTTGTTATATGAAAAATAATAGTAGATAGAGGATCATAGAAAATGAAGATAGTAGTAATTGGTGATGGCAAAGTCGGGCATAAAGTAGCAGCACAGTTGTCAGAAGAAGATTATGATATTGTTTTGATTGATCAGAATGCCGGAAAGTTAAGGGAATCGTTGAATCAAATGGATGTTTTCTGTATTACAGGGAATGGCGCTGATGTTGAGATACAGAAAGAAGCAGATGTACCACATGCCGATCTGGTTATTGCATGTGCATCTACGGATGAGATGAATATGTTAAGCTGTCTGCTTGCAAGAAGGCTAGGTGCAAAACATACAATTGCGAGGGTGCGTAATCCGATGTATTATCGCCAGATAGATATTTTAAAAGAAGATTTGCATCTGAGTATGGCAGTCAATCCGGAACTTGCGGCAGCAAATGAGATTTCTCGTGTATTATTACTCCCTGAGGCATGTAAAGTAGAGACCTTTATGAAGGGAAGAGTGGAACTGATCGAGCATGTTATGAGAGAAGAAAGTCTGTTAGCAGGATTGTCACTGGCTGAAATATATCGAAAGTTCCAGATCAAAATATTGGTGTGCGCGGTGAAGCGTGGAAGTGAGATCTATATTCCTGATGGAGATTTTGTATTGCAGCAAGGTGACAGACTCCATATCGCAGCTGCACATCAGGATTTAAAAGCTTTTTTTAAGGCATTAGGACGCAGAAATGCAAAGATAAAGAAGGTCTTGATATGCGGCGGCGGTAATGTCTGCTTTTATCTTACCAGACAGCTTCTCCAGGTAGGAATGCAGGTAAAGATTGTAGAGCGTAATGAAAAGACTTGTGAATATCTGTGTGAGGCATTGCCGGGCGCTACAGTGATCCATGGAGATGCGGCAGACCATGATCTGCTTCTGGAGGAAGGAATCGGAAATGCGGATGCAGTTGTTGCGTTGACAGGAATGGATGAAGAGAATATCATTATGTCACTTTTCGCTAAAACGCAGGGAGTCAGCAAGATTATTGCCAAAGTGAATGAAGATTCCAGAGCGCAGATGGTAGAAGGTCTTGGAATTGACAGTATTATTTCTGCGAAAAGTGCGGCAGCAGATGCAATTGTCGGTTATGTAAGAGCAAGAAATAATTCTTATAGCAGTGCCAATGTTGAGACTATATATCGGTTATTAAATGGCAGCTTAGAGGCAATGGAATTTATTATAAAAAAGGAAAGCAGCCTGACCAATGTTCCGCTTAAAAATCTTCCGACAAAGCCAAATAATCTGATTGCATGTATTGGACGAAACAGAAGAATCATTATTCCAAACGGAGAGGATCATCTGGAAGTTGGCGACAGTGTAATTGTAATTACGAAAGATCATATCATCAATGATTTGAAAGATATTTTGGCGTAGGGAGACGAGAAAAGATTATGAATACAAAGATGATACGATACATATTGGGAAAGATGATGGGAGTCGAAGGCGTACTTTTGCTGCTCCCGGCTTTTGTATCCCTTATTTATCAGGAGTTCTGTGGAGTGTATTTTCTGATACCCACAGTAATATTATTCGTTGCTTATTTCCTGTTTGGAAGAAAGAGCCCGGCGAATCGGACAATCTATGGAAAAGAAGGAATGGTTATTGTCGCCAGTGCGTGGATTTTATGGTCTTTATTTGGGGCGTTACCGTTCTGTCTGTCAGGTTGTATCCCTGATTTTGTTGATGCTTTTTTTGAGACGGTATCCGGTTTCACGACAACAGGTTCCAGTATTCTTGAAGACATAGAAGCGTTACCAAAATGTATGCTTTTCTGGAGAAGCTTTACTCATTGGGTAGGCGGTATGGGAGTGCTGGTATTCGTTATGGTGCTTACTTCTCTGGACAAGAAGAATACCATGCACCTGATGCGTGCAGAGGTTCCGGGGCCAGAGAAAGATAAACTGGTTCCCAAGATGACTTCTACAGCGAGAATTCTTTATGGAATGTACTTTGGACTGACATCTATAGAAATCATACTTTTGATCTTTGGTGGAATGGGACTTTTTGACAGCCTGATCTTTTCATTCGGAACAGCAGGTACCGGAGGATTTGCCAATTACGGAGCCAGTGTCGGATATTTTAACAGTGCATATATCGATGGTGTCATTACTACATTTATGATATTATTTGGTATTAATTTTAACTTGTATTTTCTGCTGTTGATCGGAGAATACAAAATGGTTTTCAAAAATGAAGAATTAAAGGCGTATTTGCTGATTATATCTCTTTCGACAGCGGCGATTACACTGAATATCAGCGGTCAGTATCCCAATCCATTAAAAGCATTCCGCTACGCAGTATTTCAGGTGGCATCCATTATTACAACGACAGGATATGCAACGGCAGATTATAATGAGTGGCCGATGTTTTCTCAATGTATACTTTTGTTTTTGATGATCGTTGGAGCGTGTGCATCATCTACCGGCGGCGGAATGAAAGTATCGCGTTTTCTGATGGTGTTGAAAAATATTAAACAGGAGATTATGAAACTGGCACATCCTAAGTCTGTAAATATTATCAGAGTCAACGGGAAAAAAGTGGATCATGAAGTTCTTCGAAGCGTCAATGTCTATTTGATGTCATATGCTGCTCTTTTGATAGGGTCTGTTCTGCTTATTTCTATTGATAATATGGATTTTGCGACTACATTCAGCTCTGTGTTAGCGACAATGAATAATATCGGACCTGGAATTTCAAAGGTAGGGCCGGCAGGAAATTTTGCAGCATTTTCACCATTATCCAAGCTGGTTTTTTGCATTGATATGCTTGCAGGGCGTTTGGAAATCTTTCCATTTTTAATGTTATTTACAGCTTCAGCATGGAAAAGAAAGTTCTAGAGTATAGAACAGGAGGTAGTATGAAAGGAAAAAAGAAGTTTTTAATTGCAATTATTGTAGTATTGCTGGCAGGTTTATATTATTATATTTCATTGCCGGCAATCAATATCCACTCTTCAGACACATGGTTTTTTGTAATTGTGATATTTATTGTGCTGGCGGTCTGTTATGCAATGCGTAAAAGACTCGGAAGAGGTGAATTCCGGCAGAGTAAAGTGATGAAAGGTTTTGGAATTATTATACTTGGACTCGGAATCATCTATCTGATCGGCTCTCTATTATCGTCTCCGATTGTAAATGCCAAAAAGTATCAGAAATTGTTGACTGTTGAAGAAGGAGAGTTTACGGAAGATGTAGAAGAACTTTCGTTTGATAAGATTCCGCTTCTGGATAAAGATACGGCAGAGATTCTGGGAGACCGTAAGATGGGAAGTATGGTAGATATGGTCTCACAGTTTGAGGTGGATGATATCTATAGCCAGATTAATTATCAGGATAATCCGGTTCGTGTGTCTCCGCTGAAATATGCGAATTTGATCAAATGGTTTACCAATCGTTCGAATGGAATTCCGGCTTATATCCGTATTAATATGGCAACACAGACTACGGAACTTGTAAAACTTGACGAGGGAATGAAGTATACGACCAGTGAACATCTGAATCGGAATATTTACAGGCATCTGCGGTTTGCACATCCGACCTATATCTATGGAGACTTAAGTTTTGAAATTGATGACAAAGGTGTACCTTATTGGATCGCACCGGTAAAGAAGTTTAATATTGGACTTTTTGGCGGTGAAACGGTTGGGAAAGTAGTATTGTGTAATGCCATTACCGGAGAAACCAAGACTTATGATATTGAAGATGTACCACAGTGGGTAGACCGTGCATATTCTGCAGATCTTCTGGTGCAGTTGTTTGATTATTACGGAACATTGAAACATGGTTTTCTGAACAGCGTTTTAAGTCAGAAAGACTGTCTGGAAACGACAGACGGATATAATTACCTGGCTCTGGATGATGACGTGTGGATGTATACAGGAGTGACATCTGTAAACGGAGATCAGTCTAATGTTGGTTTTGTGCTTTCGAACCAGCGTACTATGGAGACAAAATATTATAAAGTAGAAGGTGCGACAGAAGCATCTGCCATGTCTTCCGCAGAAGGACAGGTACAGAATCTGGGATATCTTGCGACATTTCCTCTGTTGTTGAATATTTCGGATGAACCGACATATTTTATTGCTCTAAAAGATGATGCGGGGCTTGTGAAAAAGTATGCTATGGTAAATGTTCAGAAATATCAGATTGTTGCCATTGGCGACAGTGTAAGCCAGTGTGAAGAAAATTATCTGGAATTATTGCTGAGCAATGGAGTGAAACAGGTTGAAGAAGATACCAGAGAGGTAAAAACCATCCAAGGTAAGATTACAAAGATTGCACAGGCAGTGCTAGAGGGAACATCGCACTATTATATCATGGTGGAAGGTTCTGATGATATCTTTGACGTATCAGTTGTTGATTATATTGATGTTGTCAGATGTGAAACCGGGCAGGAGATTACCATGGAATACAAAGAGGGGGACAAAGCAAACACAGTCATGTCTCTGGAGATTAAGGAAGAGAAATAATGGAATTGAGTATACTTTTGGCAGAGCAGATTATGGCCATGTTTTTAACGATGGTCGTAGGATATATTATTGTAAAGATAGGACTATTTAAAACGAAAGACAGTAAGATTATATCTAATATCGTTGTATATATCTGTTCACCATGTGCAATCTTTAATTCCTTTCAAATTGAATTAACAAAGGACAAAGTATATGGGCTGCTTCTGGCAACGGTTCTTTCAGTTATTGTGCATGTTGTGATGATTGCTGTGACAAAGCTCATTGAGAAGCCTTTAAATATTAACAGTATTGAAAAGGCTTCTATTATCTATACGAATTCAGGCTATCTGATCATTCCGCTGGTATCGGCGGTACTGGGAAGTGAATGGGTATTCTATACATCTGCATTTATCATGGTTCAGGCTGTTTTGGTCTGGACACATGGAGTAAGCGTTGTGAATCAGGAACAGCAGAGAGATTATAAGAAGATTCTGTTGAATCCGAATCTGATTGCCATATTCCTTGGATTCGTATTTTTTGCCACTGGAATCAGGCTTCCAGTTGTAATAGGCAGTAGTGTCAGTGGGTTTGGCGATATGGTGAGTACCGCCAGCATGCTGGTCATTGGTATGGTCATTGGAGATGTGAATCTTCTGTGGGTGTTCAGACAAAAACGTCCTTATCTGATCTGTCTGCTGCGGTTGATTGTATTTCCGTTGATTGCAACAGTGTCCTTTGCATTCCTGGGTCATCTGGGCTTACATAATGATGCAGAATATATCTTTATGGTTGTATTACTTGCTACAGCGGCACCTTCGGCAGCTATGGTAACTCAGCTTGCCCAGATATATAATAAAGATGCGCAATATGCCAGCGTAATTAATGTAATGTCTGTCATTTTCTGTATCATTACCATGCCTTTGATCACGCTATTGTATGAATTCCTGTTTTATATATAAAGAACTGAACTGATTGACGGAACGATAAGTGGAGGAAAGATGAAATCCTCCACTTTTTATTATGCATTCTTTTGTGAGCCTTCTAAAATCATATGCTGTAACGGTCTGCCTGGCGGGACGATCGGCAGTACATTCAATTCTTGTTCAATGATAAATTCAATGATTGTTGGTGCTTTCTGGTTTTGCTTTGCTTCGGTGAGTGCATCTGCTATTTCCGATTCTTCTGTGACACGGATTCCTTTTGCACCATAGCTTTCTGCCAGACGTATAAAATCAGGAGTATATTCCGGACAGTTTTGGGTTGGTGTATTACAGATAGCGGCACAGCTTTTGCGGCGGCGAAGGCAGGTCTGCGAATAGTGTTTTTGGTAGAACATCTCCTGCCATTGCCTTACATTTCCCAGATAGCTGTTGTTGAAGATACAGATAATAATCGACAGTTCATTTACAACAGCAGTAGCTAATTCCTGAATATTCATCTGTATACTTCCATCCCCGGATATTACGATCACATCTTTTTCAGGGTTTCCAATTTTGGCTCCAAGTGCTGCCGGGAAACCATACCCCATAGTTCCGAGACCGCCAGAAGTCAGAAGTTGTTTGTGCTCATTGAGATCAAGAAACTGAGTCGTCCATAATTGATGTTGTCCGACATCTGTTGCGATGATAGCATTTTTGAATATCTGGTTGATCTGACCGATAATCGACTCAGGTGTCATACCGTCGCCGGATATATGGATAGGGTGTGCTTTTTTCCATGTGTTGATTTGTTCTGTCCAACTTCTGATATTTAAAGGGCCGGCTTTCTCAAGTAATGAGCAGATTACATCTTTTGCGTCAGCAACGATAGAAAGATCTGCTTCAATATTTCTGGAAATGCAGATTGGATCTATGTCAACGCGGATGATTTTTGCATTTGGCGCGAATTCGTCCGTTTTTCCTGTAATGCGGTCGTTAAATCTTGCCCCGATAGAAAATAGTACATCGCACTGACTGATTGCAGAATTTGCAGCATAACTGCCGTGAATGCCTATGTTTCCAATGTATAGTTCATGGTCGGATGGTATGGCACCTTTTCCCATGATGGTCGTGACAGCAGGGATGCCGGTCAGTTGGATTAGTTTTGTCATTTCTTTACCTGCATGAGCTATATTTACACCACCACCGATTAAGAAAACAGGCCTTTTGGAGTGATCTAGTATGTCTAAGGCTTTGATAATCTGAAGGGAAGGAGTGGTGTTTTTGGGCTTGCAGTCCTGAGTATCTACTGTGCAAGGGTAATCATCGCTTCCCAATTCCTGTTGAATATCTTTTGGAATGTCAACTACCACGACTCCTGGCTTCCCGGTCTTGGCGATATAGAATGCTTTTTTTATAATTTCAGCCAGATTTTCTCTCCTTTTAACAGTAACTGCGTATTTGCTGATGCTTTTGGTAATATCAACAATATTTACTTCCTGAAAAGAGTCATTACCGATTAGTTTTGTCGGCACCTGTCCTGTAAAACATACCATTGGAACACTGTCATAATTGGCAGTCGCAATGCCGGTTACCAGATTGGCGGCACCTGGTCCGCTTGTTACAAGACAGACACCAACTTTTCCGGTAGAACGGGCATAACCATCAGCAGCATGAACTAATCCCTGTTCATGCCGCGGCAGGATGACTTTGATATCTGTTTCGCCATAAAGGGCATGAAACAGATTAATGGCCTGCCCTCCGGGATAGGCAAACAGTACGTCAACCTTTTCTTCCTTTAAAGCTTTTACAAATAATTCAGCACCAGATATTTTCATATTTCGACCTCCTTTGTATGCATGTACTTGCTTGCATAAAATTAATATTTAAGGTACTGCCAGATAAATAAATATCCGATAGTACCTGATTCATTATATTTGCGGAATTCCCCGGCAAAACACTTCGACGCTTTGCTTAATAAAGGCTTTTTTCTCTATAGACGTCAACTTATCATCAAAGGATGCGCGTAAAAAAGTATATCCAAAAGTGGATGAAAAGATAGTGAGCGCCAGGCATTCAAAATCCAGATGTGGTAATTTCCCTTTTTCTTCCATTTTTTTAAAATAATCTACGAGAGAAGATAAGAACGCCTGTGGAACTTTCATAATTAATGAGGCTGTATCATCATAAAGCTGTGGTGCCCGTAATCCAATGGAAAGATTCACAAAATCGGGTGTCATCCTCTCCATATATGCATTCATGAACATTTCCAGATCATGCTGCAAGTCCCATGTGACATTCTGGAAGATCTCTGGAGTAATATTTCCGCGCCATTTCTCCTGGGCCACGCCATGTAAAACGATATCTTTTTTGCTTTTAAATTTACGGAACAGAGTGCATTCATTGACACCTGCAGTTTTTGCGATATCCTTGGTAGTTGTAGCTACATATCCTTTGTCCCGTATTAAAGACATCGTGGCGTCAATGATTTTCTGACTTGTCTCATCCATAGCATACCTCCATGCAAGTGCGTACTTTCATCTTAACACTTTTGTTGTTGAAATTCAAGAATGGATTATTGGTCAGTTTGTTCATCACAGATTCGAACTATATTCTTTGATTTTGTTCAGTACTCGTTGCTTTTCGTCTTCGTCTAGCGGTGTAGGACGATAATCATTGTAGCTGCTGGCGGAAGAAAGCGAACATGGAATGATATTGATGTTGTCGTCTTTTTCAACACCATTTTCTGTAATGGTAAATGTCTGCTGAAAGATCATGGTATCTTTGTCTGTTGGATTGGAGTTCCCTCCGAAACAGAAATTTCCCAGGCTGTAAGCAATATATTTGTCTTTATACTTTTCGATACCCTGTAATACATGAGGGTGATGACCGATTACCAGATCGGCACCTTCGTCGATTGCCAGATGTGCCAATTGCTTCTGTGTATCGTTTGGCTGGTATTCTCGCTCCATTCCCCAGTGAAAATTAATAATGATTAATTGTGCGCCTGCTTTTTTTAATGCAGCTATATTCTCTTTTACCTGCTGCTTCTTTTCCAGATGTTCTGCAAGTTCGTAGATACCGGTAACACCTACCTTGATCCCTTTGATGTCCAGAATTTTCACATGTTCAAAGCCAAAACTTGCGATGCCTGCATCATCTAAAGCATTGATTGTATCAGTATAACTTTGCTCCCCATAATCCATGCTGTGGTTGTTAGCCAAGTTAGCAGCTTCTATAGAACTGTCGGAAAGAATCTTGACGTAATCCTGGGAGGCTTTAAACGCATAAGTTTTGTCTGCGCGCTGGTCGGAGGTGGTAAGGGTTCCTTCCATATTTACAATTGACAGATCATCTGCTTCCAGTATGGATCGAACATTTTGGAAAAAGTAATCGGGACCGTTGATATCGTAATATGCCGGAAGACTGGTCGATTGCGCAAAGTTGACATCTGTTCCCAGTGTACAGTCACCCATAGAACTTACGGTAATAGAAACCGGTGCTTCAGAGTCGGAAGGTTCTGTACTGTTAATCACTAGTTCCTGTACATCGACTTTGGATGTATCAATATTTTCAGAAGGCGGAGGTGTTTCTACCTTCTTTTCTTTATCTTTAGAATGAAAAGAACGCACTGTCAAAAACAGTAGAATACATAGAAAGAGAAAAAGAAGAATGCACAACATTATGCGAAGTCTTTTCATCTTCTGGCGTCTGGCTCTTTTCTTTTTTGCATCTTTGATCCCACTCATCTTTTTGTACCATAAAGGGCAGCCCGATTGGACTGCCCTTTCCTTTTGAAATAGTTATATTAGTTCAAAAATGTGCATCCCTCGGCATTAACACCTGATAAATCAGCTTTATCGGCACTAATGCTTACATAGAAATCAATACCACATTCCTTTGAGATCTTTTTCAGTCTTTCAATAAAATCGGGCATGCTGTCTAAAGAAATATCAGCATGCTTCAGAATACCATCGATAAAGATACATTCGATATCGTGGTTAGAACTATACATGCCATATAAGAATCCAATGTATTCGTCTGTATTGGTAATTGTCGGGAAATCATCCATACAAATTGTACGGATATCAAATGCAACACTTGCTGTATCTCTGTGAGTTTTCTTGATAAATACTACATTGCCGTTACATTCTTTTGCTTTTGCGTTAGCCTGTTCGATCATTTGTTGTGTTTTTCCGCTGCCTTTCGGACCTGTTAATAAATTTACCATGGGAAATCTCTCCTTTATGTATCATATTATACTGAACATCTCAGTACGATTTACTTATGTCTATTATACACTAAAGGTGTAGAGGGAACAACCTTAAAATTATACATTTTCATGGAAAGATGATCAATGTTTTGTTTGTTGTGTAATGGAAAGTAAAACAAGGGGGTTGACTTATTTTAACATTCTTCATATAATAATTAGGCAAATAGTTTATATATGATAGAAACGTTGATGAGGAGTATTAAGAGCCTATCGTTTACAGAGAGCTGTCGGGTGGTGCAAGACAGTAAGCGTAATCTCCCAACTCGCCTCGGAGTTCTTCTGTTGAATGCTATGGCGATTTGAAGCAGTCATAGTAGTATAGGCAGGAGCGGGATTTCCCGTTACAGAAAAGAATGAGTGCATATGGAGTTTTACCTCCATATGAAGAAGAGTGGTACCACGGAAGCTAAGCCTTTTCGTCTCTTGAGAGATGTGAAGGCTTTTTTATTGTCAGGTTTGTGAAGAACCTCACCAAGTAAGTAAGGAGACAACCATGCTGCTAAGCTCGAAAGGACCTCGCTAAGCCAGCAGGTTGTATATTGCTTACTAGGTTCGTGTAGAACCTCACCAAGTAAGTAAGGAGACAACCATGCTGCTAAGCTCGAAAGGACCTCGCTAAGCCAGCAGGTTGTATATTGCTTACTAGGTTCGTGTAGAACCTCACCAAGTAATCAATATAGGAGGAATGGAAAGATGTCAAACGTACCTTATAATCATAAGGCAATTGAGAAAAAGTGGCGTGAAAGATGGGAAAAAGATCCTGTTAACGTCAAAGAAAATGCAGATGGAACAAAACGTGAGAAGTATTACTGTCTGGATATGTTCCCATATCCGTCAGGAAATGGGCTTCATGTTGGACATTGGAGAGGATATGTAATCTCTGATGTATGGAGCAGATATAAATTGCAGCAGGGTTACTATATCATTCATCCGATGGGATGGGACGCGTTCGGACTGCCTGCTGAGAACTATGCCATTAAGATGGGAGTGCATCCGGCAATTTCTACCGCTGAGAATATTAAGAATATCAAGCGTCAGATCAATGAGATTGCAGCACTGTATGACTGGGATCGTGAAGTAAATACAACAGATCCTGACTTTTATAAGTGGACGCAGTGGATCTTTGTAAAGATGTTCAAAGAAGGGCTTGCTTATGAGAAGGAATTTCCAATCAACTGGTGCCCGTCTTGTAAGACCGGTCTTGCCAATGAGGAAGTAGTAAATGGAAAATGTGAGCGCTGTGGAACTGAGGTTACGAAGAAGAATCTTCGTCAGTGGATGCTCCGTATTACTAAATATGCAGACAGACTGTTAAATGATCTGGACAAGCTTGACTGGCCGGAGAAGGTTAAGAAGATGCAGGCTGACTGGATTGGCAAGTCTTACGGTGCAGAAGTAGACTTCCCTGTTGAAGGAAGAGAAGAAAAGATTACGGTATATACAACAAGACCAGATACCTTGTATGGTGCAACCTTTATGGTTCTTGCTCCGGAGCATGAACTGGCTAAGAGCCTGGCTACGGATGAGACCAGAGAGGCTGTTGAGAAATACATCTACGATGCATCTATGAAGTCTAATGTAGATCGTATGCAGGATAAAGAGAAGACAGGTGTATTCACAGGTAGTTATGCAATCAATCCGTTAAACGGTGAGAAGACACCAATCTGGCTGTCTGATTATGTACTGGCCGATTATGGTACCGGTGCAATCATGTGTGTACCTGCACACGATGACCGTGACTTTGAATTCGCAACGAAATTTGGCATTCCGATTATTCAGGTTATTGCGAAAGATGGAAAAGAAATTGAAAATATGACGGAAGCTTATACCGAAGCGAACGGAACAATGATCAATTCCGGTGAGTGGAATGGTATGGAATCTGCAGTGCTGAAGAAAGAAGCACCACATATCATTGAGGAGCGCGGTATTGGACGTGCAACTGTAAATTACAAGCTCCGTGACTGGGTATTCTCTCGTCAGCGTTACTGGGGTGAGCCAATTCCGATCGTACATTGTCCAGATTGTGGCTGTGTACCAGTGCCGGAAGAAGAATTGCCACTTCGTCTGCCAGATGTAGAATCCTATGAGCCGACAGGAACCGGTGAGTCACCACTTGCAGGTATTGATGAGTGGGTGAATTGCACCTGTCCTCAGTGTGGCAAGCCTGCAAAACGTGAGACCAACACCATGCCTCAGTGGGCTGGATCTTCCTGGTATTTCTTACGTTATGTTGATAATCATAATGATAAAGAACTGGTATCCAGAGAAAAAGCAGATGAGATGCTTCCGGTAGATATGTATATCGGCGGTGTAGAACATGCGGTATTACACTTATTGTATTCCCGTTTCTATACCAAGTTCTTATACGATATCGGTGTGATTGATTTTGATGAGCCATTCCAGAAACTGTTCAATCAGGGTATGATCACTGGCAAGAATGGTATTAAGATGAGCAAATCAAAAGGAAATGTGGTATCTCCGGATGATCTTGTGAGAGATTACGGATGTGATTCTCTGAGAATGTACGAGCTGTTCGTAGGACCACCGGAGTTAGATGCAGAGTGGGATGACCGTGGAATTGACGGTGTAAACCGTTTCTTAAAACGTCTGTGGAATCTGGTAATGGACAGTAAAGAAGCAGATGTAAAAGCTACCAAAGAGATGATCAAGGAACGTCACAGACTGGTATATGATATTACTACTCGTCTGGAAAGCTTCAGCCTGAATACAGCAATCTCTGGTTTCATGGAGCATAACAATAAGCTGATTGAGATTGCCAAGAAAGAAGGCGGAATTGACAAGGAGACATTGTCTATCATGGCAGTTCTTCTGTCCCCATTTGCACCTCATATTGCAGAAGAGATCTGGGAGCAGTTAGGACACGAAGGCAGTGTATTCAGTGCCGGATGGCCAACTTACGATGAAGAAGCTATGAAAGATGATGAGATAGAAGTTCCGGTACAGATTAACGGTAAGACCAGAGCAGTCATCTCTGTGGCAGCAGATGTTTCCAAAGAAGATGCAATTGAAGCCGGAAAAGCAGCAGTGGCAGATAAGCTGACAGGAACCATTGTAAAAGAGATCTATGTTCCGAAGAAGATCATCAATATTGTACAGAAATAAATTGAAGGAAAATATTTCCGACAAATAGAGTACTTGAATTGAAAAGTGTAATAAGAAATGGCGTAGGTAATAGAGATATTATCTGCGCCATTTTTCTATGCACGAAAATGGGTGTAGGATTATTAGGAATATGATAAGATAAAAACAGAAAACATCTTGACTCTCCAGTAACGTAACGGTTTACGATGAATAGGAAAGGAGGAAGTATGAAAACAGTAAAAGAGGTGTCGGAGCTGACAGGAATCAGTATAAGAACATTACGGTATTATGATGAAATTAATTTACTTAAGCCTGCAAAATTAACAGAAGCAGGATATCGTTTGTATGACGAGAAATCGCTGAAGGAATTACGACAGATTATGTTTTTCAGAGAATTAGAAGTTCCATTATCAGAGATAAAAGCAATTATGTGAAATCCTGATGCTGATAAGCGAAAAATTCTCGAAATGCAAAAATGGATGTTAGAAATGAAGCGTAACCGTCTGAACGGAATAATTGAATTAATTTCTGACGTATTGAAAGGAGAGGAGAAGATGAGCTTTGAAGCATTTAACCATGACGATATTCAAAAAATAGTTCATCATTCATTAGAGGTTATGAGTGAAGAAGATAAAAAGACGATAGTAGAGAAGTATGGAGATATTGATCAGTTCGTACAGACTGTAACAGAAAACTTCAAAGACGAAAAGGTCTGTGAGCAGTTGATTAAAATATATGGAAGTAAAGAAAAAGCGATAGAGGCGAGTCTGCAGTCAACAGGAGATAAAGAGGAATTTACTGAGAAGCAAAATGAAATAGATATGACTTACAGACAATTTGCCCATGCAATGGAAAATTCAGATAACGATATGGCAATGGAAGCGGTAAAAAGATTGGCAGAAAATTATAAAAGTCTTTTTAAAGTAGATAATGCGAGAGCCTTATTGTTGGAAGTTGCAAACGATTACCGAAACAATTCTCAAATGGAAGAAGCCACAGACAAGCAATATGGAAAAGGAATTACAAAGTATATCGGTTCAGCAATTTATCAGTATTATGGCATAAAGGATTAGTGTAAAACAGAATTAGATGATATAATGAGTCTTGATCAGAGGTGATTTAAAATGAGTTATTCTATAGGCGGAGCAGATGGACCGACATCTGTATTTATAGCAGGACAGACGGGAGAAAACTGGATAAATATCTTTGGATTTATCATTATCATATTAATGTTACTTCCGAATCTTATCTATGCATTTTATTATCGGGGACAGGAAAATAAAGTAGTTAATAAGGGAATGAATCTGATGGAACAGATTGGAAGATATGCATCCATGTTTCTTATGGTGTTTCATATCGGAATTGCGGAATTCGGATTTTGTTCTGTGAATGCTTTTTTGATGTATGGAGTAGGAAATGTACTTTTACTAATTGCATACTGGGTTGCCTGGATGCTGTATTTTATCGAGCCGAAATTGTGGAAGAGTATGGCGCTGGCGATTATTCCCATCGGAATATTTCTGCTAAGCGGCATCGCATTGAGGCATTTCCTTTTACTCATAAGTGGTGTGATATTTGGAATAAGTTACATTTATATTACTTTCAAGAATGCGAGAGATATATGAGAAAAAGTGAAAATAATTTAAGAATGTATTGTAAAAGCTTTTTGTGATACCTGCAGAGATTATCACATCATGGCAGTTCCCAATATCTACCTTACAGAAAATGGTGAGTCTTATGATGCAAGTATATTGATTGATCAGGAAGGTACCATTCTTGGAATCCAGAAAATGGTTCATATTGCTCAGGCAGAAAGGTTCTATGAACAGGAGTATTATGCGGCATCTGATACAGGCTTTCAGGTATCTGCAGAAGGCAAGACGATAGTAAAGGCAGATGATACCGAGAAGATACTATATGCAGATATTGATTTGAAAGAATCTGCGATGATACGACAGGAAAAACCATATGTTTCAGTCAGGAGGACGGAACTGTATCTGTAAGGTTAATTAATTTCATATTGTAAATATAATTTCTTTACAATGCTAGCAGAATAATATTTTACGGAGGAATTAGATGTGACAAATGAAAAGATTCAATATATGTACTGTATTCAATGTGGAGCAGAGTTACCTGTTGGAGAGTATCCGTTAGGATGTCCCGACTGTTTGAATAAAGGGCATCCGTCTAGTTTGACATTCAAATATAAAGAAAATCTGAAAATACTTCCGATGAAAAAAGGAATGAAAAGGTACATTTCTATGCTTCCGGTTGATGATTTTATCTCTCTGGGGGAAGGTGCAACTCCAGTTGTGGAGATACCACGTCTTGCAGAGGAAATAGGAATTAGAAATCTTTATGTGAAATGTGAGTTTCAGAATCCGACAGGTTCTCATAAGGATAGAATGAATCCCTTGATTGTAACGAGAGCAAAAGAAATGGGGTATTCTAAAATTGTGGCAGCTTCAAGTGGTAACGAAGGAATCTCTCTTGCATGTTATGCTGCGGCAAATGAAATATCATGTAGTATTGTTGTAACGGATGCCATTGCTTCACACTGGAAAAAAGCGATAGAAACGACTGGTGCGGAACTAATTATTGCGAAAGATTCAATGAGTCGGTGGAAATTAATCAGAGAAGAGATGGAGACTGAAAATTGGTTTAGTGCAACTAATGTAAATGTTCCTCCAGTAGGCAGTTGCTGTTTTGGTGTGCAAGGATATAAAACGATATCTTATGAGATATTTGAGGAAATGAAGGATGATATTCCAGAGTATATTTTGATACCTACATCGCGCGGAGATTTGTTGTGGGGAATATATGAGGGATTTCAAGATTTGATTGATGCAGAAAAGATAAAAGAAATGCCACGGTTAGTTGCGGTAGAACCATTTCCTCGTTTAGAAAAAGTTAGGAGTTTGGATGAATGCATTAAACAATTCGAAGGTAATAGCCAAAATACACCATCAATTGGAGGCAATACGGTAACAGTACAATCATATTTGGCATTAAAAAATAGTAATGGATATGCAATCTCTGTTCCAGCGTCTTATGTAGGAATATCGGTGTCTGAGTTGGCGAGAAACGGATTGTATTTAGAAACATCTTCTGCATTGTCTGTTGCGGGGGTAAAAAAACTTGTAAAGGAGAAAAAAATAACAGAAAACTCAAAGGCTTTGCTGATCGCTACTTCGTATGGTTTTAAAAATTGATACACTAAAGAGTAGTGTATAGATGTAATTTTTACTGTCGAAAATAAAATAGTATGAGTTGTTGTATTTCAAAATTCATTATGCTAGAATACACACAGAGCATTTTATTTCTATCAGTCTAAGCGAAACGCGTCTGAAATTCATCTCAATCATCAGAAAATCTTAGAAATCTCAATGCTTGATCACCCACATAACAGCAGAGGATTTCCAGGATGGAACAGGATGCATTGGAAAAGCCTCTGCAAGAATAGAAAAAGGAGGCCTTTTTATGGAACAGACAGGAACAGTTACTTCAAACCGCATCTACAAAGCCCGTATCTTTGAGATGATATTCAGTGACAAAAAAGAATTGCTTGCCTTGTATAATGCAGTCAACAAAACAGATTATGATATCCCTGAATTGTTGGAAATCAACACTTTGCAAAATGCTATTTATATGTCCATGAAGAACGATGTATCTTTTATCATTGATTCCAGACTGTCATTGTATGAACACCAGTCAACTTACAGTCCGAATCTGCCACTTCGGTATTTACTGTATGTATCAGACATCTATGCGAATATTACAAAGAACGAGAATCTGTATGGGCGAAAGGTTATCAATATACCACCGCCTCGATTTTTAATCTTTTATAACGGAAGAGACCCATTTCCAGATCGAATGATTCTGAAGTTGTCAGACATGTACAGCGTTAAGGAAGATGAAATTTCTCTAGAGTTAACGGCGCTTATGTTAAATATCAATCCGGATTATAATCCGGAATTGTTGAATGCATGCAAAACATTAAAGGATTATTCCCTGTATACGGCAAGAGTACGGGAATATGCAGATAGAATGTCACTGGAGGATGCTGTGGAGCAAGCGATAACAGAATGTATCAAAGAAGGAATTCTGTCAGAATTCCTGTCGAAGAACAGAGCGGAGGCGAAACGAATGAGTATCTACGAATATGATGAAGAGAGACATATGCGTCAGACACGTGCCGAGGGATACGAAGAGGGCGAGGCCGCTGGAATGGCAAAAGGTAAGGTATTAGCAACACAGCGTCTTAACCGACTGAACCAGTTGCTTGCAGAGCAAAATCGTACGGAAGATATTGTAAAAGCAGCAGGCAATGAGGAATATCAAAAGAAGTTGTTGGAAGAGTTTGAATTGTAGATGAAAATGAATGATAAGTTAAAGAAGGGATAGGCGTGAAGCCATGGACTACAGAAATTGATCTGTATATGCCATGGCTTCTTCCAGTCTGGAGTAAAATTGTTCATAAAAATCCTGCGATGTTTGAAATGGCAGCAGGAAGAATTGTTTTAACAGATACATACTGATTGTTTTTTGCTCAGAATCGTTTTTGGCAGTTTGAATGTATTCCTGCAGGCCTTTGAGATAATAGTGCCAGTCGCTGATATACTTCTC
Organism: Bariatricus sp. SGI.019; assembly: GCF_050315235.1. NCBI lineage: Bacteria > Bacillati > Bacillota > Clostridia > Lachnospirales > Lachnospiraceae > Bariatricus > Bariatricus sp. SGI.019. Next base: position 101,313 of record NZ_JBNPOQ010000002.1, on the reverse strand, counting down.
GTAACGGCGGCTGTCTTCTGTGTCGATCCATTTACGGACTTTTACCTTGGTTTTGTTTGGTTTCGGACATTCGTGAACCTGAAGAATGTATTGGAAAGAATGATTCTGGTAAAAACGTCCTAGAGGAAAGATCCGGCAGATACCCGGGCGGATGGCGTGGATGCTGCATCGTTGATTCTGGTCAAGGAATGCGCATGCTTTATCATTTCCGCTCATCCTAAGATTGGGAAGGATAATTCCGTCTACAACATTCAACTCTAGAAAGCCATCTAGTAATTCTTCAAATGATTTTTGAAGACCTGTGGTTATGCGGAAGACATCCAATGGATCAAGGATAATGGAAGTTCCCATGTCATGACAGCAGGCGGAACATCCATGACAGCCGCCGCAGTCAGCCTTGACCATGTCGTTGATTCCATAGAGCTTTCCATCAGATATTTCATTTAGATCAATGTTTCTTAACATGGTTATTTCTCCTGATATAATCTTTTCTTGCTAGATAAGAAGATTATAGTGTAAGATGGTTTCAGATGTAAATAGAAAGGATTCGTTTTTATGAAGTTTTTTCATTTGTCTGACTTGCATATTGGCAGGCAGCTTCATCATTATAACTTAAGAGAAGACCAGGAAAAGATTCTGGGCGAAGTCATAGATTATGCAGAGCTGATACATCCGGATTCGATTATTATTGCCGGAGATATCTATGACAAATCGGTTCCTTCAGCGGAAGCGGTCAGTATATTTGACGAGTTTTTGACGGCTCTTTCTGCTATTGAACCGGCGATTACAGTGTTGATCATCAGTGGAAATCATGATTCGGCGGAACGTTTACAGTATGCGTCCGGCATATTGAAAAAGCACCAGATCCATCTGGCTGGAATCGCACCGAAGACACAGGAAGAATATATAGAAAAAGTGACCCTTACGGATGAATATGGGGAAATAGATTTTTATTTGCTTCCATTTTTAAAGCCTGCATATGTCAGAAAAGTGTTCGATGAAGACATCCCAGAAACTTACTCAGAAGCAGTAAGATGCTTAATTGAGCGAGAGAAGATTGATTTTTGTAATAGAAGAAATGTATTGATTTCTCATCAGTTCTATACGGGTAAAGACAATCCGCAGACTTGTGATTCTGAGACGTTTTCCGTGGGAGGAATTGACAATATAGATATCGGATGTGTGAAGGAGTTTGATTATGTGGCGCTGGGTCATCTCCACGGAGAACAGAATGTGGGAATGTCTCATATTCGTTATTGCGGAACGCTTTTAAAATATTCGGTCAGCGAAAGCAGTCATCACAAATCCCTTTCTGTGGTGACGCTGAAGGAAAAGGGAACATCACCGCAGATTGAGCTTCTGCCGCTTCATCCATTACGAGATGTACAGAAGAAGCGGGGGCAGCTTGAAGAGATCCTGAAGCAGGCAGAAGAGAAGGAAAAGGATGATTACATCAGTATTACCTTGACGGATGAAGTTGAACCATATAAGCCAAAAGAACAATTGGAAAAGGTATTCAGCCATATTCTGGAGGTTCGTGTGGATAATACCAGAACACGGAATAAATTGCAGGAACTGGATGAAGAGCTGACCATCAAAGATCCGTTGGAAAGTTTTGAGGATTTTTATCAGGAAATGCAGGGAAAAGAGATGGGGGAAGAGGAACAGGAGATTATGATGCAGATTCTGGAAGAGGCAAAGGGGGAAAAGCAGTGAAGCCAATCAGGTTAGTGATGTCAGCATTTGGTTCCTATGCAGGAAAAGAGACGATAGACTTTTCGAAAGTCCAGCATGGACTTTTCCTGATTACCGGGGATACTGGCTCAGGAAAGACGACCATATTTGATGCAATTACTTACGCCCTTTATGATCAGACCAGCGGCGGCAGGCGCGATGGTAATATGATGAGAAGTCAATATGCATCCGATGAGACGGACACTTATGTAGAATATACATTCCTCTATCAGGAGAAGACTTACACGATTCGAAGAAATCCAGAGTATACCAGGCTTGGAAAGAGGCGATATGCAGATGGATCGCCGCGTTATGTAAAGGAGTCCCCTAAAGTGGAGTTGATTCTTCCGGATGGGAATGTGTATCGGGGAAAGAAACGCGAGACAGACCAGAAGATTGTGGAGATTATCGGACTGGATGCAGATCAGTTTACACAGATTGCAATGATTGCGCAGGGAGATTTCCTAAAACTCCTTCATGCAGAGTCAAAAGAACGAAAAAAGATATTTTCTAAGATATTCCAGACTCGTCTGTATTATCGGGTTCAAGAGGAATTAAAGAGGAAGGCGAATCAGCTTTATTACCAGCTGGAAGATCATCTTCGGGATATCAGGCAAGAGATGGATCGGGTAGAATACATCGAAGACTTTGAAGAAAATGGGAAATGGGAAGAATGTAAGGCATTGCCTGTCGTTGTGAAAGAAGAAGCTCTGGAAGTGTTAAAGAATCTGATTCAGGCAGGCAGCGTCCTGGAAAAAGCGAAGAAAAAAGAGACAGAAGGACTACAAAGAAAAATAGATGAATTAAATGGCAAAAAGAAGGAAGGGGAGACACTAAGCCAGCTTTACCAGTCCCTGGAACGGATCAAGAATCAGGAACAAGAACTTTTGAATCAAAAGGAAGAGTATCAGGACAGAGAAAGAAGGCTATCCACTGCGAAAAGAGCGGAAAAGGTATATATCGAGGAAAGTCGGCTGATACAGATCACCGAGGCAATTCAGAAGAATAAAAAGACACTTGAGGAGACCGTAGACAGACTTGAGAGTGCGAAAACTCGCTTAGAAGACTGCGTGAAAGATAAAGATAACGCAAAGCAGCAGATGAAGGAACAGGAAGTAATCTGTACGCCGGAAATCATCCGAATTCAGGATGCACTTCCCTTATATGAAAAGATTGAGCAGTTGCAGGCATCTTTTGTTGAAAAGAAAAAGGAAAAAGATCAGAAGGAAAAGGAATTGCATCAATCTGTGCAGACATTAGACGCACTGATGAATCGCAAAGAGACTTTAGTGAAGATTCAAAAAGAATGTGCCGGAAGCAAAGAAAAAATGGAAGGGCTTTGCCTGAAAATTGAGCGGCAAAAAACCAGACAAAAGGAATTAGAGTCCCTTGATGGTCTATGCAGAAGTCTTGAAAAGATGAAAAGAGAATGTCAGAAAAAGAAGATTCAGGCGGAACAGGATCACAACCGGTACTTGAAAGAATTGATGAATTATGAACAGAAATATCAGGCGTTTTTGGCGGAACAGGCAGGAATACTGGCGCAGGAATTAGAAGAAGGAGATCCCTGCCCGGTGTGTGGATCCTGTGATCATCCCAAGATCTGCCAATTGTCAGAAGGAGCACCAACCCAGCAGGAAGTAGAAGAAGCGAAGCGAATAAGAAATCAGAAGGAGCAGTCCAGAGACCAGTCGACAAAGGCCTTCCAAGCAGCAGCTGTCCAATATGAGGCGGAACAGAAATCATTTTCCAGAGAATTCCTCCGAGTGATGGAAAGAGAATTTACGCTGGAAGAACTGGCTGAGGGAACAAGAGCAGGTGCGCAGATTCGGGATGAGGCTTTCCAATGCGCAGAAGAGATCTGTAAGCTTCAAGATGCGCTGATTTTGGCACAAAAGGAAAGTGAGCAGTTGGAACAGGCCCAGCGAGAAGAACAACAGATTCTAAAGAAGGTGGAAGAACAAAAGCTCATCCAGGAGAAGGAAAAAGAAAGGCATGCAGAAGTATCGCTAAAGCTTAGTCAGCTGGAATCAGAGATTCATTCAAAAAGTGAAGGACTTCCGGCTGCATCGCAGAAGATTGCGAAAGAGCAGTTGAAAAAACTGGAGGACTCTTTACAAAAGGTGAGACAAGCGTTAGAATTAGCAGAACGAAGAGAACAGCAGGCAAAGGAAAGTGTTCAGCAGCTGGAAGGACAGACAGACAGCCTCAAGCAGGCAGTTCAACAGCAAAGGGAAGAAGAAAAATATCAGAATCAGGTATACCATACCATGATACAGCAGCAATGTTTTAAAGATGAAGAAGAGTATCATGCCGGGAAAATGTCTTCGGAAGAGATCCAGGAGTCAGAAAATCTGATTCAGCAGTATCATACAAAGCTGCATCAGATTTCCGGGATGAAAACATCGCTGGAAGAACAAATAGATGGAAAAACAGTAGAAGATCTGGAAGAGATTCAGGTACAAATTCAGTCTGTCAGTCAGGAACAGAAGATCAGACAGGAAGAATATCTTCAGTTATACAGTATCAATAAGAAGAATCGAGAGATTAGAGAGCATCTGAAACGCTATTTTGAAAAAACAGGAAGTCTTCAGAAGCAATACGAAGTAGTAAGCAATCTTAGTAAGACAGCTAACGGAACGTTAAGCGGGGCCGTCAAGATGGATTTTGAGACTTACGTCCAGAGACAATATTTTAAGCAGATCATACATGCCGCGAATAAACGACTGGTTCAGATGACATCCAATGAATTCATCCTGCAGTGCCGGGAAGTGAAAAATCTTGGAAGTCAGGGACAGGCAGGGCTGGATTTGGATGTCTACCATATGGCCAGTGATTCCGTGCGTGATGTAAAGACTCTTTCCGGCGGAGAATCCTTTATGGCATCTCTTGCAATGGCGCTTGGCCTTGCAGATATTGTGCAGAATACAGCAGGAGCAATCCATCTGGATACGATGTTCGTGGATGAAGGATTTGGTTCGTTGGATGATGCTGCCAGAGAACAGGCAATCAAGGTCCTGTGTGATCTGGCAGATGAAAAGAGACTGGTTGGTATCATCTCGCATGTCAATGAATTAAAGGAACAAATAGATTGCAAGCTATTGGTTAAAAAGACAGAACATGGCAGTCATGCCCGATGGTCTGATGAGACAGACCCGATATAGTTTGAAAGAACCGTAACAGAGAGAAAAGTGATAAAGGGAGGACAGGATAAACGATATGAAGTATGATTATTTGATTGTTGGTGCCGGACTATTCGGTTCCATTTTTGCACATGAGGCAAAAAAAGCAGGGAAAAAGGTGGTTGTAATTGACCGCCGTAATCATGTCGGCGGAAATATCTACACCAAAGAAGTAGAAGGAATCCAGGTACATCAGTATGGAGCACATATTTTCCACACTTCAGATAAAGAAGTGTGGGATTATGTCCAGCAATTTGCTGAATTTAACCGTTATACCAATAGCCCTGTGGCAAGATATAAAGATGAGTTATATAATCTGCCTTTTAATATGAATACCTTTAGTAAGATGTGGGGCATTACGACACCGCAGGAGGCGAAAGAGATTATTGACCGTCAGATTGCAGAAGCTGGAATCACAGAGCCCAGGAATCTGGAAGAGCAGGCAATCTCGCTTGTGGGAAGGGACATCTATGAAAAATTAGTCAAAGGATATACAGAGAAGCAGTGGGGTAAACGTGCCGACGAACTTCCAAGCTTCATCATCCGCCGCCTTCCGGTTCGATTCGTATATGATAACAATTATTTCAATGATAAATATCAGGGAATTCCTGTAGGCGGATACACACAGATGATTGAAAAGATGCTAGAGGGAATCGAAGTCCGGCTGGAGACAGATTTCTTCCAGAATCGTAAGGAACTGGAAGCTGAGGCAGAAGAGATTGTCTTTACGGGAATGATTGATGCATATTATGAATATTGTTATGGGGAATTGGAATACCGAAGCTTGAGATTCGAGACAGAAGTACTGGATATGGAGAATTATCAGGGCAATGCAGTTGTCAATTATACAGAATATGAGATTCCTTATACTCGTATCATCGAACACAAACACTTTGAGTATGGATGTCAGGGGGGCTATGGCAATACAGGTATTCCGGCGAATCCAAAGACTGTCATCACCAGAGAATACCCGGCATCCTGGTCCAAAGGTCAGGAGCCATACTATCCAATGAACGACGAGAAAAATAACACCTTATACGAAAAATACAGACAACTTGCGGATAAAGAACCGCATGTCATCTTTGGAGGCCGCCTCGGAATGTACCGCTACTACGATATGCACCAGATTGTATCCGAAGCTCTCAAGTGCGTAAAGGCTCATCTGAATTAAAGACGGAGAAGTGAAAGTCACGGAGAATTCCTCCGGCAAAAAGAAATCCCTGAGACACAAGATGCATTTAACTTGTAGCTCAGGGACTTTGTATTTATATCATTATTTTTTCTGATATTCTAATGCGGCTTCGATAAATCCACGGAACAAAGGATGTGGTCTGTTCGGGCGAGATTTTAATTCTGGATGTGCCTGAGTTGCGATAAACCAAGGGTGTTCCGGAATTTCGATCATTTCTACAATTCTTCCGTCTGGTGACAGACCAGAGAGCATCATACCATGTGATGTAAGATCGTCGCGGTAGTCATTGTTTACTTCGTAACGGTGACGGTGGCGTTCACTGATATTTTCTGTTCCATATAATTTGTAAGCCTTAGATCTTTTATCAAGAACACATGGATAAGAGCCAAGTCTTAATGTTCCGCCGATATCTTCAATACCAATCTGATCCGGCATGATGTGGATGACCGGATGTGTGGTATTTGGACTTAATTCTGCACTGTGTGCATCGTTGTAGCCGATGACATCCCGGGCGAATTCTACAATGGCAAGCTGCATTCCAAGGCAAAGACCGAGGAATGGAACATTGTGCGTACGTGCATATTTGATTGCCTCTAATTTGCCGTCGATTCCACGATGTCCAAAACCGCCAGGAACAAGAATTCCGCTGACATCTCTCAGAAGTTCTTCTACGTTATCAGCTGTAACAGTTTCAGAATCTATCCATTTGATATTTACGGTAGCACGACTGAAGATACCACCGTGTTTTAATGCTTCTACAACACTGATGTACGCATCGTGAAGCTGAATATATTTACCGACTAAAGCTACAGTGACTTCGGTGTTTGGATTCTTCAGATATTCTACCATCTCAGCCCAGTCTTTTAAGTCTGGTTCCGGACAGTCAAGGTGCAGACATTCACAGACAACGCCTGCGAGATTCTCTTCTTCCATAGCCAGAGGAGCCTCATACAGATACTCTACATCCAGATTCTGCAATACGTGATTGGATGGTACATTACAGAACAAGGCAATCTTATCTTTGATGCCAACATCCAGAGGATGCTCGGAACGGCATACCAGAATATCCGGCTGAATTCCCATTCCCTGAAGATCCTTTACACTTGCCTGAGTCGGCTTGGTCTTCATTTCCTGGGAAGCACGCAGGTAAGGAATCAGGGTAACATGGATTAAGATAACATTTTCATGACCCTTTTCATGCTGGAACTGGCGGATTGCTTCCAGGAACGGCTGACTTTCGATGTCACCGACGGTTCCGCCTACTTCGATAATGGCAATTTCTGTATTTTCTGCTGCAGGATTGCGGTAAAAACGATTTTTAATCTCGTTTGTTATATGAGGAATTACCTGGACGGTTCCTCCTCCAAAGTCTCCACGGCGTTCTTTTTGAAGAACGGACCAGTAGATTTTTCCGGTTGTAACATTTGAATTCTTGCTCAGACTTTCGTCAATGAATCTTTCATAATGGCCCAGATCAAGATCGGTCTCAGCTCCATCGTCGGTTACGAACACTTCACCGTGCTGTACCGGATTCATTGTACCCGGGTCAATATTAATATAAGGATCGAATTTCTGCATGGTCACAGTGTAACCACGTGCTTTTAACAGTCGGCCAAGAGATGCGGCTGTAATTCCTTTACCAAGTCCTGATACAACACCACCTGTAACAAATACGTATTTTACTGCCATAATTTCCTCCTTAAAGTTCAATCTGTCATGTCTCTCATTCATTATATTAAAAAAATACTTTAAGATTATACACCCTTTTCGTTGAAAAATACAGAGTTTTTTTCATACTTTGCTTCAAAAGTGGCCTGTATGGATAATTTTTTGAATTGCTTCATATCTACAGAACTGACCATGACAGAAGTATGTGCCTGGCATCCTCTTAATTCCGGCAGCTGATCGAGTGCCAACTGTGCAACTGGGTCGGTGGCTGCGCTAACAGACAAGGCAATCAGTACTTCGTCGGTATGGAGTCGTGGATTTTTGCTGCCCTGATATAAAGTCTTTAATTTTTGAATCGGTTCAATTGCTGCAGGAGAAATCACATGACGTTTATGATCAATTCCTGCCAGCTCTTTTAATGCGTTCAGAAGAAGAGCAGCAGAAGCCCCCAGTAGATTAGAAGTCTTTCCGGTGACCATACGTCCATCATGGAGCTGAAGAGCGGCAGCAGGCGCGTCCGTTGCCTGAGCAAGCTCCAGGGCAGCATCAACGACTAGACGATCGTGAACCGTTATTCCGGCCTGGTTCATGAGCATCTCGATCTTGCAGACTTCTTCTTCTGAACAGGATCCCATGAGAAGTCGCTGCAGAGATGCATAGTATCTGCGGATGATTTCCTGGCGGGAAGCCTCCCGGCAGACCTCATCATCACAGATACAGTTTCCAGCCATATTTACTCCCATATCAGTAGGAGATTTATAAGGGCTTTCCCCGTAAATGCGTTGGAACATGGCGTTTAATACCGGGAAGATCTCAACATCCCGGTTATAATTTACAGTAGTCTTTCCATATGCTTCCAAATGGAACGGGTCAATCATGTTAATATCGTTCAGATCAGCAGTCGCAGCCTCATAGGCCAGATTGACCGGATGTTTTAATGGAATATTCCAGATCGGAAATGTCTCATATTTGGCATAACCGGCAGAGATGCCGCGCTGATGTTCATGGTATAGCTGAGAAAGGCATACTGCCATTTTTCCACTTCCGGGACCTGGTGCTGTAACAACGACCAGTGGACGGGAAGTCTCGATATAGTCATTTTTGCCATATCCGTTATCACTTACAATATAAGGTACATTGGACGGATAGCCAGGAATGATATAGTGGCGGTATACTTTTATGCCAAGTTTTTCCAGACGGTTCTTAAATAAAGTAGCACTTTCCTGACCGCTGAACTTGGTGATTACAACGCTGCCGACATAGAGGCCATGTTCCTGATAGACAGCCATCAGGCGAAGTACATCAGAATCATAAGTGATGCCGAGATCGCCGCGAATCTTATTTTTTTCGATATCCTCTGCACTGATTACGATTACGATCTCTGCCTGGTCAGAAAGCTGCTTTAACATGCGCAGCTTACTGTCCGGCTGAAAACCAGGTAGCACACGGGAAGCATGGTAATCATCGAATAATTTGCCACCGAATTCAAGATAAAGTTTATTGTCAAATTGATTAATTCGCTCCCGGATATGGGCAGACTGCATTTGAAGATATTTTTCATTGTCAAATCCAATTTTCATTGTGTTCATTCCCCTTAGTCTTTCTATATAGAATTATACTTTCGATTGCCGTGTATCTGGAAAAAAACTGCCAGTTACGCATAAGCATTATTAATAAAAGTATACTACACCATGTGGAGAGTTTACAATCTTTTCATAATGTTTTTGTTGATTTCTAAGGAGGCTGTCCTTATAATGAAAGAGAAGCACAGGAGGAGAAATATGGACAACCAGAATAATAAAAACAAAAATAACCATAATAATAAAGATAATAAGCAGGGTTTTTCTTTTATTATATTAGTTACATTAATAACAATGATTCTAGTTATGGCACTGTTCCAGTTTCAGGGAACAGGAGAAGGAAATGAGATCACTTATGATGAATTCATCAAGATGGTAGATGACGGGAAAGTCGATGAAGTACAGATTCAGAGCGACCGGATCGTGATTAAAGAGAAAAAAGAAGATGGACAGAAAGTTGCAAAAGAATATTATACCGGTATTGTTAATGATGATAAGCTTGCAGATAAGCTGACAGAAGCAGATGTAAAGTTCAGTCAGGAGATACCCGATACGACATCTATGGTAGTGGCGCAGACTCTGGCGACGTTCTTACCAATTATCATTTTTGTCGGTCTGATCGTATGGATGACTCGAAAGATGTCAAAAGGCGGCGGAATGATGGGTATTGGCAAGAGTAATGCCAAGATGTATGTGGAGAAGTCTACAGGTGTTACTTTCAAAGATGTTGCCGGTCAGGATGAAGCAAAGGAGTCTTTGCAGGAAGTCGTTGATTTTCTGCATAATCCGGGTAAATATACAAGCGTTGGTGCCAAGCTTCCAAAAGGAGCACTCCTTGTAGGCCCTCCGGGAACTGGTAAGACACTTCTTGCCAAGGCAGTTGCAGGAGAAGCGAAAGTACCATTCTTCTCATTGAGTGGGTCTGCGTTTGTCGAGATGTATGTAGGTGTAGGAGCATCCCGTGTGCGTGACCTGTTCAAGCAGGCACAGCAGATGGCTCCATGTATAATCTTTATCGATGAGATCGATGCCATTGGTAAGAGCCGTGACAATCAGCTTGGAAGCAATGATGAGCGTGAACAGACGTTAAATCAGCTTTTGGCAGAGATGGATGGATTTGAGAGTAACAAGGGATTGGTGCTTCTTGCAGCAACAAACCGCCCGGAGATTCTGGATCCGGCACTTTTGAGACCGGGACGTTTTGACCGTCGTATCATTGTGGAAAAGCCTGATTTAAAAGGAAGAGTTGATGTTCTGAAGGTACATTCGAAGGATGTGCGGATGGATGAAACGGTAGATCTGGAAGCAATTGCGCTGGCAACATCCGGTGCTGTTGGCTCAGATCTTGCCAATATGATCAATGAAGCAGCAATTAACGCCGTTAAGAATGGACGAAATGCAGTATCTCAGTCAGATCTGTTCGAAGCTGTGGAAGTGGTACTGGTCGGAAAAGAGAAGAAAGACCGTATCATGAGTCAGGAAGAAAGAAGAATCGTATCTTATCATGAAGTAGGACACGCACTGGTCAGTGCACTCCAGAAAGATTCCGAACCGGTGCAGAAGATCACGATCGTTCCCCGTACAATGGGTGCCCTCGGTTATGTCATGCAGACACCGGAGGAAGAGAAGTTTCTGAATACGAAGAAGGAATTACAGGCAATGTTAGTCGGAATGTTGGCAGGACGTGCGGCGGAAGAGGTCGTGTTCGATACCGTTACGACTGGTGCTGCCAATGATATTGAGAAAGCGACCAGTATCGCAAGAGCCATGATTACGCAGTATGGTATGAGCGAAAAATTCGGCTTGATCGGGCTGGAATCTATTCAGAATCGTTATCTGGACGGCCGTCCGGTAAGCAATTGCGGACAGGAGACAGCTTCAGAGATTGATCAGGAAGTCATGAAGATGTTAAAGGAAGCTTACGAAGAGGCTAAGAGACTGTTGAGTGAGCATAGGAATTCCCTGGATAAGATTGCAGCATTCCTGATTGAGAAGGAGACGATTACCGGAAAAGAGTTTATGGAAATATTCCATGAAGTAGAAGGAATCGATCCGAATGCTCCTAAGAAAGAAGAACAGAGAATCGGTATGAATCCGGTGGAAAGAGAAGATATCCAGACAGAAGCTGTTGAAGTTACAGACAGCACAGAAGAATAGGTAGAAATAAAGACGCGTACAGATAAAAGTTCTTTGTGATCAATTCTCAGACTTGATTGCAAAGAACTTTTTCTTATGTAATAATGAAGTGGAAGAAATAGGGGGAGAGCCTATGTTTGATATTCAGGAAGAATTAAAAAAGCTGCCTGGGAAACCAGGCGTTTATATTATGCATGATGAGAAAGATGACATCATATACGTTGGAAAAGCAATCAGTCTCAAGAATCGTGTGAGGCAGTATTTTCAGAGCAGCCGGAACAAGGGCGCCAAGATTGAGCAGATGGTGACCCATATCACTCGATTTGAATATATTGTGACGGATTCTGAACTGGAAGCATTAGTACTGGAATGCAATCTGATTAAGGAGCATCGACCAAAATATAATACAATGTTGATGGATGACAAAACATATCCATTTATTAAAGTAACCGTAGACGAGCCTTATCCCAGGGTGATGATGGCAAGACGCATGGTGAAGGATAAGGCAAAATATTTTGGACCTTACACCAGTGCCGGTGCTGTGAAGGATACAATTGAACTGATTCGTAAGCTTTATCACATACGAAGTTGTAACCGGAAGTTGCCTAAGGATATCGGGAAAGAACGTCCTTGCTTAAATTATCATATCCACCAGTGTAAGGCACCCTGTCAGGGTTATATATCACAGGAAGAGTATCGTAAATCTATCCATGAAGTGATTCATTTTCTGAATGGAAATTATGACGTAATCTTAAAAGAGCTGGAAGAAAAGATGCAGGCGGCATCAGAAGCGTTAGAATTTGAGAAGGCGATTGAATATCGTGAATTACTCTCTAGCGTGCAGAAGATTGCTCAAAAACAGAAGATTACAGATACAGCAGGAGATGACAGAGATATTCTGGCGGTGGCAGTAGAAGAAGAGGATGCAGTTGTACAGGTATTTTTCATCCGGGGAGGACGCTTGATCGGAAGAGATCATTTTTATTTAAAAATAGCGAAAGGAGAGACTGAAAAAGAGATTCTGTCCAGCTTTGTGAAGCAGTTTTATGCCGGGACACCATATATTCCGTCGGAACTGATGCTTCCAGAGGAGATTGAGGACGCAGAAGTTATTGAGGAGTGGCTTGCAAAGAAAAGAGGACATAAAGTTCATCTGAGAGTTCCGAAAAAAGGAACGAAAGAAAAACTGGTAGAGCTGGCCAGAAAAAATGCGGCTCTTGTTCTGAGCACAGATAAAGAACGGTTGAAACGGGAAGAAGGACGAACCATCGGCGCTGTAAAAGAATTGGAAAATCTTCTTGGGTTAAAAGGAGTAGTACGGATGGAAGCATATGATATTTCCAACACCAGTGGTTTTGCATCTGTTGGCTCTATGGTTGTCTATGAAAAAGGAAAGCCGAAACGTAATGACTACCGTAAATTTAAGATCAAAGGCGTGCAGGGAGCGGATGACTACGCCAGTATGGAAGAAGTTCTGATCAGAAGATTTGAACATGGAATGCGAGAAAAAGAAGAAGGAAAAGATATGGGTGGATTTACATCTTTTCCTGATCTGATTCTTATGGATGGCGGAAAAGGGCAGGTAAATGTGGCGTTAAAAGTGTTGGATAAACTTCATCTGAATATTCCAGTCTGTGGAATGGTCAAGGATGACAATCACCGTACAAGAGGACTGTATTATCAAAATAAAGAAATTGCTATAGATAAGAATTCTGAGAGCTTCAAATTAATTACCAGAATTCAAGATGAGGCACACAGGTTCGCCATTACTTTCCATCGTAAATTGAGAAGTCAGGGACAGGTACATTCGATTTTGGATGACATTAAGGGAGTAGGGCCGGCTCGTAGAAAGGACTTGATGAAATATTTCGAGAGTATTGATGCAATAAGAAATGCTACAATAGAACAACTGAAAGAACTCCCTTCTATGAATGAAAAATCAGCACAGGATGTCTATAACTTTTTTCACGAATATGATATAATAAAAAAATAATAATGCGTGGAGGAGAATAATATGGCTAGTAAAGTAGAATTAAAAAAGGTCGTAGAGAAGATGGACCTTAAGAATCTTACGCCAGACGTTGATGTTGAACATATTGCGATCGAGGTTCCGGATATTAATCGACCGGCTCTGCAACTTACAGGATATTTTGAACATTTTGACTCAGACCGTGTTCAATTGATTGGATATGTAGAGTATACTTTTTTGGAGAAGATGGAAGAGGAAAAACGCAAAGAGATTTATGAACAGTTTTTGTCTTATCAGCTTCCATGCGTCATCTTTTCGAGAAATCTGCAGCCTGAACCCATGTTTTTAGAGATGGCGAATCAATCACAGGTTCCAGTATTCGTAACAGAAAAGAAGACTTCTGAGTTTACTGCAGAGATTATTCGTTGGCTGAATGTGGAATTGGCTCCATGTATTTCCATTCACGGAGTGTTGGTAGATGTATATGGCGTTGGTGTCCTGATTATGGGAGAAAGTGGCATTGGCAAGAGTGAAGCAGCGCTTGAGTTGATTAAGCGTGGGCATCGTCTGGTCAGTGATGATGTGGTAGAGCTTCGCAAAGTCAGCGATGTGACTTTGGTCGGGTCAGCACCGGATATTACAAGACATTTTATTGAATTGCGTGGTATCGGTATTGTAGATGTTAAGACTTTATTTGGTGTACAGAGTGTAAGAGAGACTAAGAATATCGATCTTGTTATTACACTGGAGGATTGGAATAAAGAGAAACAATATGATCGTCTTGGCCTTGAGGAAGAGTACACAGAATTCCTTGGCAATAAGGTTTTATGTCATCAGATTCCAATTCGTCCGGGACGTAATCTTGCTATCATTGTTGAGACGGCCGCAATCAATCACAGACAGAAGAAGATGGGTTATAATGCGGCTCAGGAATTATATAAACGTGTACAAGAGAATTTAATAAAAAAATAGGAGGATATGGGAGATGAAATATTGTTTTGGAGTTGATATAGGGGGTACAACTGTAAAAATTGGACTTTTTAAAACAGATGGAGAACTCGTGGATAAATGGGAGATTAAGACTCGTACAGAGAATAAAGGAGAAGCAATTCTTCCGGACATAGCAGAATCTCTCAAGAAAAAGATGGAAGAAAAAGGAATTGAGGCTTCACAGATGAGTGGTATCGGAATAGGAGTACCGGCACCAGTGGATGATAATGGTGTTGTGCAGAATACAGCGAATCTCGGATGGGGCTATAAAGAAGTGAACCGTGAGATGGAAGAGTTGACCGGTCTTAAGGTTGCAGCAGGAAACGATGCGAACGTAGCTGCTCTTGGTGAGATGTGGCTGGGAGCTGGAAAAGGTCAGAAGAATATGATCATGGTTACACTGGGAACCGGTGTCGGCGGCGGAGTCATCGTCAATGGTCATCCGCTGGTAGGTGCTCATGGTGCAGGCGGAGAGATTGGTCATCTTTGTGTGAATTATGAGGAGACTGAACATTGTGGATGTGGAAAAACAGGTTGTCTGGAACAATATGCATCTGCTACAGGAATTGCAAGACTTGCGAAAAAACGTCTGGCAGCTGATGATGCAGCATCTTCTCTTAGAGATAAGAAAGAGATCAGCGCAAAGACAGTGTTCGATGCTCTGAAGGATGGAGATAAGGTCGCAGAAGAAATCGTAGAAGAGTTTGGTGTATACCTTGGACATGCAATGGCTAATCTTGCAGCAGTAGTAGATCCATCTGTAATCGTTATCGGTGGAGGTGTTTCTAAGGCTGGTGAGATTCTTCTTGACTATGTAGAGAAAAACTTCCAGGAAAAAGCATTCTTTGCTAATAAGAATACGGAGTTCGTTCTTGCAACACTCGGAAATGATGCAGGAATCTGTGGGGCAGCAAAGTTAATTCTTTAACGGCAGTAGATGAAATTTAATATGATATGAATTAAAACAGCAGAATCAAAATTTTGATTCTGCTGTTTTATAATTTAAGAATTATCGCCTATTGGAGAGGAGCTTCACCACCACCGGTGTCTCCGCCGCCACCGCCTGGATCGGTCGGAGTTGTTGGGGTATCAGTACCGCCACCGCCTGGATCAGTCGGAGTTGTAGGAGTCGTTCCTGGATCTGTCTCGGTATTGTCACCATTCTCTTCGGTCTCTTCTTCTGGCTCTTCCGCCACATGTCCAGGACAGCTTTCCGTTGGCAGTGTATCCGTTGCAAAGTACTCAGTGATACCAGGACAATTTCCGGATACTGCTAATAGACCGGAGATAGAACATACGGTTTTCTGTTGAACGGAAGCAGGCATTGTGAATTCTTTAGTCTCTAGATTTGCATGAACTCTGCTCATAATGCTTTTCCAGATTCGGAAACGGAAATTCGTATCATAACTACATTCCTTATTATCGTCATAACCACCCCATACAGCGCAAGTATAATATGGGGTAAATCCACAGAACCATAAGTCCTTGTTAGAGGTTGTAGTACCTGTTTTTCCTGCAACTGGCATGTTTGGTAACTGGCAGGCAGTACCGGTACCGGAATTAACTACATCCTGCATAGCACTGGTCAAAAGTGCGGCGGTACTGTCTTTGATTACTGTACGAGTTTCGCCGGTTCCTTCCAGCAGTACGTTACCATCGTGATCAAGAATCTTAGTATATAAAGTAGGTGTATGATAGACACCGCCATTGGCAATTGTAGCATATGCGGCACACATTTCATAATTGTAGACACCTTCTGTAAGACCGCCAAGTGCAAGTGTCTGTGTAATGTCGCTGTAGATATCGCCATTGATTTCCTTGCTCTTTACCAGAGTAGAAATACCGAATTTTTCACAATATTCAAATCCAAGTTCCTGTGTGATCTCATCACTAAGCTTAACTGCGCATACGTTGATAGACCATGTAATAGCCTTGCGGATCGTTGTGTCTCCACCGTAACGCCCATTGGCATTTCTAAGCACCTGGCCGCCTTTTAAAGTATAAGGCTCATCTTTGATAACGGTAGCTAACGTCTTGCCGCAAGAATCTAAAGCAGGAGCATAAGCAGCAAGTATCTTAAAACAAGAACCAGGCTGACGTTTGGAACCTTTGTAAGCACGATTCAAGCCCAGGCTGGTTGATTTCTCACCGCGGCCTCCGACCATAGCTTTAATCTGTCCGGTAGACTGATCAATAATAGTAACAGAAGCCTGAGGCTGAGGAGAAATATTAACGACTTCATCGTAAGTATCGCCTTCCTGAGCAATGGTTGACTTCCATTCTTCAATCATAGCACGTGCTTCTTCTTCACTGGAATAGAGAAGTCCCTGTTCTTTTCCGTACGTATTCTTCACATATTGTTTGATATGACCGGAACTGTAGTTTTCCACACTTCCATCAGCTCTGGTAACAGTAAGTGCATAATCCAGTCCATATTCTTTTAGTCCGGGATAGTTTGCATCATTATTCATTTCCTCATCACAGATCTGTTGGATTTCTCTGTTCTGAGTAGAGTAGATGCTGAGACCTCCGCTGTATACAGCGTTGTAAGCCTGTGTTTCTGTATATCCAAGCTGTGTTTTTAAATCGTCAATCACTTGTTCTGTCAGGGCGTCTAC
Organism: Bariatricus sp. SGI.019; assembly: GCF_050315235.1. Classification (NCBI taxonomy): domain Bacteria; kingdom Bacillati; phylum Bacillota; class Clostridia; order Lachnospirales; family Lachnospiraceae; genus Bariatricus; species Bariatricus sp. SGI.019. Next base: position 84,244 of record NZ_JBNPOQ010000002.1, on the reverse strand, counting down.
AAAATAGCTATATGGATTTTCGTCCTGAGCAGCGCTATTTACCGTCTGGATTCGGGAATAGACATCATCTGCTTTAGCCTCGTCATAAGCAGCCTGATCTATATATCCTTGCTCCAACATGTTCTTCAGTACTTTATCTCTACGCTTAGAATTATCCTCTGGGTTTGTAATTGGGTTGTAGCCAGTAGGATTCTGAGTGATACCGGCAATTACGGCACATTCCGATAAGGTCAATTCATTGACGTCTTTATTAAAATAGCGCTTTGCAGCAGCCTGTACGCCCAGACAGTTCTGACCAAGGTTAATGGTATTCAGGTAACTCTCCATAATGGTGTCCTTGTCCATCTGCTTTTCGATCTGTAATGCCAGATACTGTTCCTGGATCTTACGCTGCAGCTTGTCATAGAATGTCTGCTCGTCCATGAAATTAGTAAATACATTATTTTTTATCAGCTGCTGTGTAATGGTACTTGCACCCTGGGAAAAATCACCGGAAGTAATTCCAATTACTGCAGCACGGGCAATACCTTGAAGGTCAATACCATTGTGCTCATAAAAACGTTCATCTTCGATTGCAACAAAGGCATGCTGCAGATCGACAGGTATTTCATCAATAGATTTGTATACACGGTTTGAACCGGAAGATACGAAACGTTCGATCTCTGTTGTACCATCATCCGCATACACGAAGGTAGTGAATCCTTTCGGTTTTACATCTTCGGGGGAGACTTTGGGGGTATCATCAATGATCTTTTTGACAAATACGCCAACTCCAATGACCCCGACGACCGATACGACTACCAGGCAGAGAAGAAATGCTTTAAAAAGCCGTACGCCTATTCTTTTCCCCTGCATGGTAGATTTGGACGTTATCTTTTTTTGCTTTTGCGAAGCTTTTTTCTTACCATAATTCATGCATTTAGGCCTCCTTCATACCCCGTTATTATACCAAATAACCAATCGTTAATAAAGAAAAAAATGAAAAGTTCATATTTCAGTAGGAAAATCTTAAGAAATTAGGTATAGTAATAGATAAGGATTATGTATTAGGTGTGAAAGGAAGACGATATGTTATCAGAATATAAGGCGGTATATCAAGGCGGAGAGGGAGAAATCGTGGAGAAAAAATCACGGTTTATTGCGACGGTAATTCCGGCCGGGTCAGAAGAAGAAGTATTGGCATTTATTGAATCAGTCAGAAAAAAATACTGGGATGCCAGACATCATTGCTTTGCTTATGTGATCGGAGAACGCAATGAACTTCAGCGGTGCAGTGATGACGGAGAGCCCAGCGGTACGGCGGGGAAACCCATGTTGGAGGTTCTGCTTGGAGAGGAGATTCATAATGTCGCCGTGGTAGTAACGAGGTATTTTGGAGGGACATTACTGGGAACCGGAGGGCTGGTCCGTGCATATTCAGCTGCAACTAAACAAGGCTTAGCCTCATCTGTGATTATAACCAAAATTTTGGGAGTTAAACTTTGTATTTCAACAGATTATACTGGATTAGGGAAAATTCAGTACATTTTAGGACAGAGAGGGCTTCAGATTCTGGATTCGGTATATACAGATAAAGTGGAATTAGAAGCGTTGATTCCAGAAGATGAGCTTGCAGCAGTGAAGGCGGAGATTACAGAAGGAACTAATGGACAGGCCATGATGCAAGAGGGAGAGTTTTGTTATTTTGCCAATATAGATGGGAATGTGCAAGTTTTGGAAATCCTGGAAAAATGAGGAGAACGCAATAAACCGAGATGCCACTGCGTTGCATCTCAGTCATGGCTGTCGCCATGAAAAGAGAGCAAAGTGAGGAGAACGCAATAAACCGAGATGCCACTGCGTTGCATCTCAGTCATGGCTGTCGCCATGAAAAAATAAAAAAAGAGGTTACCAGAGCATGAATGCTCTGGTAACCTCTTTTTTTATTTTTTTATTGCTTGTAGCTTTATGAAAATTCTGGTTCGATTAAGCCGTAGGTTCCATTTTTTCTTTTGTAAACTACGTTGACTTCATCTGTCTCTGCGTTGCAGAATACGTAGAAGTCATGTCCGAGAAGTTCCATCTGTACACATGCATCTTCAGGATACATTGGTTTGAATCCAAACTTTTTCGTACGGACGATCTTAATCTCGTTTTCATCCTCTGCAGTGTCTTCTGCGTCAATAAATTCCTGTTTGAAATTGCCGCCTTCCTGATGTCTTGCAATCAATTTGTTTTTATATTTGCGAAGCTGGCGTTCGATGACCTCCTCTACCAGATCAATAGAAACATACATATCATTGCTTTCCTGCTCAGAACGGATAATGTCACCCTTTACAGGGATGGTTACCTCGATTTTCTGACGCTCTTTCTGGATGCTCAATGTTACGTGAATCTCCGTGTCAGAAGTAAAATACCTCTCTAGTTTACCTAATTTGCTTTCAACGGATTCTCTTAAACCAGGTGTTACATCGATGTTTTTCCCAATAATGATAAACTTCATGCTGTCCAACTCCTTTTCGACATAATTTCAGAAGATTAGTCTGACAATTTACGGCAAGACAAGTAATCTATCTGATATATGTAGTATAACACGTTTGAAGACTAATGTATAGCACGTATTACTTCAATTCTTGAAATTTTTCCATCATGTACTTTGGCAATACGAAGACCGACATTTGCAAAATAGACACATGCGCCGACATGACATCCTGTCTCGGTCTCCTCTAGCTTCTGCATGGTCACATCAAGCAAGGTCTCATGTTCCTTATAAGGGATGTGGATATTTAAGAGCTTATTAATAGATGATACTTTTGTGCTTGCCCGAAAAATGGTGGCCTCAGATATATCAAATTCACAGAAAAGGAACTTTCGTGTGGCAAACAATACTGCAATTGCACATACACCAATCAGGCTTCCCCAGATGGAAGAGTGATCAATGATAATCTGGCGGGCAATTGCGAAAAGCAATACTTCAAATACAGTGTTGGGAGTATGATAGTACATCATTCGAATCAACTCAACACCGATGATAAGGTTGAAGCAGGTTTCAAGAAGATCGTCATAGTTCGGCCAGATACTGAGATCAGGAATATTACCTAAGGAAGCAGCCATACGGATACATAAAAGAACGATTCCGATGGCCAGCATAATGGAAATAAAGAATTCCAAGATTTCAGTTATTCGTTTCAAAAAATTAGCTATATATTGCTGCATACATTTCTCCTTAATATTTTACTGAATATAAATGGATAGATAACAAGTACCCATAAAACCAGTATAAAATATTCTGCCATTTTTGCCAAGATGGAACTTCCAAAGATCGTGGAAAAGCCCTCTTTAATCAAAAGTGCAATGATCAGTCCAATGATTAGCTTCAGAATCTGTGTGACGATATTTCCGGTATGTGTATCGAAATTCATTTTTGTCCGTTCAATGTACCAGCCAATGGCGAATCCAAGGCCTGCACCGGCGGCTTTACAGCAGTCTGTGGCGTATTTTGTCTCAATTGTTCCATTGCTTTTCAGGACAAGAGCATAGGCAGCCACGGCAAATGACAAAAGTGCCAGAATGCTGGCAATCTGTTTCAGATAACGTGAATCATCCAGTAAAAATGTCTGAAATTTCCAGATAACAAGAGATACCAGAATAGAAATCAGCATAGATACCAATACATCTTTTGGAGTGTGGCATCCCAGATACATTCTGGAAAAACCGATAGACAAAAAGGCAAGGATGCAGAGAATTTTGCACCAAATATTTTGAGCCTTTAAAGCCAGTGGAAAAAACAGACAGGTGGCTCCTTGTGTGTGACCGCTTGGAAAAGAATATCCGGTCGCGCCTGGGACGGCGCTCTTTACAGCTGTAAAATCTGGATCCAGAATCCAGGGCCTTGGGATACGGAAAGTGATTTTCAGGGATTGAACACACAAGCCGGCAGTAAAGTACGTAAATCCCAGGAGATAAGCAAAGCGCTTATCCGCGCACCAGTAAAGTACGCAGATAACCGCTATGATAATCAGTTCCTGGCCAAAATAAGTGATTAGTTGCATCAATTTATCTAAGAAAGGAGTGCGAATTCCTTCCAACAGCCATAAAAATGTCATTATTTATTTCCTCGTTTTCTCATCTTAGGATCTAAGATCTTTTTGCGGATTCTAAGGGTTTTTGGAGTTACTTCCAGTAATTCATCGGTATCAATAAAGTCAAGTGCTTCTTCCAGACTAAGGATTTTTGGTGGTGTCAGGCGAAGTGCTTCGTCTGCACTGGAAGAACGAGTGTTGGTAAGATGTTTGGTCTTACATACATTGACTTCGATATCATCGGTCTTTGCATTTTCTCCGATAACCATACCGGAATATACTTTTTCTCCAGGTCCGATAAAGAGGACACCACGCTCCTGAGCACTGAATAATCCATAAGTGACAGATTCTCCGGTCTCATAAGCAATCAGAGAACCTTGTTTACGATACTGAATATCACCTTTATATGGAGCATATCCATCAAAAGCCGTATTCATAATACCATTTCCTTTGGTATCTGTTAAAAATTCACCGCGGTAACCAATCAATCCACGGGCTGGAATTCGGAATTCCAGACGGGTATAACCGCCATTGGAGGCTCCCATATTCTGCAATTCACCTTTTCTTTGACTGAGTTTATCGATAACAGTACCGGTGAATTCATCTGGGACATCAATGTAAGCTGCCTCCATAGGTTCTAGTAATTTACCGTTCTCATCTTTTTTATACAGAACCTCAGCCTTGCTGACTGCAAATTCGTATCCTTCACGGCGCATATTTTCGATTAAAACAGACAGATGCAGCTCGCCACGTCCAGATACTTTAAAACTGTCGGTGTTGTCCATTTCTTCAACTCGAAGGCTGACATCTGTGTTTAATTCTCGGAACAGACGGTCACGTAAGTGGCGGGAAGTTACATATTTTCCTTCCAGACCTGCAAATGGACTGTCATTTACAATAAATTGCATTGCGATTGTAGGTTCTGAAATCTTCTGAAAAGGAATTGCTTTTGGATTTTCAGGAGAACAGATCGTATCTCCGATAGAAATGTCGGAGATTCCAGAAATAGCAACAATAGATCCAATCGTAGCTTCCTTTACCTCTACTTTATTCAGACCGTCAAATTCATATAGTTTGCTGATACGGACTTTTTCCTGACGTTCTGGATCATGTTCATTTACAACAATGGCATCCATACCAACTCTGATCGTACCGTTATCTACTTTTCCGACGCCGATACGACCTACATATTCGTTATAATCAATGGTGCTGATCAGTACTTGTGTGTCTGCATCAGGATCTCCTTCCGGTGCAGGAATGTAACTTAAAATGGTCTCGAAGAGAGGCTTCATGTCACGCTCTTCATCGGTCAGATCCAATACAGCAACGCCTGCTTTAGCAGATGCATAGACGAAAGGACAGTCAAGTTGTTCATCAGAAGCATCAAGATCCATGAATAATTCTAAGACCTCGTCAATAACTTCATCAGGTCTTGCTTCTGGACGGTCAATCTTGTTGATACAAACGATTACTGGCAGATCTAATTCCAGAGCCTTGCGCAGTACGAATTTGGTCTGCGGCATGGCACCTTCAAAAGCATCAACTACCAGAACGACACCATTTACCATTTTTAAGACACGTTCTACTTCGCCGCCGAAGTCGGCATGCCCGGGGGTGTCAATGATGTTGATTTTTGTATTTTTATAATATACGGCAGTGTTCTTGGAAAGAATCGTAATTCCACGTTCTCTTTCGATATCGTTAGAGTCCATGACGCGCTCTTCTACTTCCTGGTTTTCTCGGAATACACCGCTTTGTTTTAAAAGTTCATCTACTAATGTTGTTTTACCATGGTCGACATGGGCGATAATGGCTATATTACGTACATCTTCACGTTTTGTATTCATACCAATCTTCCTTTTCTCTACCTATTAATATATGCAACTTCATTAGTTTATCACATTTCGAAAAATTTACAAGTATTTTAGTTCTAAAATAGTAACTCCCTTCATAGACTATGTAATGACCCTGCAAAACTATGGGGATTTTCGCAGGATGCTTGACAACTCAAAATACGATTCAGAGGAAGGGAGATTGTAAAATTATGTCAGATAAGATTATTGAAAACAACCAGGTAACGATTATGGGAGAGATTGCATCACCTTTTACATTCAGCCATGAGGTGTACGGAGAGGGCTTTTATATGGTGGATGTTAATGTAAAACGTCTCAGTAATTCGGAAGACCGGATTCCGCTTATGATCTCAGAACGCCTGATTGATGTGACGCAGGATTATACGGGAGAATTCATTATGGTAAGTGGACAGTTCCGCTCTTATAACAGACATGATGAACAAAAGAACCGTCTGGTTCTGTCGGTGTTTGTAAGAGAAGCAGAATTTATTGATGAGGAACTGGATGGAGCAAAGACGAATAATATTTTTCTGGATGGCTATATCTGTAAATTGCCAGTGTATCGAAAGACACCACTTGGAAGAGAGATTGCAGACCTGTTGCTGGCTGTCAACCGGCCATATGGCAAATCAGATTACATACCATGCATTTGTTGGGGAAGAAATGCAAGATTTGCTTCGGCTTTTGAAGTTGGTGAGCATGTTCAGATTATTGGACGGATTCAGAGTAGGGAATATATTAAGAAACTGACGGAGACAGAGACTGAGAAAAGAACGGCATATGAAGTATCTGTCAGCAAGCTGGAATGTCTGGAAGATTAAGAATCCGGCAGAGACTTTCATTGACATCATATTTGATTGATGATAGAATTTCAATAGATTATTATGAAAGTCAGGAGGATTACTATGTCTATTTTTACAGGTGCCGGCGTGGCAATCGTCACACCATTTAATGAAGATGAAAGTATTAATTATGATAAACTGGATGAATTAATTGATTATCACTGTGCAAATGGAACAGACAGCATTGTTATCTGCGGAACGACCGGAGAGTCTGCTACTATGACAGAAGAGGAACATGCAGAGTGCGTCAGATTCACGATTGAAAGAGCAAAAGGAAGAATTCCGGTGATTGCGGGAACAGGTTCTAACTGCACAAGAACAGCAATTGAATTGTCTAAGGATGCGGCAGAACATGGAGCAGATGGTCTTTTGCTTGTAACACCTTATTACAATAAGGCAACTCAGGCAGGATTGATTGCTCACTATACGGCTGTGGCAAAAGAGGTAAAAACTCCGATTATCATGTATAGTGTTGCCAGCAGAACTGGTTGTAATATTGAACCGGCAACAGTGGCAGAACTCGTAAAAAATGTTGATAATATCGTAGGAGTAAAAGAAGCTTCCGGTAATATATCACAGGTGGCAAAGATCATGTCTCTGACAGATGGCAACATTGATCTGTATTCTGGAAATGATGACCAGATTGTACCGTTACTTTCTCTTGGGGCAAAAGGTGTCATTTCTGTTCTCTCTAATGTTGCGCCACAGGAGACACATGATATCTGTGCAAAGTTCTTTGAAGGGGATGTGGCAGGAAGCGCAGCACTTCAGTTAAAGGCAATTCCGTTGATTGAACAGTTATTCTGTGAAGTTAATCCGATCCCGGTTAAAAAAGCAATGGCATTGATGGGCAAGGATTGCGGACCGCTTCGTATGCCGTTGACAGAACTGACTCCAGAGCATGAGAAGGCTTTGGCACAGGCGATGAAGGATTTTGGAATTCAATTGGCATAAGGCAGGAGGACAGAAGATGATACGCGCAATTATGCATGGATGCAATGGCAGAATGGGGCAGGTGATCACAGGCCTTGTCAAAGCAGATGAAGCAATAGAATTTGTGGCAGGAGTTGATACATATACCGGTCTTGCTAATGATTATCCGGTATTTGACAGCATTGAAAAATGTGATGTAAAAGCAGATGTTATCATTGATTTTTCCAATGCAGCAGCTGCAGATGGACTTCTTGATTATTGTGTGAAGAAGCAGATACCGGTGGTTTTATGTACAACCGGACTGTCTGAGGAGCAGCTGGCAAAAGTAGAAGAAGCGTCTAAAAAGGTTGCAGTTTTGAAGTCGGCAAATATGTCGCTGGGGATCAATCTGCTTATGAAACTTTTAAAAGATGCAACGAAAGTACTGGCACCGGCAGGATTTGATATTGAACTGGTGGAAAAGCATCATAACCAGAAACTGGATGCACCGAGTGGAACCGCACTTGCACTGGCTGATTCTATTAATGAATCAATGAATAATGAATATACTTATGTGTATGACAGAAGTCAGGTGCGCAAGAAACGTGATCAGAAAGAGATTGGGATCTCGGCTGTTCGTGGCGGAACAATTGTCGGGGATCATGAAGTGATCTACGCAGGGGCTGATGAAGTTATCGAATTCAAGCATACTGCTTATTCAAAAGCTGTGTTTGGAAAAGGTGCAGTTGAAGCAGCCAAATTCCTTGCTGGAAAACCAGCTGGAAGATACGATATGTCCGATGTAATTCAGTTCTAGAGGAACTGTATTATAAATTTACTGGGAACGGATAACCCACATGGAGAGGTTTTGATTTCCTAGCGAGCGAAGCGAGCAAAATGGAGGATTTTATGAAAGAGTTAGAGGTACGTTATTTAGAAAGACTTTCTCAACTTTATCCAACCATCGCTAAAGCGTCGACAGAGATTATTAACTTACAGGCGATTCTGAATTTGCCGAAAGGCACAGAGCATTTTCTTACGGATATTCATGGGGAATATGAGGCATTTTCTCATGTATTGAAGAATGGCTCTGGTTCCGTGCGCCGTAAAATCGACGATGTATTCGGGAATACTATGAGTAGTAAGGATAAACAGACCCTTGCTACTCTTATTTATTATCCGAAAGAAAAGATGGATCGGATCAAGAAGGAAGAAGAGAACATGGAAGACTGGTATAAGATTACTCTGTATCGGTTGATTGAGATCTGCAAATGTGCGGCAAGTAAATATACACGGTCAAAAGTCAGAAAAGCATTGCCGGCAGATTTTGCTTATGTAATTGAAGAATTGATTACGGAAAAGGCGGATATCAGCGATAAGGAATCTTATTACAATGCAATCGTAAGTACGATTATCAGAATAGGAAGAGCAGAAGAATTTATTATTGCTTTGAGCGAACTGATTCAGCGGTTAACGGTGGATCATCTGCATATTGTTGGGGATATTTTCGACAGAGGTCCAGGACCACATATTATCATGGATAAATTAATGGAGTATCACTCTATTGATATTCAATGGGGAAATCATGATGTGTTGTGGATGGGAGCTGCAGCAGGGCAGAGAGGCTGCATTGCCAATGTGATCCGAATCTGTGCGAGATATGGAAATCTGGACATTTTGGAAGATGCATATGGAATCAATCTGCTTCCGCTTGCAACCTTTGCACTGAATGTATATAAGGATGATCCGTGTGAATGTTTTCAGCTGAAGGCTGATTCCGGACATACACCAGGCGAGAAACTGATGAATATCAAGATGCATAAGGCAATTTCAATCATTCAGTTCAAAGTGGAAGGACAGATTATCAAGAAGAATCCGGGATTTAAGATGGAAAAGAGAAATCTTTTGCATCATATTGATTATGAAGCTGGAACGATTGAATTGGATGGTAAGACATATGAACTTCTGGACAAGAATTTCCCGACGATTGATCCGAAGAAACCTTATGCGCTGACGAAAGAAGAAGAAGATATTATGGAAAGACTGGAGCGGGCTTTCCTGAATTGTGAAAAGTTACAGCGCCATATGAGGTTCCTGTTGAATAAAGGTGGATTATATAAAGTATATAATAACAATCTTCTGTATCATGGATGTGTTCCTCTGAATGAAGATGGCAGCTTGAAAAATGTTCGTATCTATGGGCATTCCTATAAAGGAAAAGGCTTGTATGAGGTTCTGGAAAGCTATGTCCGCAAAGGATTCTATGCGTTGGATGGCAAAGAAAAGGAACGTGGTAAGGATATGATGTGGTATATCTGGCTGAGTGAAAATTCTCCGTTATTCGGCAAGGATAAGATGGCAACCTTTGAACGATATTTCCTTGCGGAAAAAGAGACACATAAAGAGAAGAAGAATCCATATTATTGTCTGTTAGAGAATGAAAAAGTTGTGGATAGGATCATGGATGAATTCGGACTCCAGAATGAATGCAGACATATTATTAACGGACATGTGCCGGTGAAGACGAAGAATGGAGAGAGTCCGATCAAATGTGGCGGTAAAGTGCTGGTCATTGACGGAGGATTTTCCAGAGCATACCAAAAAGAAACCGGAATTGCCGGATATACACTGATCTATAATTCTTATGGTCTGATTCTTGCGGCCCATGAGCCGTTCGAGTCAACCGAGGCGGCAATTGAAAAGGAAAGTGATATTCATTCAGACAGTATTGTCGTAAAAAGAGTATTGGAACGGAAACTGGTAGGGGATACAGATATCGGAAAAGATCTGAAGGAACAGATTGAAGATCTGGAGTGTCTGTTGGAAGCTTATCGAAGTGGTAAAATTGCAGAACGTTTATAATGTAAAAATATCCCAGTCAGAAAAAAGTATAGAATTCTATGATTTGCAAATATTACTAGCAACAAGTAATACTTGATTATAGATGAATATACATGAAAGGGAGATTAAGACATGAAACAGTTCAAAAAATTAGTATTGATTCTTATGTGTACTGGAGTGATGATGGGAATAACTGCATGTGGCAGCAATGGAAACGCAGATGATAATGCGGCAAATAACAACGCAGCGACAGATCAGAACAATACGACCAACGGTGCAACAGATGGTACCACGTATGATAACAATAATAATGGAGTTGCCGATGAGATTGGTGATGATATCCGTGACGGTGTAGATGATGTGGGAGATGCGCTGAATGGAAATGGAACCAACGAAAACGGAAACAATACGAATGACAATGTCAATAACACAAACGACAATGTCAATAATAATACAACAGAAAAACGATAGTGTATTCAATCAGCAGGACATGTAATGTGCCCTGCTGATTTGCTAAAATCAGAGATTTTATGATCATATATAGTTTTTTTTGCTTTAGTGTGATAAAATATCACGATAAGAATGATATTTGCGAGGAGATACATAAGTATGAGATTCAGACCATGTATTGACATACACAATGGAAAAGTAAAACAGATCGTAGGCGGTAGCCTGACGGATGAAAACGATCAGGCGGTTGAGAATTTTTCCGCTGTTCAGGATGCGGATTATTTTGCACGTTTGTACCGAAAGGATGGATTAAAAGGTGGACATGTGATTCTTCTGAATCCGCCGTCTTCCCAATACTATGAACAGACAAAAGTACAGGCGCTGAAGGCGCTGGAGGCATATCCTGGAGGACTTCAGATTGGCGGTGGCATTACTTCTGAGAATGCAGAAGAATATATCGGTGCAGGTGCAAGTCATGTCATTGTGACTTCTTATGTATTCCAGGATGGAATCATCCGATGGGACCGAATGGATAGCTTACGCAGAACTGTCGGAAAAGAGCATGTTGTCATTGATCTGAGTTGCCGGAAAAGGGACGGGGAATATTATATAGTGACAAACCGATGGCAGACATTTACACAGGTAAAACTGGATCCGGAAGTGTTATATAGAATCGCAGAATATTGTGATGAATTTCTGGTACATGGAGTAGATGTAGAAGGAAAAGCTTCCGGCGTGGAAGAGGAACTGATTGCGATCTTATGCAGGCAAGATCAGATCCCCATCACATATGCAGGTGGAATCGGAAGTCTGGAGGATCTGAAGCATTTTCAGACGATTTCCCAGGGGAAACTGGACTTTACCATTGGAAGCGCGTTGGATCTGTTTGGAGGGAAGATCCCTTATCAGACGGTGAAGCACTTTAGTTGTCAGGCATCCGAAGAGAGTTGCAGGAAAATTAACAGTTTGTAAATACTTTATGAATTTGTTGAATTGAAATATAGATAGTGTTAGAATGAGGGATAGAGTGGTCATATTATGACCAAATGAATGACAAGGAGCATTAAGTCAATATGGGTTTAATACAGAAAATTTTCGGAACACATAGTGAAAATGAATTAAAGAGAATCTATCCAATCGTGGATGCAATCGAGGCGCTGGAGCCAGAGATGCAGAAGCTTTCGGACAGTGAATTAAAAGATAAGACCAGAGAATTTAAGGAAAGGCTTGCAGGCGGAGAGACATTGGATGATATCCTTCCGGAAGCGTTTGCAGTTGTAAGAGAAGCTGCTTACCGTTCTCTTGGTATGAAGCATTACCGTGTACAGTTGATCGGAGGTATTATTCTTCATCAGGGACGTATCGCGGAGATGAAGACCGGTGAAGGAAAGACTCTGGTATCGACATTGCCGGCATATCTGAATGCGTTGACCGGCGAAGGTGTAAATATTGTCACTGTCAACGATTATCTGGCAAAGCGTGATGCGGAATGGATGGGAAAAGTACATGAATTTCTTGGCCTTACCGTAGGTGTTGTATTGAATGGCATGGATAATGATGAACGCCGTGCTGCTTATAATTGCGATATCACATATGTCACGAACAATGAGCTTGGTTTTGATTATCTGAGAGATAATATGGTCATTTACAAGGAACAACTGGTACAGAGGGGATTGAAGTATGCCATTATCGATGAAGTAGACTCTGTGTTGATCGATGAAGCCAGGACTCCGTTGATCATATCAGGACAGAGTGGAAAATCTACTAGGCTCTATGATGCATGTGATATTCTGGCACGTCAGCTGGAACGTGGCGAGGCAAGCGGAGAGTTCACCAAGATGAATGCCATCATGGGAGAAGATATTGAAGAAACAGGCGATTTTATCGTTAATGAAAAGGAGAAGAATATCAACCTGACAGAAGATGGTGTGAAGAAGGTTGAGCAGTTCTTCCATATTGATAACCTTGCTGATCCGGAAAATCTTGAGATTCAGCACAATATTATTCTTGCACTTCGCGCTCATAACCTGATGTTCAGAGATAAGGATTATGTAGTAAAAGATGACGAAGTCCTGATCGTAGATGAGTTTACCGGACGTATAATGCCGGGACGTCGTTATTCCGACGGACTTCATCAGGCAATTGAAGCAAAAGAACATGTAAAAGTAAGAAGAGAAAGCAAGACTCTGGCTACCATTACTTTCCAGAATCTGTTTAATAAATTCGCCAAGAAGGCAGGTATGACTGGTACTGCTCTGACAGAAGAACAGGAATTCCGTCAGATCTATGGCATGGATGTTATTGAGATTCCAACCAATGTCCCGGTTATTCGAAAGGACCTTGAAGATGCGGTATATAAGACACAAAAAGAAAAATTTAAGGCAGTATGTGATGCCATTGAAGAGGCACATGCAAGGCATCAGCCTGTACTTGTAGGTACCATTACGATTGAGAATTCTGAATTATTGAGTGGCATGTTAAAAAGACGTGGCATTAAACATAACGTGTTGAATGCGAAGTTCCATGAGATGGAAGCTGAGATCGTTGCCCAGGCAGGTGTCCATGATGCTGTAACGATTGCAACTAACATGGCAGGTCGTGGTACAGATATTAAACTGGATGAAGAAGCAAGAGAAGCTGGAGGATTGAAGATTATTGGTACGGAACGTCATGAATCCAGACGAATTGACAATCAGCTGCGCGGACGTTCCGGACGTCAGGGAGATCCGGGAGAGTCCCGTTTCTATATTTCGCTGGAAGATGATCTGATGCGTCTGTTCGGATCTGAAAGATTGATGAGTGTATTTACTACCCTGGGAGTAGAAGAAGGAGAACAGATTGAGCATAAGATGCTGTCCAGTGCAATTGAAAAAGCACAGCAGAAGATAGAAAGCAATAACTTTGGGATTCGTAAGAATCTGTTAGAATATGATCAGGTCATGAATGAGCAGAGAGAGATCATCTATGAAGAGAGACGACGTGTTCTGGATGGTGAGAACATGCGTGATTCTATCTTCCATATGATCAATGATTATGTGGAGAATATTGTAGATATGGTCATCAGTGCTGATCAGGATTATGATGAGTGGAATCTTGCAGAGTTAAATCTTACCATTCATAATACGATCCCGATGGCGCCTGTTACAGAAGAAGATGTCAAAGACATAAGCCAGAAAGCGTTGAAGCATCTTTTGAAAGAGCGTGCTACAAAGGCATATGAAGCCAAGGAATCTGAATTCCCGGAACCAGAGCATATTCGTGAAATCGAACGTGTTATTCTGCTTAAAGTCATAGATGCAAAATGGATGGATCATATTGACGATATGGATCAGCTGCGTCAAGGAATCGGCCTTCAGGCCTATGGACAGAGAGATCCAAAAGTAGAATATAAGATGATTGGGTACGACATGTTCGATCATATGACAAAGAGTATCACGGAAGATACGATTCGCGCGCTGTTCCATGTGAAAATTGAACAGAAGGTAGAGAGAGAACAGGTAGCGAAGGTAACTGGAACCAATAAGGATGAAAGTGCTGTTCGTGCTCCTAAGAAGCGTGCAGAGAAGAAAGTATATCCGAATGATCCATGTCCATGCGGAAGTGGAAAGAAGTACAAGCAGTGTTGTGGACGTAAAAAATAGAAAGAGGTGAAAAAGTGGTTGAATTAGATCAGTTTAAAGTTGTTATGAATGCCTATGAAGAGCCTCTTGCCGAGATGAGGGATTCACTTTGACCTGGAAGGCAAGGAAAGACGGATAGAAGAACTGGAACGAAAGATAGAAGAACCTGGGTTCTGGGATAATCCGGAAGAGTCTCAGCGATTTATGAAAGAACTGAAAAGTCTTCAGGATATGGTAAAGATTATTCACGAATTATATGCTTCTTATGATGATATCAATCTGTTGATTGAGATGGCATATGAAGAAAACGATCCTTCGATGCCAAAAGAGATTGAAAAAGAGATTCAGGAGTTTGAAGAAGCGTTCGAATCGTTACGGATTCAGACATTGTTGTCTGGTGAGTATGATTCCTGTAATGCAATTTTTACGATTCATGCTGGTGCCGGAGGAACGGAATCCTGTGACTGGGCCAGCATGCTCTATCGAATGTACAGCCGCTGGGCAGAACGAAAAGGATTTACGATTCAGGTGTTGGATTATCTGGATGGAGATATTACAGGAATTAAGACGGTTACATTCGAGGTGAATGGTGAAAATGCTTACGGGTATCTAAAGTCGGAAAAAGGCGTTCACAGACTTGTGAGAATATCGCCATTCAATGCGGCTGGAAAAAGACAGACATCCTTTGCATCCTGTGATGTAGTGCCAGACATTGAAGATGAGATAGATATTGAGATTGCTGATGATGATCTGAAGATAGATACCTATCGTGCCAGCGGAGCGGGTGGGCAGCATGTCAACAAGACGTCTTCTGCGATTCGAATCACGCATCTTCCCACAGGGATTGTGGTACAATGCCAGAATGAACGTTCTCAGCATTTTAATAAAGAAAAAGCAATGCAGATGCTGAAGGTAAAACTTCAGCTCATGAAAGAGCAGGAACAGGCAGAAAAAGTATCAGATATCCGAGGTGAAGTAAAAGAAATTGGATTTGGCAATCAGATTCGTTCTTATGTTATGCAGCCATACACATTGGTGAAAGATCACAGAACGAATGTGGAGAGCAGCAATGTGAATGCGGTATTAGATGGCAATATTGATATATTCATAAATGCATATCTGAAAGAAACTGTAAGATAATTGAGGGAGGAACATATGGTAAATATAGCGGTTATGGGTTATGGAACGGTTGGTTCAGGAGTGGTAGAGGTTGTCAATACCAATGGAGCACGTATCAACCAGAGAATAGGTGATGAATTAAATATTAAATATGTACTTGACTTGAGAGATTTCCCGGGAGATCCTGTTCAGGATAAGATTATTCATGATTTTGAGACTATCGTGAATGATGATGAGATTAAGATTGTTGTAGAAGTTATGGGAGGAATTGAACCAGCCTATACTTTTGTGAAAAGATGTCTGCAGGCAGGAAAGAGTGTGGCGACTTCCAATAAAGCACTGGTAGCGAAGCATGGTGCGGAGCTGTTGTCAATTGCGAAAGAACATAACATTAATTTCTTGTTTGAGGCAAGTGTCGGAGGTGGAATTCCAATCATCCGTCCATTGAATTCGTCTCTGACAGCTGATGAGATTGAAGAGATTACTGGAATTCTGAATGGAACAACAAATTATATGTTGACGAAGATGTTCTATGAGGGGGCTGATTACGATACAGTGTTAAAAGAAGCACAGGCAAATGGATATGCAGAACGCAATCCTGAGGCTGATGTGGAAGGATATGATGCGTGTCGTAAGATTGCAATCTTATCTTCTTTGATCTCTGGACAGCAGGTGGATTTTGAAGATATCTATTGTGAGGGAATTACAGAAATTACTGTGGAAGATATGAAATATGCAAAAGCGATGGGAACAACCATCAAACTGCTTGCATCCAGCAAGCGCTATGCTGGAAACCGTCTTCATGCGATTGTTGCACCTTGCATGTTATATCCAGAGCACCCACTTTACAATGTAAATGGAGTCTTTAATTCAATCTTTGTGCATGGCAACGTCCTTGGTGATGCAATGTTCTATGGAAGTGGCGCAGGAAAGCTTCCGACAGCAAGTGCGGTAGTGGCAGACGTTGTGGATGCAGCAAAGCATCTGAATCGCAACATCATGACGATGTGGAAGCAGGAAAAACTGCATTTGGAAGATAAGGCTGATGCAAAACGTCGTTTCTTTATCCGTATGAAAGGAAATGCTGATGAGATGTTGCCCAAGCTTCAGGATTCGTTTGGTGATGTGGAGATCGTTAAAGCAGAAGGGCTGGAAGGCGAATTTGGCTTCACGACGCCGGTGATGATGGAAGGAGATTACGACACCAGAGCAAATATCTACAAAGATCAGATATTACATATGATACGTATTGAAGACTAGAAGGAATGGGAGAGAGATAATTATGAAATACGTGGTAGTACTTAGTGATGGGATGGCCGGGAGACCATTGGAGGAGTTGGATGGCAGGACGACATTAGAGGCTGCCAATACACCGACAATGGATGCCTTGTCACCAGTTTCTGAACTAGGGATGGCATCTATGGTTCCGGAAGGAATGGCACCGGGAAGTGATACCGCTAATCTGGCAGTTATGGGATATGATCCGAAGATTTATTATACGGGGCGTTCTCCGTTGGAAGCACTTAGTATTGGCGTGGACATGGAAGATACAGATGTATCATTCCGCTGCAATATAGTGACTCTGTCAGAAGAGGATTGCGCTTATGAGGACCGTACGATTATCGATCACAGTTCGGATGAGATCAGTACAGAAGATGCAGCGATTCTTGTTGAAGCACTGAAAGAAGGTCTGAAAAAGGAAGGATATGAATTCTATGTAGGAACCAGTTACCGTCATCTTCTGATCTGGAAGAATGGTAAAGTGGTTGAACTTACACCTCCTCATGATATTCTGACGAAACGAATTGGAGACTATCTGCCGGAAGATGAAGTCCTTCGGGATATGATGAAGAAAAGCTATGATATTCTGGAAAATCATCCGTTGAACATAGAGCGCAGAAAGAATGGATTGCATCCGGCCAATTCTGCATGGTTCTGGGGCGCTGGAAAGAAACCGGCATTGACGTCATTTGAGGAGCGCACAGGCAAGAAAGGTGTTATGATCTCTGCTGTCGATCTTCTGAAAGGGATTGCGGTAGGAGCCGGCATGGACCGTATCATTGTAGAAGGTGCCAATGGCGGACTTCATACTAATTATGAAGGAAAGGCACAGGCAGCTGTGAAAACATTGACAAAAGATGGGTATGATTTCGCTTATATTCATGTAGAAGCTCCAGATGAGATGGGACATCAGGGAAGTATTCCGGATAAAATAACAGCAATTGAGAATGTCGATAAAAAGGTGTTGAATATTGTGGTGGATGGATTAAAACAGGCACAGGAAGATTTTAGAATTCTGCTTTTGCCGGATCATCCAACCCCAATTGAAGTTCGTACACATACGGGAGAGCCAATCCCATATCTATTGTATGATAGTACCGGTTCACAGGCGGGACTTCCGACATATAATGAGAAGACTGCGGCTTCAACGGGGAGAAACTGGGCAGACGGCTACCGGTTAATTGGACACTTGTTACAGGAGGAATTATGCTAATTGTAAAGAAATTTGGCGGCAGTTCTGTGGCCAACAAGGAACGTATCTTCAATGTTGCAAAACGTTGCATTGAAGATTATAAAAATGGAAACGATATAGTGGTTGTACTTTCTGCTATGGGGGATACAACAGATGAATTGCTGGAATTGGCAAATACGATTAATCCAAAGGCGAAGAAAAGAGAACTGGATATGCTCCTTACGACAGGTGAGCAGGTGTCGGTATCATTGATGGCTATGGCAATGCAGTCACTGGATGTACCAGCAGTTTCATTGAATGCTTTTCAAGTAAGAATGCATTCTACTTCTCGTTATGGCAATGCACGTTTTAAACGTGTAGAGACCGAGCGAATTCTTCATGAACTTGATTCCAGAAAGATTGTTATTGTCACTGGTTTTCAGGGTGTGAATAAATATGATGATATTACAACCTTGGGAAGAGGTGGATCAGACACAACAGCAGTGGCGTTGGCGGCAGCTCTTCATGCGGATAAATGCGAGATATATACGGATGTAGATGGTGTCTATACTGCTGATCCAAGGGTGGTGAAGAATGCCAGAAAGATTGACGAGATTACATATGATGAGATGTTGGAGCTGGCAAGTCTCGGTGCAAAGGTACTTCACAACCGCTCGGTAGAAATGGCGAAAAAATACAATGTTGAGTTAGTAGTACGATCTAGTTTGAATCGCTCGGAAGGAACCGTGGTCAAGGAGGGAAAAGGTATGGAAAAATTGTTAGTAACAGGTGTGGCAGCCGATAAGAATACAGCCAGAATCTCTGTGATTGGAGTACAGGATAAGCCGGGAATCGCATTTGCTATCTTTGACACACTTGCAGGAAACAACATTAATGTGGATATCATCCTTCAGTCTGTCGGAAGAGAAGGTACCAAGGATATCTCCTTCACGGTAGCATCCGACGACTTGGAAGAAGCAATTAAGGTGTTAGGAGAGAATAAAGAAAGACTTACAATTCAGGACATCACATGGAATGAAGATGTCGCAAAATTGTCAGTCGTAGGAGCTGGAATGATGAGTAATCCAGGAGTTGCGGCAAAGATGTTCGAATCTCTCTATAATTCCAGAGTAAATATTAATATGATATCTACCTCTGAAATTCGCATTACAGTGCTGGTTCCAAAGAAAGATATTGATAAAGCAATGAATGCAGTACATGATGGATTTGCACTGTCTGATTAAACAGAATTTTTGGAATTAGAGTGAAGAAAACCGGTAATGATCTGTTTATTCTCTTTAGAAAGTGTGCGGAACTGGGTGATAAGATCCAGTTCTTCATCTGTGAGATAGATGGTATTGCCGGTTTTTTTGTCTTTGACAAAAGTATAAGGAACTACAGTTTCTGATACTTTGTCAGAATAGATCGTCGTGTCTTGAAGGTTGCCGAGAACGAGATCGTTCAGGTTAACCTGATAGAAAGTCGTAAGCTGCAGAAGAGAATCCAAGTCAGGTGTGCGCTTACTGGTCTCATAGTTTGAGTACGCCTGTCTGGATATATTCAGAATCTGACTCAGAGTAGTCTGAGTCAGGTTGTGCTTTTTTCGTAGATATTTTAAGTTATTGGCTAACTGTATATTAGGCATAATGTCAACTCCTACAAGGCATTTCTCTTGTTAGTATAGCAATTTGGCCAATAAATAGATATCTATGCATCGAATCGTTTCAAAATACAATAAAGCAACAAAATGTTGCTTTACAATTTGCTGAGAGTACTGTTGTGATATTTACCAGAAAAAGTAACATCATCCCCGAACCAGGATGGTGGGACAAAGGCAAGTGCGGCTTCTTCCGAGGGAAATTCTACTTCGACAAGAATAAGAGGCGCGAGATCGCCTTCAAAAATATCCAGTTCTGCAGCAAGATCATTGTTCAAGGGAATCATATAACGTTTCTTTTGAATAAGACGCCCATCAATCTTAGTGAGAAGATGTTCATAAGCTTCCTGTGTCAATGGAAGATTGTATTCCATTCGTGTCATAAATCCCTTGGATTTATAAGTAAGCTCATATTTTTCATTGTCACGTCGGATGCGTACAACGGGATCGGTATTGAGATAGCCTTGTTCAATAATTCGGCATGGATAGCCGCTCAGAGATTCAGGCAGTTGCTGTACGAGATATTTACGTTCTATTTCCAATGTTTCGGACCTCCTGTCTATAAATCAAAAAAAGCATTATAGGTATCATAATATAGTTTACACCAAAAGTAAACGGTGTTAGAATCAAATGTTAAGGAGGATGATAGTGATGAAAAAAGTAAGTGTAATTTTAGCTGATGGATTTGAAGAAGTTGAAGCACTGACAGTGGTTGATTTACTTAGAAGAGCAAAAATTTATGTGGATACTGTTTCCACTACAGAAGAATATACGGTTCATGGAGCACATGGAATCAATGTCCAGACAGAGGATCTGTTTGAAGAGGTTAATTTTGTGGAATCTGATATGATTGTTCTGCCGGGAGGAATGCCGGGGACCACGAATTTGAATGAGCATGAAGGTGTCCGTAGAGTTGTAAAAGATTTTTATAACGAGGGAAAATATGTTGGAGCAATCTGTGCAGCACCAACGGTACTTGGCAATCTGGGATTACTGAAAGGAAAGCGTGTCAGCTGTTATCCATCTGTGGAAAAGGAGATTCAAGGTGCGGTTATGACTGGAGCGAATGTAACAGTGGATGGCAATATCATTACCAGTCGGGGAGTTGGAACGGCGATAGACTTTGCACTGAAATTAATTGAAGTCCTGTCAGGACCAGAAAAGACAGCTGAGATTGCAGAAGCAATCATATATTATTAAGAGAAGCGACTATGAAAATGGTGATGAATAAGCGAAAAAAGTGGGGAAAACTGTGCGTGTTGATCGTGGTGTTAATGTTAACAGTGACAGGATGTGGAAAAAAGTTTGATGCAGCCGGATATGTACAGGCAGTTCTTGATCTGACCTTTCAGGGAGACATTACACAGGCGAAGAAGTATTCAAAAGATGCAACGGAAGAATCCTTGATGCAGATGTACCGTGATTCGATTGATCAGTTTGTTTCCAGTAACATTACGAATGAGATTGAGATGAGCGACACGAAGACATCGCAGTTTGCAGAACTGGTATCTAAGATATTCACGACTATGCGTTATAACGTGAAAGAAGCCAAGAAGACAGGTAAAGGAGAATATGAAGTAACGGTTGAGATTCATCCGTCTGATGTATTCGTAGATTTTCAGCAGCTTTTGACGGAAGATTCGTTAAAAGTCGCTCAGAAGATAAAAAATGGAGAGTATGAAGGCGCATCGGAGGAAGAGACTACTCAACAGATATTAAATGATATCGTGAATCATGCCTATGAACTTTTGGAAGTCGCTTATATGGACAGCCAATATGGGGAAAAGAAAAGTGTAGTTCTTCATGTAAAACAGGATAAAGACAAGGAATATTACATTGATGAGGATGATATGGACCAATTAATCCGAAAAATACTTCGGTTAGATGAAATTCAAGGCTAGATATTTCAGAAGCTTTGTGTTATACTTCTTTGGTGAATGTAATGTAGTATAGTCTGCCCATCTTCCCGACTACCGAAAGATAGGCAACCCGAAAGAGTATAGAAACAGGAGGAAATAGTAAATGAGTTTACAGGTAGAAAAATTAGAAAAAAACATGGCAAAACTTACCATTGAAGTTTCTGCCGATGATTTAGAGAAAGCGCTTCAGAGTGCCTATATGAAGCAGAAAAACAAAATCTCTCTTCCAGGATTCCGTAAAGGAAAAGTACCACGTCAGATGATTGAAAAAATGTACGGCGCAGAGATCTTTTACGATGATGCAGCAAATGCTCTGATTCCAAAGGCATACGCAGATGCATATGATGAATGTGAACTTGAGATCGTATCCAGACCAGAGATCGATGTTGTTCAGATCGAAAAAGGAAAGCCATTTATCTTTACAGCAGAAGTTGCAACAAAGCCAGAGGTTACTCTTGGTGAGTACAAAGGACTTGAAGTAGATAAGATCTCTACACGTGTCACACAGAAGGAAGTAGATGCAAAGGTTCAGGAAGAAGCTGAGAAGAACGCAAGAACAATTACAGTAGAGGACCGTCCGGTACAGGATGGAGATGAAGTAATCCTTGATTTTGAAGGATTTGTTGATGGCGTTGCTTTCGAAGGCGGTAAAGGAGAGAACTATCCGCTGACAATTGGTTCCGGATCATTTATCCCGGGCTTCGAAGAGCAATTGGTTGGCGCTGAAGCTGAAAAAGAAGTAGAAGTCAATGTAACATTCCCAGAAGATTATCATGCAGAAGATCTGAAAGGAAAAGCAGCTGTATTCAAATGTACAATCCATGAGATCAAGGCAAAAGAACTTCCGGAGATTGATGATGAATTCGCAGCAGAAGTTTCAGAATTTGACACATTAGAAGAATACAAAGCTGATATTAAGGCAAAGATTAAAGAACAGAAAGCTTCTGAAGGCAAGACAAAGCAGGAAGATCAGGTTGTTGAACAGGCTGTTAAGAATGCAGAGTATGAGATTCCAAAGGCTATGATCGAGACTCAGGCTTTACAGATGGTAGAAGACTTCGGTCAGAGAATCCAGTCTCAGGGACTTACTATGGAACAGTACTTCCAGTTTACAGGAATGACTGCTGACAAGATGTTAGAAGAGATGAGACCTCAGGCAATCAAACGTATCGAGACACGTCTTGTATTAGAGGCAATTGCAAAAGCTGAGAACATTGAGATCAGTGATGAAAAGTTAGATGAAGAGCTGGCTAAGATGGCAGAAGCTTATAAGATGGAAGTTGATAAGCTCAAAGAGTTCATGAGCGACAATGAAAAGAAACAGATGAAAGAAGATATGGCAGTTCAGGAGGCTGTTACCTTCTTGGTAGAGAATGCTGTTGAAAAATAAGAATATGTAGTCAGGAGGAGGCATATACATGAGTTTAGTACCTTATGTCATTGAACAGACAAGCCGCGGGGAACGCTCCTACGACATCTATTCAAGATTATTGAAAGATAGAATTATTTTCCTGGGAGAAGAAGTGACAGATGCATCTGCGAGTGTGATCGTAGCTCAGCTGTTATTCCTGGAAGCAGAGGATCCTGAGAAGGATATCCATCTGTATATTAACAGCCCGGGAGGTTCTGTGACAGCCGGTATGGCGATCTATGATACCATGCAGTATATCAAATGTGACATAGAGACTATCTGTATCGGTATGGCTGCAAGTATGGGATCTTTCTTGCTGGCAGGGGGAACGAAGGGCAAGAGACTGGCTCTTCCAAATGCAGAGATTATGATTCACCAGCCATCAGGCGGTGCACAGGGGCAGGCAACTGAGATTAAGATTGCGGCAGAACATATTTTGAAGATTCGTCAGAAATTAAATCAGATATTAGCAGAAAATACAGGACAGCCGTTAGATGTGATCAGCGCTGATACAGAGCGTGATAACTTCATGTCTGCGGAAGAAGCAAAAGCATATGGCTTGATCGATGAGGTAATCACGAGACGCTAGTGCAAGGCATCTGTCCTTAGACGAGGTGAGAGTGTGGTAGGAAAGAACGATGATCAGGTGAGATGCTCCTTCTGTAATAAGACGCAGAATCAGGTAAGAAAATTGATCGCAGGTCCTAATGGGGCATATATCTGTGATGAGTGTGTGGACGTCTGCTCTGAGATTATAGAAGAAGAATTCGAATATGACAATGGAAGAAGATGGAATCCATTTGCGGATATTAATCTGTTAAAGCCGGAAGAGATCAAGGAATTTCTGGATGAGTATGTAATTGGTCAGGATGAGGCAAAGAAAGTCTTATCAGTTGCTGTGTACAATCATTATAAGAGAATCATGGCAGGAAAAGATCTGGGAGTGGAATTGAGCAAGAGTAATATTCTTATGCTTGGTCCTACCGGATGTGGTAAGACATTGCTCGCACAATCTCTTGCGAAGATTTTGGGTGTTCCATTTGCTATTGCGGATGCGACTGCTCTGACGGAAGCCGGATATGTAGGGGAAGATGTGGAGAATATTCTCCTGAAGCTGATCCAGGCTGCCGATGGAGATATTGAGCGTGCTGAATATGGTATCATTTACATTGATGAAATTGATAAGATTACGCGTAAATCAGAAAATCCATCTATCACAAGAGATGTTTCTGGAGAAGGTGTTCAGCAGGCATTGCTTAAGATTGTGGAAGGAACTGTTGCGAATGTTCCGCCACAGGGAGGAAGAAAACATCCTCATCAGGAATTGATTCAGATCGATACTACCAACATCCTGTTTATTTGTGGCGGTGCGTTTGAAGGAATTGATAAGATTATTGAAAAACGTATTGATCAGAAATCCATTGGATTTAATGTTGAGATTGCAGAAAAGCATGAGAATGATGTTGACCGGTTACTGCAGCAGGTGTTGCCGCAGGATCTTGTAAAATACGGTCTGATTCCAGAATTGGTAGGGCGTGTTCCGGTTACGGTATCTTTGGAAATGTTAGACAGAGAAGCTTTAATTCGGATTCTGACAGAACCAAAGAATGCAATTGTAAAACAATATCAGAAAATGCTTGAGTTAGATGGCGTTGAATTGATTTTTGATGACGAAGCACTTGAGGCAGTTGCTGAAACTTCGCTTAAGAGAAAAACTGGCGCCAGAGGTTTGCGTGCAATCATGGAGAATATCATGATGGATATCATGTATCAGGCTCCATCAGATGAGACGTTGAAGTCATGCCGTATTACAGAAGACGTCGTAAAAGGAATCGGAGAACCGGAGTGTGTTCACACATCCGTCAGATTTGAAAGTGCATAATAACAAAAGGCGGGTGCAAATAGTTCAGTTGTGCCCGCTTATTTTTACTCTATAAGAACTGTGATTAGGAGAAATATTTATGAACAGAGAGACAATGAGTCTGCCAATGGTAGCTTTGAGAGGAGTTGCTGTATTGCCGGAAATGGTACGTCATTTTGATGTCAGCCGTGAAAAATCGCTCAAGGCTATTGAAGAAGCCATGGAAGGGAATCAGAAGATATTCTTGTCAGCCCAGAAGGATATTGAGGCAGAAGACCCGAAAATGGCAGATGTATATCGGGTTGGATGCGTTGCAACCATCCGTCAGATTGTAAAATTACCGAAGAAAATAAACAGAGTCCTGGTGTCTGGGGATACCAGAGCATGTATAAATACGATAGAATTTGAAGAACCTTATCTTAGAGTTAATGTTACTACAATGCCAGATGAGGATACTTCTGTAGAAGATATAGGAGCGGAAGAACATCCGCTAAATATGGAAGCCATGCTTCGGGGAATGAAGGATATTTTCAAAGAGTATCTTTTGAAGAATCCCAAATTATCGAAAGAGTTGGCGCTTCAAATTGAAAATATAAATGAATTGTCAAGATTAGTAAATGTCATTGCAGCAAATGTGCCATTCTCTTATCTGGATGCCCAGCAATTGTTGGAAGAAACGAATCTGATGAGAAGATATGAATTGCTTGCTTACAAGTTAGTCAATGAGATTCAGATTCTGAATGTAAAAGATGAGATTCAGGCGAAGGTAAAAGAAAGAGTAGATAAAAATCAGAGAGAATACATTCTTCGTGAAGAGTTAAAACTGATTCGAGAAGAATTGGGAGATGACAATACATTGTCAGATGCAGAAGAATTCCAACAGAAAACGGATGAACTTCGGGCGCCGGAAGAAGTGAAGGAAAAGCTTAATAAAGAAATTAAAAGATTTAAAAATTCCATGGGTAATCCCGCAGAAATCGGAGTTACACGTACTTATATTGAGACGGTTCTGGAGATGCCATGGGATAAGATGTGTGAAGAACATCAGGATATTGCCTTTGCGAAGCAAGTATTGGAAGAAGATCATTACGGATTAGAGAAAGTAAAAGAACGAGTGCTGGAATTTCTGGCAGTTCGTGCGCTTACAAAGAAAGGTGAGACGCCAATTCTGTGCCTGGTGGGACCTCCGGGAACTGGAAAAACATCGATAGCGAAATCATTAGCCAGGGCATTGAAGAAGCCTTATGTGCGCATATCTCTTGGTGGTGTACGTGATGAAGCTGAGATTCGTGGACATCGTAAGACTTATGTAGGAGCAATGCCAGGAAGAATTGCTAATGGATTAAAACAAGCAGGCGTGAAGAATCCATTGATGTTATTGGATGAGATTGACAAGGTCAGCAATGATTATAAAGGAGATACTTTCTCTGCGTTATTAGAAGTATTGGACAGTGAGCAGAACCATAAGTTCCGTGATCATTATCTGGAGGTTCCGGTAGATTTGTCAGAGGTACTGTTTGTAACGACTGCGAATACTTTACAGACAATTCCAAGACCGCTTCTGGATCGTATGGAAGTGATTGAGGTCAGCAGTTACACGGAGAATGAAAAGATGCATATTGCCATGGAGCACCTGATTCCCAAGCAGATGGAAAAGCATGGCCTTACATCGGAACAATTGACCATCAGTAAGAAAGCGTTGTGGAAGATTGCGCGAAATTATACGAAAGAGGCTGGAGTCAGACAACTGGAGAGAAAGATTGGAGATATCTGCCGGAAAGCAGCAAGAGAGATTCTGGAGACAAAGAAGAACGCGGTTCATGTAACGGAGCGCAATCTTCATACATATCTTGGCAAGGAGCTTTATATCTATCAGATGAAGAACGATTCCGATGAAGTGGGAATCGTCCGTGGACTTGCATGGACCAGTGTGGGTGGAGATACCCTTCAGATAGAAGTAAATGTCATGCCAGGAGAGGGAGAGATTTTACTGACGGGTCAGCTGGGAGATGTTATGAAGGAATCAGCCAGAACAGGAATCAGCTATATCCGTTCAGTCAGTAAAGAATATAAGATTCCAGAAGATTTCTTCAAATCTCACGATGTACATATCCACATTCCGGAAGGCGCTGTGCCAAAGGATGGTCCTTCTGCCGGAATCACTATGGCAACGGCTATGATGTCGGCAATTACGGGAAGAAAGGTAAGAGCAGATCTCGCTATGACGGGTGAGATTACTTTAAGAGGACGCGTCCTTCCAATCGGTGGATTAAAAGAGAAACTTCTGGCGGCTAAAAATGCCGGGATTCAGACGGTCATTGTGCCAAAAGAAAATGAAATTGATGTAGAAGAACTTTCATCGGAGATTACGAAAGGATTGGAGATCATTCCGGTATCTCATATGGAGGAAGTGTTGAAAATTGCTTTTGTAAAGCAAAGAAGGGCTGCGAAACCTAAGAACAAATAAGGGGAAAAATTATGATAATCAGAAATGTTAATTTGGAAACGGTATGCGGAATAACCAGTAAGTTGCCAGAGAATACATTGCCGGAAATTGCATTTGCGGGAAAATCTAACGTAGGGAAATCTTCGCTGATTAATGCTTTGATCAACCGTAAGTCATATGCACGTATCTCGGCAACACCAGGAAAAACGCAGACGATTAATTTCTATAATATCAATGAAGAAATGTATCTGGTAGACCTCCCAGGATATGGTTATGCGAAAGTATCGGAGCAGGAAAAAGTAAAATGGGGCCAATTGATTGAACGATATCTTCATGGTT
Organism: Bariatricus sp. SGI.019; assembly: GCF_050315235.1. Classification (NCBI taxonomy): domain Bacteria; kingdom Bacillati; phylum Bacillota; class Clostridia; order Lachnospirales; family Lachnospiraceae; genus Bariatricus; species Bariatricus sp. SGI.019. The sequence continues at coordinate 56,461 of NZ_JBNPOQ010000002.1, read as the reverse complement.
CTAAGCAGCTGCAGGCAGTGTTCCTTTTGATCGACATTCGCCATGATCCATCTGCTAATGATAAGATGATGTATGACTGGATCGTAGCACAGGGATACTATCCGATCATTATTGCAACAAAGCTGGATAAGATTAAGAGAAGTCAGATTGATAAGCAGATAAAAGCGATTAAAACAGGTCTGAATCTGGTTCCGGGAACGAAGATCATACCATTTTCTTCCGTTACTAAGCAGGGCAGAGATGACATCTGGGATCTGGTTGAGAGTGAGTACCTGATCGAAGAAGAGGTGGAACAGACGGATGAAAACTAATTTTAGAGAGCAGCTGAAAGATGACCGCCCTTACTGGAAGGTCATCGTAAGTCTGGCCTTTAGCCTGGTCGGAACATTATTGTTTCTCTATCTGGGTTACAAGTTGCTTGGATTTTTTATGCCGTTTGTAATCGGATGGTTTATAGCATATATCGCCAGTCCGGTAGTAAATTGGCTGGAAAAACGAGTGAAAATCGTAAAAAAATTAGGTTCCGTGATTATGATTGTTGGTGTTCTGGCGGCAGTCTGTTTTATAATATATTTCATTATCAGTACATTATGGAAAGAAATATCCTTCTTGATTCAAGATATGCCTGGAATGTACCGAGATCTGGAGTCTGGATTGAGTCAGATAGGGAACAGTATGGAAGGTGTCTTTGGAAAGCTTCCGGATGGAGTACAGGAAGGATGGCATACCATGGTTGCTAATTTTGACGAGATGATGGGAGAACTGATGAGTAGAATCAGTGAACCTACTGTGTCAGCTGCCGGAAGATTCGCCAAGAGTATTCCGTCCGTGCTGGTAGCAACAATCGTTACTTTTATCTCCGCATACTTTTTTATTGCCGAGCGGGAAGATGTTATCCGATGGTCTAAAAAAGTAGCACCAGATGCACTGGTGAGTCGTATGACAATGGTAATGGATAATCTGAAATTTGCCGTTGGAGGATATTTAAAAGCCCAGTTGAAGATCATGGTTGTTGTATACATAATCTTGGTTGTCGGATTTATAATATTGAATATTCATTTTTCGTTCCTTTTGGGACTTTTAATTGCACTTTTAGATTTTCTGCCATTTTTTGGAACTGGAACAGCGCTGATTCCATGGGCAATATATCAATTCTTTATGGGAAATTACAAATTAGTAGTGGGATTGGTTATTTTATATGCTGTTACTCAGTTGGTGAGACAGTTGATTCAGCCAAAATTAGTAGGAGACAGCATGGGATTACGTCCATTACTCACTCTGTTCTTGCTATATACCGGATACAAGATTGGAGGTGTGTTCGGTATGATTTTTGCCGTTCCGATTGGAATGATCGCGATAAATCTATACAAGGCAGGAGCATTTGATTACATTTTGGATGATATAAAAATATTAGCAGAGGGAATATTAAGTTTAAGAAATTAGGGAACGCTGACAAAATACACAAAAAAGGAGAGAGTATTATGGAAAAATTGCTAAAAGAGTTTCGTGAGGATCTTGCGAAATTTCGAGAGATGACAGACAAGTTTTATGCAAAAGAAGTTAATATGAAAGAGTACAAAGGATTTTCCGGCGGATTTGGAAGTTATGCTCAGAAGGGTGGACAGGCAAGTATGTTAAGATTGCGTCTGCCTGGTGGAAGACTGACAAAGGAAAAATTAAAATTTGTAGTTGATTCCATTGAAGAATATGGCGTGGAAAAAGCGCATTTTACAACTTGCCAGACGATTCAGTTCCATAATCTGGATGGAAAAGCGGCTTGTGATATCATGGAAAAAGCATTGGATGTAGGAATTGTCACCAGAGGCGGTGGCGGAGATTTTCCAAGAAATACTATGGTGTCCCCTTTGTCAGGAGTAGAAGAAGGAGAGTACTTTGATGTACTTCCATATGCGGAAGCTGTATCGGATTATTTGCTTGGTTTTATTAAAACCGTTAAAATGCCTAGAAAACTGAAAGTAGGATTTTCTAACTCTCCGGCAAATGTAACACATGCTACATTCAGAGATCTGGGATTTGTGGCAACTGCCAACGGAACATTTGATGTATATAGTGCCGGCGGTCTTGGAAATAACCCTCGTATGGGTGTAAAAGTAGCAGAAGATGTGCAGCCGTCACAAGTGTTGTATTATGTAAAGGCAATGGTAGAGACATTCCTGGCATATGGAAATTATGAGAACCGGGCGAAGGCAAGAACCCGTTATATGCAGGAGTCATTAGGAGTTGAGGGATACAAGAAAGCATATCTTGAAAAATTAGAATCTGTAAAGGCAAATGAAAATTTAGATATTGATGTGAAAGCAACTCCAGTTAAGAAAGTATCTGACGGAACAAAAGTAACAGGAAAACGTGTAATCGCCCAGAAACAGGAGGGTCTGTATGCGGTTGCTTATCATCCACTTGGCGGAGTACCTGCAGTTTCTAAATTTGCAGAGCTTTATGATGTAATTAAAGATATGGAAGCAGTAGAAATCCGCATTGCACCAGATGAGACTATTTATGTCGTTAATCTGAATGGTGATGAAGCACAGAAAGTTCTGAAAGTAACGGACGATGGTGCACAAAATCTCTTTGAGACATCCGTTTCTTGTATTGGAGCGACTATTTGTCAGATTGGGCTGCGCGATTCACAGGGAGCATTGGCTGAGATCATTCATGAAGTAAGAAAATATGATTTTGCAGATGGGATATTGCCACGAATTCATATTTCAGGCTGTACTTCTTCCTGTGGAACTCATCAGATTGGAACATTGGGATTCCATGGTGGAGCAAAAAGGGTAAATGATGTTGTAGAACCTGCATTTACCTTCCATGTAAATGGCTCTGATCAGCAGGGAGAGGAACGTTTCGGAGAACAGTGGGGCATGATGCTGCAGAAAGATATGCCGGCATTCTTCGTTGAACTTGGAAAAACAATTCAGGCAGAAAATAAGACATTCGAGACCTGGTATGCAGAAGAACCTAAAAAATTAAAAACAATTGCAGAGAAGTATTTATTAAATTAACGCGATGAAAGGTAAGAGATTAGATCAACTACAATTTTTAAGATTTATAGGATTTAGTTTTATTTTTTTGTTTCATGCTCTTGGAACGAATCTTGAACCATATTTCTATTCAGCCAACTCTGCTTATGCAATGGTAAGCTTTTTCTTCATATTGTCAGGATTTGGTTCGGGTTATTCTTCTGCAGACCGATATGAGAAGCCTACGGTAAAAGCTATGTTACTCCATCAATGGAAAAAAATAAAAAAAATATATCCGGTTTTGTTCTTGTCTGTTATTTACTGTATATTACAGACGGATTTGCCTTCTATAATTAATAATGGAGATATGAACGCATTAAAGGAGAGTAGCTGGACGTTGATGAAATGCTTACTTATGATCCAGGCATGGTGGAATCCATATCTTCACTATAATGGTGTTACCTGGTTCATATCGGCTATTATGTTTTTATATCTATTTGACCTTCCTGTGCGTTATCTGCTTGATAAATTACATAAAAATAAAAGAGAAAAGGCAATACTTACCGGCGTTAGCGTATGTCTGGCCATTTTTATCTTTCTTGTAGCGGTGTTGGTCAGAAATCGGGAAGATTTTGGATATTGCATCTATGCATTTCCTCCATCCAGACTGGCAGAATACTTGCTGGGAATGTGTGTGGGAAGGATGATGTATCGAGTAAATGATGAGAGAAAATCAATCGGAAATATTACATTATTCTCCTTCTTAGAAGGAGGAGCTCTGGTACTTTGGGTTGCATTATTCTTCTTACCGTTGCCAGTCAACTCATTCAGTATGCAGGTATATTGGCTGATTCCCAATATTCTTGTATTAATTATTATGGGACTCGGGAAAGGAGTTTTTTCCAATCTATTTAAAATGAAGCCATTTCAATTTGCCGGCAATATTAGTATGGAATGCTACTTACTTCATCAGCCGATATTGTTGACATATGCATCCTTTGTGCAGATGGAAAATACATTAAGAGGAACGGTGTTCTATATTATGTTTAATTTTGGATTTACAATTCTGTTGAGTGCACTGCTTCACCGGAAGTCGAACTAATACTGTGGTTTATTCCAGTTCTAACATGACATCGGCAACAAAATAGCCGCTTTATACTTGTGCGGAAGAAGATGAAAAACAGTTGTAAGTATGTAGTATATAATATAAAGCTGAGAAAGTACAGAACAAACATTCGATTGTCCTGTACTTTTGTTTTATATTCTGATATAATGGCAACAGAAAATGCAGATAATAGATTCATAGGAGGATTTCATGGATCATTTTGAATTAGTATCAGAATACGCCCCGACCGGTGACCAGCCGCAGGCGATTGAGCAGTTAGTAAAAGGGTTCAAGGAAGGTAACCAGTGCCAGGCGCTTCTTGGTGTCACTGGTTCAGGAAAGACCTTTACGATGGCCAATGTTATCCAACAATTAAATAAACCGACGCTTATCATAGCCCACGACAAGACTCTCGCGGCACAATTATATGGTGAATTTAAAGAATTCTTCCCAAACAATGCAACGGAGTATTTTATGTCCTAGTTTGGAGGCAGGGTGATAACCGTGATATATAGTGCTGTTTAATATTGAATATTTCATATTTTCTGGAAAGAATTGAAATATATGGACAGAATAACAGCGGATGAACAGGTGAGATTAGTGACATGTATTTGTGTAATGTACGAGATAATATTGGTAGGAAAGCAGTAAGAGATGGAATGAGGGAAACTTTATTTCTCCAATTCTTACCATGATATAATTGTTGAGAAGTTTAAGGATGTCGCATTATATTATAAAGAGATAAAGGGAGATTACGAAATGCAAAAGTCATTAGCTTTTATTTGAAAATTTAATGATAAAGTGGATATATTCTTTAATGTTTTGAGATGAGGTGAAAATAGGAATGAATCAGGAGCATGAGATAGTTCTATATCAGGTTGAAGATACCAATATATATGTAAATGTGTTTTTCAAAGAAGATACTTTTTGGATGACACAAAAAGCAATGGCAGAATTATTTGACTGTACAACCGATAATATTTCTTTACATTTGAAAAACATTTACAAGGAAGAAGAATTAGACGAAGTGTCAACTACCGAGTTTTTCTCGGTAGTTCAAAATGAGGGTCAACGGAATGTTAAAAGAAATGTAAAATGTTATAATCTGGATGCAATCATTGCGGTTGGATATCGAGTTAACTCCAAGAAAGCTACGCGGTTTCGACAGTGGGCTACTAAAACATTAAAAGAATATATTACCAAAGGGTTTGTGTTGAATGATGATATGCTTAAAAATGGAAAGCCTTTTGGAAAAGATTATTTTGATGAATTATTGGAGCGTATCCGTGAAATCAGGGCAAGTGAGCGAAGAGCTTATCAAAAAATCACGGATATTTTTGAGCAATGCAGTTATGATTACGATAAAAACAGTGAAATTACAAAGAATTTCTATGCTTTTGTCCAGAACAAATTGCATTTTGCGGTTACGGGCAAGACCGCTGCAGAACTGATATATGAACGTGCTGATTCGGGAAAACCTGCGATGGGGTTAACTACATGGAAAGATGCTCCTGATGGCAAGGTTTTAAAACGTGATATTGGAATTGCAAAAAATTATTTAAATGAAAAAGAATTATCCCGCTTAAATAGACTGGTAACTATGTTCATTGATTATGCAGAATTAATGGCTGAAGATGAGATATTAATGAGTATGCAGGATTGGGTTGACCAGACAAATCAGTTTTTAACGAATAACAGGCGTAAGGTATTGGCTGGAAAAGGAAAAGTATCACATGATACTGCGATGGAAAAAGCTGAAAAAGAATATGAAGTGTTTAGGGTAAAACAGGATAGGGAGTATGTTTCTGAGTTTGATCGGGAAGTAGAAAAATATCTTAAAGGTTAAAGAGAAAATTAATATTACATTTTTTGAATGAAATAGAAGAATCGTTCTTTTTTGAATTTAAAAATGATGAAGTGTCCGGTGCTAAATAAGTAAAAGAGATTTCTGCGTTAGCAAATACATATGGTGAATATATTTTTGTTGGAATATCAGATACTTAAGTGAAAAACTAAATTCCAGTTGTGGATTATCTCAGTAAATATGGTCTCATTTGAGAAATATTATGCGTATTTCAGACGAAGAAGAACGCAATTTCTATTTGGATGAAGTGGCTAATGAAAATTGGACTGTAAGAGTGTTGGAACGTAATATTAAAAGTGGATATTATAAGAGAATGCTGTCTACACAGTTGCCAGATACGGAGAATAAAACATTAGAATTTGTTAAGGATCCGTTTGTGCTAGAATTTATGGGAGTAAAGCAAAATGATGGACATTTAGAAAGTGATATTGAAAAGGCTATTATTAGCAATCTTCAAAAATTCTTATTAGAAATGGGAAAAGGATTTTCATTTGTAGGTAGACAGATGAGAATTTGCACGGAAACAACAGATTTTTATATTGATTTAGTTTTTTACAATTATATTTTGAAGTGTTTTGTACTTATTGACTTAAAAACAACAAAGTTAACGCACCAAGATATTGGGCAAATGGATATGTATGTGCGTATGTTTGATGATTTGAAACGTAGGGAAGATGATAATCCCACTATTGGTATTATTTTTTGTACGGACAAAGATGAAACGATGGTTAAATATTCTGTTTTACATGAGAATCAACAGATTTTTGCTTCTAAATACATGACTGTTTTACCTACTATAGAAGAGTTGCAAAAAGAATTGGAACGAAATCAATTGATATATAATCAGGATTAAAATTATTTCAAAAAAATGCGAAAGCCATTAGATGTATTTGAATTGGCTACACGTGTGTAGCCAATTCAGTGTGTGGATAATTTATTGAACAAAATTGTCGAATCGTCAAAAAATTCAACATTTGAATCGGAATAATGTTTGTTTTCAATACATATGTTAACTTTTGAGTTCTTAAATTCGAGTAAAGGGTTAATTTGGAGTATTAACTAGATGAATTTACAATAATTACACGAATTTTTGGCTGATGGATAAATTTTTTATACTATAGATTTTAAGAGGTGTTTTTATGCAAGATGCACAAAAATGTTTTGAATTACATTCTGAATACAAGCCGACCGGCGATCAGCCGCAGGCGATTGAGCAGTTAGTAAAAGGTTTTAAAGAAGGTAACCAATGCCAGACGCTTCTTGGTGTCACCGGTTCCGGTAAGACCTTCACGATGGCAAATGTTATCCAACAATTAAATAAACCAACGCTTATCATAGCGCATAACAAGACCCTTGCTGCACAGCTCTACGGTGAATTCAAGGAGTTCTTCCCGAACAATGCGGTGGAGTATTTTGTGTCCTACTATGATTATTACCAGCCGGAGGCTTATGTCCCTTCCTCTGACACTTACATTGCCAAGGACTCATCCATCAACGATGAGATAGACAAGCTTCGCCATTCTGCCACGGCAGCGTTATCGGAGCGGCGGGATGTGATTATCGTGGCCAGCGTATCTTGCATCTATGGTCTGGGTTCGCCGATTGATTATCAGAACATGGTCATTTCCCTGCGTCCGGGTATGATCAAGGATCGTGATGAAGTTATCCGCAAGTTGATCGATATACAATATGATCGTAATGAGATGGACTTTAAGCGCGGCACATTCCGGGTTCATGGGGATGTATTGGAGGTGTTTCCGGCAGGATCTGAGGAATATGTGGTGCGGGTTGAATTCTTTGGAGATGAGATTGACCGGATCACTGAGGTTGATGTATTAACGGGAGAGATTAAGAATGAACTGAGTCATATCGCCATCTTTCCTGCTTCCCACTATGTAGTGTCGAAAGAGAATATGGAACGGGCGATTCAGGGGATTGAAGAAGAACTGGAGGAGCAGATCCGATTCTTTAAGAGTGAAGGGAAGCTTCTGGAAGCTCAGAGAATCTCTGAGCGGACGAATTTTGATATCGAGATGATGCGGGAGACCGGTTTTTGTTCAGGAATAGAGAATTATTCAAGACATTTGACGGGACTGGCACCGGGACAGCCGCCACATACGTTGATAGATTATTTCCCGGATGATTTTATCATGATGATTGATGAGTCGCATAAGACAGTGCCGCAGATTGGAGGTATGTTCCATGGTGATCAGTCCAGAAAGTCTACGTTGGTAGAATATGGATTCCGTCTGCCGTCGGCAAAAGACAATCGCCCCTTGAATTTTGAAGAATTTGAAGGTAAGATTGATCAGGTACTATTTGTATCAGCGACTCCCGGACCTTATGAGGAACAGCATGAACTGCTTAGAGCTGAGCAGGTCATCCGTCCGACAGGGCTATTAGATCCTGAGGTGGAAGTGCGCCCGGTGGAAGGCCAGATTGACGATCTGGTAAGTGAGGTCAATAAGGAGATCGCCAAGAAGAATAAGATATTGATTACGACATTGACGAAGCGAATGGCAGAGGATCTGACGGATTATATGCGAGAATTGGGCATCCGTGTACGTTATCTGCATTCGGATGTGGATACATTGGAACGGACGGAGATCGTTCGGGATATGCGTCTGGATGTCTTTGACGTGCTGGTGGGAATCAATCTTTTGAGAGAAGGTCTGGATATTCCAGAGATTACCCTGGTGGCGATTCTGGATGCCGATAAGGAAGGGTTCTTACGTTCGGCAACGTCTTTGATTCAGACAATTGGGCGTGCGGCGCGAAATGCAGAAGGACATGTTATCATGTATGCGGATGTGATGACAGATTCCATGCGTCAGGCAATCGATGAGACAGAGCGCCGCCGCAAGGTACAGATGGCGTACAATGAGGAGCATGGGATTACTCCGAAGACCATTCAGAAGAGTGTACGTGATCTGATCGCAGTATCGAAGAAGGTCGCTGCAGAAGAGCTTCGGATGGAAAAAGATCCGGAGTCTATGAGTGAAAAGGAACTTGAGAAGTTAATCAAGGAATTGAGTAAACAGATGAAGAAGGCTGCAACAGAATTGAATTTTGAAGCTGCCGCAGAATTAAGAGATAAGATTGTAGAACTGAAGCAACAGCTGCAGCAGATGTGAAAGGGATAGAACAATGTCGAAGAACAATGATAAGAAGCAATATATAAGAATACGAGGTGCCAATGAGCATAATCTGAAGAATATTGATCTGGATATTCCAAGAAATGAGTTGGTGGTATTGACGGGACTCAGCGGCTCCGGGAAATCATCTCTTGCGTTTGACACTATTTACGCGGAAGGGCAGAGAAGATATATGGAATCCTTGTCATCTTATGCAAGGCAATTCCTGGGACAGATGGAGAAGCCAGATGTAGAGAGCATTGAAGGACTGTCCCCGGCGATTTCCATTGATCAGAAGTCTACGAACAGGAATCCGCGTTCAACGGTGGGAACGGTCACAGAGATCTATGATTATTTTCGATTGCTGTATGCAAGAATCGGTATTCCACATTGCCCAAAATGTGGTAAAGAGATTAAGAAGCAGACGGTAGATCAGATGGTAGATCAGATTCTGGAATTGCCGGAGCGGACGAAGATACAGCTGTTGGCGCCGGTCGTAAGAGGAAGAAAAGGAACCCATGCCAAATTATTTGAACGCGCGAAAAAAAGCGGTTATGTCCGTGTGAGGGTGGATGGCAATCTCTATGAATTGTCGGAAGAGATTACTCTGGATAAAAATATCAAGCATAATATCGAGATTATTGTAGACCGACTGGTCGTAAAAGAAGGAATTGAGCAGCGGCTGACAGATTCTATTGAGAATGTTCTGGCACTTGCGGAGGGACTGATGATTGTGGATGTCATCGGTGGTGAGCCGATGAATTTCAGCCAGAGTTTTTCTTGTCCGGACTGTGGTATCAGCATTGATGAGATTGAACCGAGAAGTTTTTCGTTCAATAATCCCTTCGGTGCATGCCCAGAGTGTTTTGGATTGGGATATAAGATGGAATTCGATGAAGATCTGATGATTCCAGACAAGAATCTTAGCATTAGCGAAGGGGCAATCGCTGTTATGGGATGGCAGTCCTGTACGGATAAGAAGAGTTTCACTTATGCGATTCTGGATGCGCTGAGTAAAGAATATAATTTTTCTTTGGATACACCATTTAAAGATTATCCAAAAAAGATACACGATGTGTTGATTTATGGAACTGGAGGAAAAGAGGTAAAGGTACATTATCGCGGACAGCGCGGTGAGGGAATCTACGATGTGGCATTTGAAGGACTGATTCGGAATGTTGAACGGCGCTACCGGGAGACATCTTCAGAAACTGTCAAGGCGGAATATGAAGAATTTATGTGTATCACACCTTGCCATGAGTGTGGCGGACAGAGATTGAAGCCAGGAGCACTGGCGGTTACAGTGGGAGATAAGAATATCTCTGAAGTAATGGCCATGTCTATTGAAAAATTGCAAGTATTCTTGAAGCAATTGCAGTTAAGTAAGCAGCAACAGATGATTGGAGGACAGATCTTAAAGGAGATTAATGCCCGTATTCAATTCTTGATGGACGTAGGTCTGAATTACCTGACATTGGCCCGCGCAACTGGAAGCCTCTCTGGCGGAGAGGCACAGCGGATTCGGTTGGCAACGCAGATCGGTTCTGGACTTGTGGGAGTTGCTTATATTCTGGATGAGCCGAGCATAGGGCTGCATCAGAGGGATAACGACAAGCTGTTGGGCACATTACGGCATCTGCGTGATCTGGGTAATTCTGTGATCGTTGTAGAGCATGATGAAGATACGATGCTGGCAGCAGATTATATTGTAGATATTGGACCGGGAGCTGGCGAACACGGTGGAGAAGTTGTTGCCCAGGGAACTGCAAAAGAGATTATGGAGAATAAAAATTCCATAACCGGCGCATACCTAAGTGGTAGAATTAAGATTCCTGTGCCTGAGAAACGGATGCAGCCAACCGGATGGCTGAAGGTCATTGGTGCGCAGGAGAATAACCTGAAGAACATTGATGTAGAATTCCCTTTGGGAGTGATGACATGTGTAACAGGTGTTTCTGGATCAGGGAAGAGCTCTCTTGTTAACGAGATCTTGTACAAGCGCCTTGCGAGAGAATTGAACCGTGCAAGAACGATCCCGGGAAAACATAAAGATATAGAGGGTATCAGTCAGCTGGACAAGGTCATCAATATTGACCAGTCTCCAATCGGACGTACTCCGCGATCTAATCCTGCGACTTATACGGGAGTGTTCGATCTGATCCGCGATCTGTTCGCGGCAACTCCGGATGCGAAAGCAAAAGGATATAAGAAAGGCAGATTCAGTTTTAATGTGAAGGGTGGGAGATGTGAGGCTTGTGCCGGAGACGGGATCCTTAAGATAGAGATGCATTTCCTGCCGGATGTGTATGTTCCCTGTGAGGTCTGTGGCGGAAAACGCTATAATCGGGAGACACTGGAAGTAAAATATAAAGGAAAGAGCATCTATGACGTCTTGGATATGACGGTCGAAGAGGCGTTACATTTCTTTGAAAATGTACCCAGCATTCGAAGAAAGATGGAGACGCTGTATGATGTTGGATTATCTTATATCCGGCTGGGACAGCCGTCTACCACACTGTCAGGCGGAGAAGCGCAGCGGATTAAGCTTGCTACGGAATTAAGCAAGAGAAGTACCGGAAAGACAATCTATATCTTAGATGAGCCAACAACAGGACTGCATTTTGCGGACGTTCACAAATTGACAGAGATTCTGCGCAGGCTCTCTTCGGATGGCAATACGGTAGTAGTCATTGAACATAATCTGGATGTGATTAAGACGGCAGATTATATCATTGATATCGGGCCGGAAGGAGGAGACAAAGGTGGAACTGTAATTGCAAAAGGGGCACCAGAAGAGGTCGCAAAGAACCCAATATCCTACACAGGAAAATACATCGATGCCATGCTGCGCAAGTAGATGGAATTCACAAAGATTTAAGAAAAAAAGGTTTCCATTTTCAGGAAAGTTGATTATAATGGAACGTGCACTAAAGGTGCATGTGAATAAATAAACTAATGATAATCATATAGATAGCTTAATGAAAGGGGAAATAAGGATGTCAGTAGATATTGGAATTGATTTGGGAACAGCAAGCGTTCTGGTCTATGTAAAAGGGAAAGGCGTCATATTAAAAGAGCCTTCCGTTGTAGCTTATGACAGGGATACGAACGCGATAAAGGCAATCGGCGAGGAAGCACGTCTGATGCTGGGAAGAACACCGGGAAATATTGTGGCCGTCCGGCCGCTACGTCAGGGTGTGATCTCAGACTATACAGTTACAGAAAAGATGATTAAGTATTTTGTACAGAAAGCATTGGGCAAGCGGACATTTAAGAAGCCTAGAATCAGTATCTGTGTTCCAAGTGGGGTTACCGAAGTGGAACGAAAGGCAGTAGAAGAGGCAACTTATGCGGCAGGCGCGAGAGAAGTGAACTTAATCGAAGAGCCGGTGGCAGCTGCGATCGGAGCCGGGATAGACATCTCCAAGCCTTGCGGTAACATGATCGTAGATATCGGTGGCGGAACTGCAGATATTGCGGTGATTTCCCTGGGAGGAACAGTAGTAAATTCTTCTATTAAGATTGCAGGCGATGATTTTGATGAAGCCATTGTCCGCTATATGCGTAAGAAGCATAATCTTTTGATCGGTGAGAGAACGGCAGAAGATATTAAGATTAAGATAGGGACTACTTATCCATTGATTGAAGATGAGGTCATGGAAGTCAGAGGAAGAAATCTTGTGACAGGTCTTCCGAAGACGGTAACCGTTACATCTTCCGAGACGGAGGAGGCGCTTCGAGAGCCGACGGGTCAGATCGTGGAAGAGGTTATCAATGTACTGGAACGCACACCACCGGAATTGTCGGCAGATATCCTGGATCGTGGAATCATGCTTACCGGCGGCGGAGCTTTGCTGAGAGGCCTGGAAGAGCTGATAGAAGAAAAGACAGGAATCAATACCATGACTGCAGATGATCCAATGAAAGTGGTTGCGATTGGAACCGGACAGTTTGTAGAGTTAATGGGCGGACGAAGAGAATTCTAATGGAAAGTATAAAGGGATATGTAGAACATATTGTATACCGCAATGAAGATAACGGATATACAGTATTTCATCTGAGTAACGATGATGGTGAAGTGACGTGTGTCGGTAACTTTCATTATATCGAAGAAGGAGAGCTCCTGAAACTGGAAGGAGAGTATACTACGCACAAATTATATGGTCTCCAGATGAAGGTAGAGACTTCTGAGGTGTGCGAACCGGAGGACCTGATATCCATTGAACGGTATCTGGGCTCTGGAGCAGTAAAGGGTGTGGGCACAGCAGTTGCCGGAAAGATCGTTAAGAAATTCAAAGAAGATACCTTTCGAATTATAGAAGAGGAGCCGGAACGGCTGGCTGAGATCAAAGGAATCAGCGAGCGAAAGGCAAGAGAGATTGCCATACAGGTAGAAGAGAAGAAGGATATGCGCCAGGCAATGATATATCTGCAGAAATATGGAATATCAACGACCCTGGCAGCCAAGATATACCAGCATTATGGCAGGAACGTATATCGTGTGATCGAGGAAAATCCTTATCAGCTTGCCGATCATGTGTCGGGAGTTGGGTTTAAGACCGCTGATGAGATTGCAGCAAAGGTTGGAATTCATACGGATTCTGACTATCGCATCCGCAGCGGCATTTTCTATACGCTTTTGCAGAGTGTGAATGATGGACATGTCTATCTGAAGCAAGAAGTATTATTAAGAAAAGCAAGTGAACTTCTGGAAGTGGAGATTCAGGATATCGAGAAATATCTGATGGATCTCGCCATGGAAAAGAAAATCGTTATGAAGAAAGCGGAGAATGGAATGCGCATCTATTCTTCCCATTATTATTACATGGAGATGAATGTAGCTAAGATGCTGCATGATCTGAATGTGAACTGTGATGTTGCAGAGGACAATCTGGAACGTCGGCTTCAGGCGATCGAGAAGAATACAGGACTGTATCTGGATGATAAGCAGAGAACAGCGGTGATGGAAGCTGCACGCAGAGGCGTCATGGTCTTGACGGGAGGACCGGGAACCGGAAAGACGACGACCATCAATGCGATGATACATTTCTTTGAAAGTGAAGGAATGGACATCTATCTGGCTGCACCTACCGGTCGTGCTGCCAAGCGTATGACGGAGGCAACCGGATATGAGGCACAGACGATCCATCGATTGTTAGAGGTCAGTGGGAATCCAGAAGATGACAGTACCAATGGTTTTCAGAGAAATGAAGAGAATCCTCTGGAGGCAGATGTGATCATTATTGATGAGATGTCAATGGTAGACCTTCCACTGATGTATGCTTTGCTGGGAGCAATCGTACCGGGAACCAGATTGATACTGGTAGGTGACCGAAACCAGCTCCCAAGCGTAGGACCTGGAAGTGTACTGAAGGATATCATTGATTCCCATTGCTTTGCCGTCGTTATGTTGACGAAGATATTTCGTCAGGCAGGAGAAAGCGATATTGTGGTCAATGCTCATAAGATCAATCGTGGAGAAGAGGTTGTATTAGATAATAAGAGCCGGGATTTCTTCTTCCTGAAGCGGCAGGATGCCAATGTGATTATCAGCGTTGTGATCACATTGATCCAAAAGAAACTTCCGAAGTATGTCAATGCCAAGCCTTATGATATTCAGGTCCTGACGCCTATGAGAAAAGGTCTGTTAGGAGTGGAACGTCTGAACCGGATACTTCAGGAATATCTGAATCCACCAGAGCCCCAAAAGACGGAAAAAGAATATGGAGATCGTCTGTTCCGTGAAGGCGATAAGGTCATGCAGATCAAGAATAACTATCAGCTGGAGTGGGAAGTGGCGACAAAATATGGAATGACCATCGACAAAGGTCAGGGCATCTTTAATGGTGATATGGGAATCATCAAGGAGATTAATACATATGAAGAAGTGGTAATTGTGGAGTATGATGAGCAGCGCCTGGTGAAGTATCCATATACTTTGCTGGATGAGCTGGAACTCGCTTATGCGATTACTATACATAAATCTCAGGGGAGTGAATATCCTGCGGTCGTGATTCCGTTACTGCAGGGACCAAGGCAGTTGTATCACAGGAACCTTCTGTACACGGCTGTCACAAGAGCAAAGCAATGTGTAACGTTAGTAGGAAGTGATGTGGTATTTCAGGAAATGATTCATAATACCAACGAACAGGATCGTAACACAAGCCTTGCAGAACGAATCCAGGAATTACAATGATAAAGATATTACAGGCTTTTCTGAAAAGAATCAGTCTGTGGCTGTGGCCAGAGGTCTGTCCATTTTGTGGAAAGGTATATCGTCAGGGCATCTGCACTGCATGCAGGCGGAAACTGGAACACTTAAAAGTCCGGGAACCGCGGTGTATGCAGTGCGGAAAGCCGATCCGATATGCAGAACAAGAGTATTGTCATGATTGTACACATACACATCATTTTTATGACAGAGGGCTAAGCCTATGGCTTCACAAAGCTCCGGTCAACACCTCCATCTATCAATTCAAATATCATAATCAGAGAAGATATGGAATCCATTATGCAGAGGAATTAATACGCACCTATGGTCATATGATAAAAAGGTGGAACCCAGATCTGATCATTCCTATTCCCCTCCATAAAAGACGAAGAAAAAAGCGAGGCTATAATCAGGCGCAGATTATCAGTGCAGAGATTGGAAAGAATATGAATATACCGGTCGATACGAAAAGTCTGATACGATGTATATCTACCAATCCTCAGAAAACGTTGAATCATGATGAACGGAAGAAGAATCTAAGCCATGCATTTGCTGTGAGAAAAGGTTTTGTTCCAGTGTCAACAGTGCTGTTAATTGATGATATCTATACAACGGGGAATACTATAGATTATGCCGCGAAAACTCTGAAAAAAGCGGGAGTTGAAAAAGTATACTTTTTGACCATAAGTATTGGACAAGGATACTGATATTTGTTATACTAAAAATGATGTTTAAATGGATAATGAAACATTTTGAGGTGGATTATGTTAGATGAAAAAAAGGTAAAACTTATGACCCATCTTGCGTTCTATGAACAGACACAAGGAAAGGAAGATTTTAAAATCAGTGCATATTACCGCAAGGATTATGTAAGTCTGCATACGATATGCACTTTTTTATGGGTTACCGTTGGATATATATTGGCAGTTGCACTGGTGATACTGGCGGGTCTGGATACTCTGATGGAGAAGATGTCAAATGGAGCACTGGTGATGATGATTGGAATCATATTGCTGGGATACGTTGCGCTGGTTATCATATATTTGATTATCAGCAGCTTTATTTATAATGAGAAGCATAAGAAGGCCAGACAGAGAGTGAAGAAATATAATCATAATCTGACAAGATTGCTTAAGATGTATGAAAAGGAGAACAAATAGATGGATATGATATACGTATTTCGCGGACGGATACAAGAGCTATATGCTAAGAATTCAAAGGTGTTTGACAAGATATTCCAGTTTATTCTTGCAATTGTGACATTTACGGTAATCAACCACAATGTAGGGTTTATGAAGGCTGTGGCATCGCCGGTGGCAAGTCTTGCACTTGCGGTAATCTGTACTTTCCTTCCGTTGATGGTGACAGTAATCATGGCAACAGTACTGATTCTTGCCCATATGTTTGTTTTGTCTATTGGAATGTTGGCGGTAACAGCAGTTATATTTTTGATTATGTACATTTTCTATCTGCGGCTGACACCGAAGAAGGCATTGATCGTTCTGTTGACTCCGCTGGCATTCTTCCTGAAAGTCCCATATATTATCCCGGTGGCATGTGGTCTGGTGGCAACCCCAATCAGTCTTATCGCAATCTCTTGCGGAACGATTGTGTATTACATGCTGGAATATGTAAAAAAGAGTTCTGTGAATATTGAAAATGTCGGTGCAAAAGGAATGCTGACGCAGGTAACAAAGTATGTACAGCAGGTATTTCAGAATAAAGAGATGTGGATCGTTATCGTTGCATTTATAATTTGCTTTTTTGTAGTATTTACATTGCGCAGAACTTCTATGGATCATGCGTGGAAGGTGGCTATTGTCGCAGGTGCCGTTGCTAATGTCATTGTAATCGTAGCAGGAGACATCGCATTAGGAGTACATACTTCTTATGGAACTTTGATCGGTGGGAATGTCGGAGCAATCGTAATTGGACTGATTCTGGAATTGTTCCTGTTCTCAGTGGATTATGCAAGAAGTGAGAACCTTCAGTTTGAAGATGATGAGTATTATTATTATGTAAAGGCAATTCCGAAGGTATCGGTGGCGACACCAGAGAAGACTGTTAAGCGAATTAACGAACGTCAGGAGACTGAGATCATCGATACAGAGACGGTTCGCAAAAAAGCAGATTCCCAGGCGCAGAACCGTAAAGTAAATGTGAAAAAAAGTGGAAAAAAGCCAGCACCCAAAAAAGGACCGGCTGCAAAGAAACATGATATGAAAGAAGTAGATAAGATGCTTCTGACACAGAGCCTTAGAAAGGATCTTAATTTAAAGGATTAGAGGCATCATATAATAGTAATATAAAGGAGGTGATAGGATGGAACAGCAGATTAGCAATTTTCTTGGAAGATATGTAAGAGACTTGTATTTCCCGGAAGTGCGTATTACGGATATTGTAGAGATTTTAATCCTTACATTTTTGATCTATCAGCTGATAGTGTGGATTAAGAATACGAAAGCTTGGATGCTCATGAAAGGTATTCTGGTACTTGCTGTATTCATTCTGATCGCCGCAATATTTGAGATGCATACAATTCTGTTCCTGGCCAAGAATGCGGTCACGGTGATGGCGACGGCTGCAGTCGTGGTGTTCCAGCCTGAGTTAAGGCGTGCGCTGGAAAAACTGGGAGAACGGAAGTTCCTGCCATCTATGATTCCATTTGAGACCAAGCGAGAGAAGGTGCGCTTCAGTGAGGAAACAAGAGAGAGTATGATCAGCGCAGCTTATGCAATGGGTAAGGTCAAGACAGGAGCTCTTATCGTAGTAGAGCAGGCCATTCGGCTCACAGAATATGAGAGTACTGGGATTCAGATGGATTGTCTGGTGTCCAGTCAGGTGTTGATTAATATCTTTGAACATAATACACCTCTTCATGATGGTGCGATTATCGTGCGGGGAGACAGGATTGTGTCTGCAACGTGTTATCTGCCGTTGTCTGACAACATGGGAATCAGCAAGGATCTTGGAACCAGACACCGTGCGGCTGTCGGTATGAGTGAAGTAAGCGATGCACTGATTATTGTAGTATCAGAAGAGACGGGAGCAGTCTCTGTGGCACAGGGAGGCAGGATCTATCGAAATATCAGTGAAAAAGAATTAAGGGAGAGATTGGTAAGAATTCAGGATAAGCAGACAGAAGTAAATAGGTTGACAGCATTGTGGAAAGGAAGGCATAAGCATGAGAAAAAGACTAACAGTTAATTTCGGCCTTAAGATATTAGCCTTCTTTATCGCATTGTTCATGTGGCTGATCGTGGTTAATATCGATGATCCGGTAACGGATAAGACCTATACCGGTATTCCGGTTCAAGTAATCAATGAAGAAGTAGTAACGTCAGCAAACCGAACCTATCAGATCGTGGATGATACACAGGAAGTGAGTGTTACAGTGACTGCTCAGCGTTCCGTGTTGAATGATGTCAAAGCAGAAGATATTGTGGCAATTGCCGACATGAAAGAGATGTCACTTGGCACACAGATTCCGATCGAGGTCAAGATTGAGGGATATAAGTACGATAGTGCTGTCTCGAATCCAAGAAACCTTCAGATACAGATTGATGATGAAGCAAAGAACAATTTCCCGATTACACCGACCACATTAGGAACCGTAAGAGAAGGATATGTTATCGGGGAACTGAAGGCCAATCCGGAGAAGGTGACCATCCGTGGCCCGAAGACAGTGATTGACAGCATCAACAGAGTTGTGGCAGAAGTGGATGTGTCGGGATTGTCATCGGATACAGAAGTGGAAGCACGACTGGTGTTGTACGATGCGAATAATAATGTCATTGACCAATCGCTACTGGCTAATAATCTTGGAAAAGAAGGACTTACTGTCGAAGTGACATTACATCAGATCAAGAGTGTGAAGGTAGAGTTAGATACTTCGATGGTGACGGCAGCAGATGGATATAAGATCAGTGAGATCAGTGTAGAACCTCAGGAGGTCCGTATCTCAGGAAGCAAAAGTGCCCTGGCAAGAGTAACTGAGATATCAGTGCCTGCGTCAGCTCTCACAGCAGTGAACCTGACGCAGAGAACAGAGAGAAGTATAGATATCTCGCAGTATCTCCCGGAAGATGTTTCTCTGGTAGATGAGAATGCGGATAATGTAGTGGTTACAATCGCGGTGGAAAAGCCGGGGGCAAAGAACTTCGAAGTATCCACCAGTTCGATTACCGTTAATAACCTTGACAGTAATCTGGAATTGAGTTATGGATCGGTCGTAGATCTTGAGATTCAGATCAAAGGTCCGGATGCAACTCTGAATACGTTCTCGATTGCAAAAAAAGTCAGTATAGACCTTAAAGATTATACAAGACCAGGAACTTATACTGTGCCCGTATCGGTGGAACTTCCGTCGGGATGTTCTCTGGTGAATGAGGTGAGCGTAGAAGTGATACTGGAAGAAAAACAAGAGCAGGAGGAATAAACGGAGAAATTATGGTTAAGCAAAAAGTAACGATTACCAATCCTACAGGCTTGCATCTTAGACCCGCAGGAATCTTCTGTAACACTGCCAGCAGTTTTAAGTGTAAAGTGACATTTGTGTATGGCAATACAACAGCCAATGCAAAGAGTGTCTTGAGTGTTCTTGGAGCCTGCATTAAAAAAGGCGACGAGATTGAGCTGATCTGCGACGGGGAAGATGAAGAAGAAGCAATGCGGACGATGACAAAAGTCATTGCAGATGGACTTGGTGAATAAGGTGAAAAAGAGAGAAGGGCAGTTTACATAAGATGTGTAAACTGCCTTTCTTGATTTGTTTTAAAAATTACAAAATTATTAAGAATTATTCAGAAATTACATCTAGATTTAAAGGTAGTTATAGTATAAACTTAATAAGTAGTGTGTAAATAATTGATGGGAGAATCTTATGATTAGAAATATATTAGACTATCTGGAACAATCAGCAAGACATTATCCAGATAAGATTGCATTTGCAGATGAAATGTCAACATGTACTTATAAAGAGTTGTGGAAAACTGCCAGATCTGTAGGCACGAAGTTGGCCAATTATGTTCCGCCAAGATCACCGGTTCCTGTATTCATGGAGAAAAGAGTGGAGACCATCTATGCATTCCTGGGTGCAGTGTATGCCGACTGTTTTTATGTGCTGCTGGATCCAAAGCTTCCCTCAGAAAGATTGAAACAGATTCTTCAGACTCTTCAGTCAGAAGTTCTGGTGTTACACCCGGATTATGAGAAACAGTTCAAGGCATTGGAATATGAAAGGAATGTTGTAAATATTCTGGAAGCGTTACAGGGGGAAGAAGATGCAGTTCTATTAGAAACGATTCGTGAGCAGAGACTTGACATAGATCCTTTATATGCAATTTTCACATCTGGTTCCACAGGAATCCCTAAAGGAGTGTTAGTCAGTCACCGATCAGTCATTGATTTTATGGAAGAATTTGTTGATATATTCGGGATTACAGACAAAGATGTCATCGGTAATCAGGCGCCCTTCGACTTTGATGTATCCGTGAAGGATATCTATTCTACTTTGAAAACAGGGGCAACTATGCAGATTATTCCAAAGAAGATGTTCTCATTTCCGACAAAGCTTTTGGATTATCTGGACGAGCGGGAGATCACTACATTGATCTGGGCAGTGTCCGCACTGTGCATAGTTACAACGTTAAAAGGACTGGAATATAAAGTACCTCAAAAAGTGAATAAAATTATCTTTAGCGGAGAGGTCATGCCGATAAAGCACTTGAATGAATGGAAAAAATATCTGCCGGATGCCTTGTATGCGAATGTATATGGGCCCACAGAGATTACCTGTAATTGTACCTATTATATTGTGGACCGGGAATTTCAGCCAGGAGAGAGTCTGCCAATAGGACAACCATTTCCCAATGAAAAGGTATTTTTACTGGATGAGGGGAATCAACTTGTGCGGGAAGCTGGAAAGAAAGGAGAGATCTGCGTCTCTGGAACAGCCCTGTCTCTGGGATATTATCGGAATCCGGAACAGACCAAGAAAGTATTCGTTCAGAATCCGCTGAATGAAAAGTATCTGGAACGTATATATCGTACAGGAGATATGGCCTATTATGGGCACGATGGATATCTGTACTTTGCTTCCAGAAAAGACTTCCAGATCAAGCATATGGGACACAGGATTGAGCTTGGAGAGATCGAGCTGGCGATGGAGATGGCAGAGGGAATCCGCAGAGCCTGTTGTACTTATGATGAGCCGGAGAATAAGATCATTGCTTTTTATGAAGGCGAGGCTGAGAAACGGCAGATTGTCCGTGCATTGGGAAAGAAGCTTCCGGCATATATGATTCCAAACGTGTGGGTGAAGATGGATCGACTTCCAATTACAAAGAATGGAAAGATTGACCGAAAGAAAATGATGAAAGAATACAGGGAGGGTATCTATGGATAGAGTACAGCTGCAGACGATAGCCAGAGAATGTGCTACTCCGGCATATCTTTTTGATATTGATGAGCTGATAAGTAGAATTGAGATGGTAAAGCAAGAACTTGCCCAGTCAATTCAGCTGTGTTATGCAATGAAAGCCAATCCATTCCTGATAAAGCCGATTCAAACACGCGTTGATAAGTATGAAGTGTGTTCGATGGGAGAATTTCGTATCTGTGAACGTGCAGGGATTGCCATGGAGCAGATTGTCTTATCTGGTGTAAATAAAGAAAAAGAAGATATTCTCTCCATTATGGAAACATATGGATCAAAGGGGACTTATACAATCGAATCCCTGGAACAGTTGGAGCTTCTGGAGTATTGTGCTGCTCAGACAGGCAATGTGATTCGTGCCTTAATTCGACTGACCAGTGGAAATCAGTTCGGTGTGGATGAAGAAGATATCTGTACCATGATTGAAAAACGGAAAGCATATCCGCATATCTCCTTCATAGGATTACAGTATTATTCAGGAACGCAGAAAAAGAAGATGGAAAAGATAGAGAAAGAGTTGCGATATCTGGATACATTTCTTCAGAGATTAAAAGAAGAATCTGGTTATGAGGCAGAAGAACTGGAATACGGACCGGGCCTCTACGTGCCGTATTTTCAGACGGATGAAGAGACGGATGATGGAGAGCTACTACAAAGACTTCGAAACCTATTGTCAGAATTAAAATATACAGGGAAGATTACTTTCGAGATGGGAAGGTATCTGTCTGCTTATTGTGGATATTATCTGACCAGCATTGCAGATCAAAAGAAAAACCATGGACAACAGTATGCAATCGTGGATGGCGGAATCAATCATCTCACATATTATGGGCAGGCGATGGCTATGAAAACTCCATATTATCAACATGTTCATAAAAATGTGCAAAAAAATGAAGGAGATGTGACAGAAGAGAATTGGAACATCTGTGGATCACTCTGTACAGTCAATGATGTCATTGTGAAGCAACTTCCACTAAAAGATGCAGCAGTGGGGGATATCATCATCTTCGAACGGACAGGAGCTTATGCGGTTACAGAAGGAATCTATCTGTTCTTAAGCAGAGATCTTCCGCAGATACTGTTCTACTCGAAGGAAAATGGCATTCAGATGATACGGGAACGGAAGCAGACAGATATCATGAATGGGATGGTAGAAAAATGAAAGAGAAGAGAAAAAACCATATCATTAGAATGATCATATTCGTGATCTTGTGCGTGATTCTGTCTTGTTGCCTGAGTTGGGTTACGATGCCACCGAATGTTATATGGCTGAATCTCCATGAGTTGAAAGAAGATGGCCCTTATGATTATCTGTTCGTAGGGACATCCCATGGACAGTATGGAATCAGCCCACAAGTTGTGGATCAGGTAACGGGAAAGAATAGTTTTAACTTGTGCATGGCAAATGAATATCCTGTCGATACTTATTATCTGATCAAGGAAGCATGCAGGCAGCAGAAACCGAAAAAGATTATCTATGAGCTAGACCCATCCTACTGGATCACCGACCAGAATATGGGAACGGTAGCTGGTATGTTCTATAAGGAAATTCCTTGGTCCATGAACAAGCTTCAGTATCTTGGGGATAAGATTATAAAGCTGGATTATAGACAGACAATATTCCCGTGGAGCTACTATAAGAATCTTCTCCCTCAAGCACCGCAGACAATCCGAAAGAAATTGAGCGCGGAATATCGGCAATATGATCCGGCGATTCTGGATATTCCCGGAGGTCATTACGGCGGTGACGGTTTCATCTATCAGGATAAGGTAGAAGGAGCAGAGAAGGGAACCTTCAATAATGTTCCATGGAATGAGGAACAACTCCGGCCGGAGGCAAAAGAATATTTTGAAAAAATCTTATACTATTGCAAGAAGGAAAATATTGAACTGGAAGTGATCACACTTCCGGTACCGGCAGAGACATATGCCAACACACCGGAAAGTTATCAGCAGTCTGACCGGTATTTTACAGAACTGATGCAGCAATATCGTATTCCATATCATAATTTTATCTTTGATTCGGCTCTTGCGTTTGACAGAAGTATAGATAACTATTGGGATTATGATGGTCACATGTATGGAGATGCAGCAGAACAATTCAGCCTTGAACTAGGCAATTATCTAAAAGAGAATGATTAAAAGGAGGAACAAGACAATGGAACAATTATTAGAAATATTAAAGGATATTCAGCCAGATGTGGATTACGAGAACTGTACAACTCTGATTGACGACGAATTACTGGATTCATTTGCAATCTTAAGTATTGTAAGTGAATTGGAGGATGCTTTTGATGTTGAGATCACACCAGTCGATATCATCCCAGAGAATTTTAACTCTGCACAGGCATTATGGGAAATGGTACAACGGCTCCAGGAAGCTTAAAAGTGGAGGAAAGATATGTCTCTGATATCAATGGAATTCCTGCTATTCGTAGGAATCGCAGCTGTGGGATATTACCTGATCCCTAAGCAGTATCAATGGATCTGGCTGTTGATATTCAGCTATATCTATTATGCATCATCAGGAGTGAAACTCCTGTTCTTCCTTCTGTATACCACCATTATCACTTACGGTACGGGAAGACTTCTGGAGTGGATTGATTGTAATCAAGCGAATTCAAAGGAAGAAAAGAAGAGAAGGAAAGCAAGGAAAAAAGCGATTCTGACAGGATGCCTGGTATTGAACTTTGGAATGTTAGCAGTTCTGAAATATACAAACTTTGTGGTTGAGAATATCAATGCCGTATTCCACACAGGTATCTCGTTTCAGATGCTTCTATTGCCTCTTGGTATCTCGTTTTATACGTTCCAGTCGATGGGATATATTATCGATGTGTACTGGGGAAAATGTAAGGCTGAGCATAACTTTTTCCGATTCGCGCTGTTTGTCTCCTTCTTTCCACAGATCCTGCAGGGACCGATTGGAAGGTATCATCGTCTGGCAGAACAATTATATGCAGAACATCGGTTTGATCTTATCAACATCGAGAATGCCTTACAGTTAATCTTATGGGGATTTTTCAAGAAGCTGGTACTTGCCGACCGGGCATCCGTAGTGGTCAACCAAGTGTTCTTGAATTATACACAGTATTCAGGTGTCACGAATATAGTAGCAGTTCTGATGTATTCGATACAATTATATATGGATTTTTCTGGTGGAATGGATGTAGTGGCAGGGGTGGCAAGTCTGTTTGGAATCGAACTGGATCAGAACTTCCGGCGACCGTATTTTGCAACTTCGATTACAGATTTTTGGCATCGTTGGCATATTACACTGGGAACCTGGATGAAAGATTATATCTTCTATCCAATCTCTTTATCAAAATGGATGGGAAAGTTCGGAAAATGGACCAAGAAAGTATTCGGGAAGAAGACTGGAAGAGTCCTGCCTATCTGTGTGGCTAATATTATTGTGTTTCTTGTAGTAGGTATCTGGCATGGAGCAGCGTGGAAATACATTGCTTATGGATTCTATAATGGTCTGATTATTGCAATCAGTAGTCTCCTTGCTCCGATCTATAAGAAAGGATTCGCATTCTTCCATATAGATCCCAAGTCTAAGTGTTGGCATGTGATTCAGATTCTGCGAACCTTTCTGTTGGTTAATATCAGCTGGTATTTTGATATGGCGGTCAGCCTGTCGGCAGCACGGGCTATGATGAAAAGTACGGTGACAGGATTCGCATTGCAGACGCTTTCGGACGGAACATTAATGTCATTGGGATTGGATCGGCTGGATTATGCGATTCTGGCAATGGGATGTCTTGTCGTATTCTTGATCAGCGTGCTTCAAGAACGAGGAGTTAAGATCCGGGAAAGCCTTGGGCAGAAGCCGTTGATATTAAGATGGGCTGTATATGGAATGCTGGTATTCTGCATCCCAATGTTCGGATGTGTAATGGATACAGCTGGCGGATTCATCTACGCACAGTTTTAGAAAAATGAGAAGATACTAGTGGAAAATCGAAATAATGTATCATTGTACAATTCACAAAAAGTATTGTATAATACAATCAACTAACGAGGAACTATTAATTTTGTACAAGGAGTAAAGAGTATGAAAAATGTTACATTAGTTATCATGGCAGCAGGAATCGGAAGCAGGTTCGGTGGCGGCATTAAACAGTTAGAGCCGGTAGGACCAAATGGAGAGATCATTATGGATTATTCTATCTATGATGCTCTGGAAGCCGGATTTAATAAAGTGGTATTTGTAATACGTAAGGATCTTGAAAAAGACTTTAAAGAAATCATAGGCAATCGTATTGAGAAAGTTGTAGCGGTTGATTATGCCTATCAGGAATTAAATAATATTCCAACACAGTTCAAAGATAAGCTGGAAGGAAGAACCAAACCATG
Source organism: Bariatricus sp. SGI.019 (assembly GCF_050315235.1). Classification (NCBI taxonomy): domain Bacteria; kingdom Bacillati; phylum Bacillota; class Clostridia; order Lachnospirales; family Lachnospiraceae; genus Bariatricus; species Bariatricus sp. SGI.019. Next base: position 30,368 of record NZ_JBNPOQ010000002.1, on the reverse strand, counting down.
GGGAACCGGACAAGCCATCCTTTGCTGCAAAGATGTAGTGCATGAACCGTTTCTTGTCATCAATGCAGATGATTATTACGGAAAAGAAGCATATGTAGAGGCTTATGATGAGCTTATAAAAGAACACGATGCATCAGACATTAGTATGGTTGGATTCGTTCTAAAGAATACGTTAAGTAAGAATGGGACGGTGACCAGAGGAATATGCAAAGTAGATGACGAGAATATGTTGAGAGCAATTGAAGAGACATATGAGATCGCAGGACGAGATGACTATGCAGTTGCAGTAAAGGACGGAGAAGAGATACGATTAGATCTGGATTCTCCAGTATCCATGAATATGTGGGGACTACAGCCGGAATTCTTTGAAATATTAGAAAAGGGATTTGTAGAATTCTTAGATGGTATTAAAAAAGAAGATATTAAGGCAGAATACTTGTTGCCAAGGATTATCGGACAGTTGTTGGAAGAAGGTAAGACACAAGTAAAAGTCTTAAAGTCACATGATCAGTGGTTTGGGGTTACATATAAGGAAGATAAAGGAGCTGTTGTAGAGGCAATACAAGAATTGATTGCAACAGGGGTATATCCGAAAAGGCTGTTTTGATTAAGTAATGAAAGGGAATATTTTGTTGCCTTTTAAACTGTTGAAAGAGTTGGTGCTGGAGCTGTTTTCCAGCACTATTTTTATGGGTTTTAAGTTGTTGAGCATGACGAATTTTTGTGTTGCGAAAAACGGAGTCGTGAGAAATAAAAAATTATCAAATAAATGAAAACTTTTTTTGCCAAGATTCTGGATTCTTTTTCAAATTATGTAGGTAAATATGAGTTTGACTTTCATTTTATCCATATTTTTTCTGATGAACAAGAAAAATTTGTAAAAAAATAAGATTAGATTGCAAACACTATTTTGCTAAGATATAATACATAATGGTGAAAAAATAAGAAAAATATTAGTATAATCTATGTAAAAGGGATGAAGAATTATGAAAAAAGTAGGAAATATAGTAAAAAAAGTTTTTGGATTTTTTTTAATTATCATTTTATTAATATTTAGTACCATATCTATGATCATTTATAATTTAGTTGAGTGGATTTTAGATACATGGGGCTTACTATCTATGGATGAAATTGTATTTCATTTAAAAGTTCCTTTAGAAGGAACAAATAAAGATATGATTATAGATGCAATTAATTATTGTATTCCTATGGCAGTAGTTGTACTTTTTATAATCATTATAATATTAATTAGTATACGTGAACGAAAGAAGTTGGGAGTTTTAATTTCCTTTTCTCTAATTGTTTTTTTCTGTTGTTTGGATGTTTTTTCAGTTGAGAAATTGTGGAAAGAATTAGATGTTGATAAATATATTGAGGCTCAGAAAAAAGAGTCAACTTTTATTCAAGATAATTATGTGGATCCTAGAAATGTTTCTCTTGAATTTCCTGAAGAGAAGAGGAATATTATTTATATTTATCTAGAGTCTATGGAAACTACATATATGTCAAAAGAAGTGGGTGGAGGATTTCAGGAAAATGTTATTCCAGAATTGACCCAAATTGCTGAAAGTAATATAAGTTTTTCTAATACAGATAAATTGGGAGGTGCTTATCCAACAGTAGGATCAACCTGGACTATGGGTGCTATGTTTACTCAATCGACAGGAATGCCACTAAAGACAGATAATGAAATAACTTTAAGGAATGAATATATAGAAAGCGAAAAAGCTATTTTTCCATCTGTTTATAGTATAGGAGATGTTCTGAATGATGCAGGGTATAAACAGGTGTTGCTGATTGGATCAGATGGAAGTTTTGCTGGAAGAAGAAATTTTTTCGAACAGCATGGGGATTATGAAGTGATTGACTATAATATAATAAAAAATCAAGGCTTAATTCCAGAAGACTACTATGTGTGGTGGGGATTTGAAGATGAAAAATTGTTTTCTTTTGCAAAAAATGAGTTAGTTGAACTGGCATCATCTGAGAAACCTTTTAATTTTACATTGTTAACAGTTGATACGCATTTTGAAGACGGTTATGTATGTGGATTGTGCAAAAATGATTATGATAATCAATATTCAAATGTGATGGCTTGTTCTAGTAGACAGGTTTATGAGTTTATAAATTGGATTCAACAACAAGATTTTTATCAAAATACTACAATTGTTTTGGTAGGAGATCATTTAACGATGGATAGTGATTTTTGCCAAAATGTTGATAAAGATTATCAGAGAACAGTTTATAATGCATTTATAAATTCAGTAGTTACGACAGAGAACATTCATAATAGGAAATTTACAACATTGGATATGTTTCCTACAACATTAGCTAGCATGGGAGTGAAGATTAAGGGAGAACGATTAGGATTGGGAGTGAATTTGTTCTCTGATGAAGAAACATTGGCTGAACAATTTGGTTTAAAAAAATTGGATAATAAATTACAAGAAAATTCGAATTTTTATAATCAACTTATTGACATAAAAAATTTTGAAAAAACTAAATAAAATATTATTTCCGTTTGAAAGCTACTGAAAAGTTCTGCTAGTAAAAGATAAATAATATTTTTGACGGAGATGGTTGCTCTGTTTTTCTAAGAAGGTAATTTGGTAGAAATTTGCTTTCACACGATACTTTAATTTAATTGTAGAAAGAATAGGAATAAAGATTTTTTATATGATATGAGGTGAAATACCCAGTGGTAACTGGGAAAAAGAAAAATCTAATTACCTTCTAAGATAACTGGATTATACGTGTAAGTAATTATTATGAACAACTAGGTGAAAATCTTACAAGAAGAGAGTAGCTTCTTGGACTGAGATATTTAAGTCAAAATAACAAGATTTAAAAAGGAGAAGGGAATGTTAAGTACAATTAAAAGAAATCCAGGAATAGATTTTTTGCGTATTTTGGCAATGTTTTATGTGGTAGTATTACATACTTTGGGGCAAGGTGGTATTTTAGATTCGGTAGTTGTTGGGTCACATCAGTATATGGTTTCTTGGTTTCTTGAGATATGGTCATATTGTGCTGTGGATGTTTTTGCATTAATTAGCGGTTATGTTGGATATCATGAGGAGGAAAAACCGTTAAAAATATCGAATTATTTATTATTATGGTCACAAGTGGTTTTCTATGGCGTTATTATTACACTTGGTTTTAATATGTTACACCCGGAATTAGTTACTAAATTTGATTTAATAGAAATGTTATTCCCTGTTACAAATGGTCTATATTGGTATTTGACGGCCTATATGGGATTGTTCCTTTTTGCACCGATATTAAATACAGGACTTTCAAAGTATTCAAAGTCTTTTACAATTAAGTTTTTGGTGATTTTATTTTTTGTATTTTCAATATATGATACATTTGTAGGAAAATTCACATTAAATGGTGGATATTGTTTCGCTTGGTTGATAATACTTTATTTGATTGGTGCAATATTAAAAAAGTGTGAGATTGGGAAAAAGGTTTCTACATTGGGGGCTTTTGGAGGAATTGTTTTTTTAATATTCGTCACGTGGATTTGGAAAATATACGGGATAGAGTTGAATTTTATGAGTATTCATATTAATCAAGATAGTTTTATATCCTATACTTCGCCAACTATAGTTGGTGTTGCAATATTATATATTATCTGTTTTTCAAAAATGACATTCAAATATCTGAAAGTAGTTATATCATTTGCGGCACCAGGAGCTTTTGCTGTATATATTCTAAATACGCAGCGTTTTATATGGAGATATGGAATGAATCAAAGATTTGTATCATGGGCAAATAACCATTCCTATATGATTCCCGTAAAAGTGATTGCGTTTTCAGGGATATTTCTGATTATATCAATTTTGATTGATAGACTTCGTAGTAAAATATTTCATGTATTACATATTGATCTATTAATGAAAACTATAGAAGAAAAAATGAAAAAAATCGTTAACAAAATGTCTCAAAAAATAATATAAATTTTTAACAAAGAATAAAAAGACTATAAAATAGTTTTGTTATTCTTTGTTTTAATGTAATAAAGTTATTGCGGTGCGATGTTACCTGGCAGATTAAATTATTGAAAAGAAAAAAGAAATAATATATACTTAAAATAATATATTTTTATAAATTATTAGTAGGAGGTATATAAAAAATTAATGAAAATGATGAAAAAGAAATTTACAAGAATTTTAACTATAATTATGATATTATCTTTTGGTCTTTCAAATAGTGTTATTGCAGCAGAGATAAATAATAATGATGAAAAGTTTTCGAAAGTCGAAGAACAAGAGCCAAATAAAGAGGTTGTTGAATCATCTGGGGGAGATATTCCCGGAAACGAACAAAATTCAGTTGGGGGAAGTGGACAGAATGTTTCGAGTGAAGAAGTTGATACATCACAAGACGAAGGTACTCCCACTGAAGAAAAGAAGATAAACAAGACAGAAAATGGTTTGATTAATTATATAGCTATTGAGTCGCCATATTTAGAAACACCTTCAGAGCAAAAAATTGTAGTTTCTTATGGGGATGGAAGTGAACAGATTTCAGAGGTTAACTTAATTTGTAAAAACGAAAATGAAACAATTTCAATTGGTTTAACAGAAAAGAAAGATGAAACATATCTTTTTTCACATGTGTTTTCTAGCGATGATGTAGGTGTTTATGAATTAATTGGATTTTCATATATTCAGAATGGACAAGCTTATTCTATTGATTTTAAAGAAATTGGTATGCAACCGATGTTCGGAGTAGATATGTATTACCCGGGATATGAAGGAGGAGAAATATGTGGAACAGATAGTGTTGGAGTAGAAACTTCTATTGTAAATGTGGCAATGAACGAAGTGTCGACAGCGGATGAAAGTATTGAGGATGCAATTGCTTCTACAGTTGAAACAGTTCAGCAGGAGGATGCAAGTGCTTCAAGTAAAATGGCGCGTACAAACTTTGAACAACAAAAAAATGGCTCAAATGTGGTTGTGGTATTGGATCCAGGTCATGGAGGCAATGATGGTGGTGCGTCAGCGAATGACTTGGTGGAAAAAGATCTTACTCTTAAAATTGCAAAATATTGTAAAGAAGAGTTGGAACAATACAGTGGTGTTACCGTTTATATGACAAGGGAAAGTGATGTTGCTGTAGAATTGTCTGATAGAGTTGAAATGGCAAAAAATTGGGGAGCAAATGTATTTGTAAGTTTACATATTAATTCAGCAAATTCTGGAGCTTATGGAGTCGAAGTATGGAGTCCTAATTCCAATTATAATTCGGCTGTCTATGAACAGGGAGAAGAATTATCAATTAATATTTTAAATGAGTTGGCTACTTTAGGATTATATAATAGAGGAATTAAGTTTAGAGATTCTGAAAATAATACAAGATATCCAGATAATTCTATTGCAGATTATTATTCGGTTATTAGAAACAGTAAGTTGAATGGATTCCCGGGAATTATTGTAGAGCATGCATTTATATCAAATGAAAATGATGCAGAAAAATTGAGTCAAGATAGCTGGTTGAAGAAAATGGGAATCGCTGACGCAACAGGAATTGCTAATTATTTTGGTTTAACGAAAGGGTATTGGGAAACTGGTACTAACGGAGAAAAGTATTACTATGAAGGCGGGGAAAAAGTAACCGGAGAAAAATACATAAGTGGAAAGTGGTTTTATTTTGATCCAAACAAAGATGGAGCAATGGCAACAGGATTCCATGAATTTGCAAATAAAATAGTATATTATGGAACAGACGGGGCAATGCTGTATGGAGAGCAGCGAATAAATGGAAAATGGTACTATTTCGACACGGTTAGTGGAGCGATGGCAACAGGATTCCATGAATTCGCAACAAAGACAGTTTGTTATGGAACAGATGGAGCAATGCTGTATGGGGAGCAGCGAATAAATGGAAAATGGTACTATTTCGACACGGTTAGTGGAGCGATGGCAACAGGATTCCATAAATTTGAAGCAAAGACGGTTTGTTATGGGGCAGATGGAGCAATGCTGTATGGAGAGCAGCAAATAAATGGGAAATGGTACTATTTCGACACAGTTAGCGGAGCGATGGCAACAGGATTCCATGAATTTGAAGCAAAGACAGTTTATTATGGGGCAGGTGGAGCAATGCTGTATGGAGAGCAGCAAATAAATGGGAAATGGTACTATTTCGACACAGTTAGCGGAGCGATGGCAACAGGGTTCCATGAACTTTCATCTAAGACTGTATACTATGATTTGGATGGAGTTATGCTATATGGTCAGCAGTTAATAGAAGGGAAATGGTATTATTTTAATCCTATAACAGGAGCTTTAATAGAAGAGCCTGGATGGGTAATGGAAGATGGAAAAGTCTATTATTATACAGTGGATGGAAAAGTTACTGGGGAGAAGAATATAGAAGGAAAATGGTATTATTTTGATTCAAATGAAGATGGAGCAATGGTAACGGGCTTTTACAAATTACCTACAAAGACAGTGTATTACGGTTCAGATGGGGATATGAAATATGGTGAACAATATATTAATGGTTATTGGTATTATTTTCATCCTGTAAGCGGAGCGATGATGACTGGTTTTTGTGACTTGCCAAATAAAACAGTGTATTATAATTCTGAAGGGAAAATGATATATGGTGATCAAATAATTGATGGTATTTCTTATTATTTTGATTCTGTGACCGGTGCTTTAGATGAAAAGTCGGGTTGGTTCGTTGATAATGATAAAACGTATTATTATGAAGCGGATAATAAAGTAACCGGAGAAAAAAACATAGATGGTCATTGGTATTATTTTGATTCGGATAAGGATGGGATAATGGTAATTGGTTTTCATAAATTTCCGGCGAAGACAGTATACTATGGCACTGATGGAGCAATGAGATATGGCGAACAATATATTAATGGTCATTGGTATTATTTTGATTTGGTTACTGGAGCAATGATAATTGGATTCCACGAATTTGCTAATAAAACGGTTTATTATAACCAAGAAGGGCAAATGTTATATGGTGAACAGACGATAGATGGAAAGAATTATGCTTTTGATACAGTTACTGGAGCTATGATCATTAATGATTTTTTTAATGGAAAATATTATGGCTCAAATGGAGAGCAACAAGCTTATTACATTATTGAAGGAATAAGTAATACAAATATTGATCAGATGATTCGATATTATAATAGTAATAAAGGAAATAGGGAATATCCTACGGAAGCTCTTACAAAAGGAGGAGCACCTAATATTGAAACTTTAGCAACTATTTTTTATCAAGAAGCGTGCCAAGAAGGAATCAAGGCTGAAGTCGCATGGGCTCAGACGATGAAAGAAACTGGTTTTCTCCAATTTGGAGGACAAGTGAAAATTGAACAGTTTAATTTTGCTGGTCTTGGTGCAACAGATGGAGGATCCGGAGGCGCAAGTTTCGCAGATGTTAGAACGGGAGTTCGTGCACAAATTCAACATTTGAAAGCATATTCTTGCGCAACAATTACAAAAAACACATTATCAAATCCATGTGTAGATCCAAGATTTGATTATGTTAGTCCAAAGGGATGTGCAACATATGTTGAATGGTTGGGGCAAAAAGAAAATCCATATGGTAAAGGATGGGCAACAGCTGTTGGATACGGAATAGATATTGCTAATATAATCCAGAAAATATTAGTCTCATAGTTTTACCTGATTAAAAAGTGACATAGTAAAAACTTTCATTATAATATATGCAGTATATAAAACTTTTAAGAATGAAACAGATTTATATAAGTCCCATTTCAAGAATATAAGTATATATAGTGTAATGATGACTTGGATAGAGGAAAATTTAAGTGTGTTATGGGATGTTTTGATCAAATAAAGGACTAAGCCTGGCAAATAGTAACTGTTTTGTTTATCGGTGATATATAATAATGGGAAAGGAAAAAGAAAATAAATATGAAAATAAGAGTAAAAATCTTTGGCAGTTTAGTTATATCTATATTATTGATAGGAATATCAATGAATGTGTGTGCAGAGGACAATGGTCAAAGTACAGAATTGAGTTTAACATTGCTGGAAAATTCACAAACAAATTGTGATAATTATACTGGGGAAAAGCGAGAGGGTGATTACTGGTATTATTATGTTAATGGAATTATGCTAAAAAATCAATTTCAAAAACTTTCAGATGGGCGAATAGTTTATTATGATATTGATGGAAAAATGCTTTATGGTTCTCAGAAAATAGAAGATAAATGGTATTATTTTGATCCTGTTACGGGTGCAATGCAAACTGGTCTGATTAGTATTGATAATGGAGAATGGGAATACTATAATCAACAAGGTATAAAATGTTTCAATGAAGAAGTATATATTAATGGACGATGGTATTATTTTGATTCAAACGGACAACTAGTTAAAAATAGTTTTTGGACGCTTCCTGATAACCGCATTGTATATTATGATTCGGAGGGGAGGATGTGTTATGGTGAAAAAAGGATAGAAGATAAATGGTATTATTTTGATCCTATTACAGGTGCAATGCAGGTAGGATTTGTGGAATTATCTCAAAAAACAGTTTACTATGATGTAGAAACAGGAGAAATGTTATATGGTGAACAGAAAATAGGGGATAAACATTACTATTTTGATACATTAACTGGTTCTATGAAAAAAGGTATTTTTACATTAGAAGATGGCAGCAAAATAGGATATGATATTAGTGGTGAACAAGTATTTGGAGAGGCATATATTGATGGACGTTGGTACTATTTTGATACATTGACAGGAAAGATGCAAAATGGGTTTGTTAATTTATCCAATAAGACAGTTTATTATGGCACGGATGGTAGTATGTGTTATGGTGAGCAGAGAATAAATGATGCATGGTATTATTTCGATATTACAACGGGAGCAATGCAGACGGGACTTTGTCAATTAAATACAAAAACAGTATATTATGATCTTGAATCTGGGCAGATGCAATACGGAAGGATTAAGATTGATGGCTTTTTATATGAATTTGCAGAAGATACAGGTGCATTAAAAACGGGCTGGAAGACATATGATGGTCATAAATATTATTATACGTCATCGGGGATTGCAATTGGTGAAATGTATATTAATGGTAAGTGGTATTATTTCAATGAAAAAGAAAATGCTACTAACAATAATCCAGAAGCTTGTATGCAAATTGGATTAGTAAAACATCATAATCATATGTATTATTACAATGATGATGGAACTATGGCTTATGGTGAAAAAATGATAGAAAGAGAATGGTATTATTTTGATCCGCAAACGGGCATTATGGCAACTGGATGGACGCAACATAGAGGAAATACATATTATTATGAGCAGTCTGGAATAATGTGTCATGGATGGAAAGAAGTTGAAGGAATAACTTATTTGTTTGATAATATAACAGGAATATTATTGCCCGGATGGAGACAAGAAAATGGAAAAATATTTTATTATATAGATGGCAAAAAATGTCTTGGTGAAAAGTACATTGATGGTTATTGGTATTATTTTGCAGTCGAAGAAACAGAAAAATATGATATCGGAGAAATGGCATGCGGATGGATAACACACAATGGAAATGTTTATTATTACGATATAGCAGGTCATATGGTATACGGTTGGCAAGAAATTGATGGCGTGGGATATTATTTTTGTAATGTGACTGGAATAAATGTACAAGGATTTCAAAGAAAGGATGGGAAAACTTATTATTATCTTGAAACAGGACAAAAATATATAGGAGAAAAACAAATAGATGGTAAATGGTATTGCTTTGGAAATGATGGTGTGATGATAACGGGATGGTATGATTTGCCAGGGAAAAAAGTATATTATGGGCAGGATGGAGCTATGCGTTATGGAGAACAATATATCAATAACAAGTGGTATTATTTTAATACGATAACTGGTGCAATGGTAAGAGGATGGCATGATTTGCCAGGGAAAAAAGTATATTATGGTGCAGATGGAGCTATGGTATATGGGATTCAAGTGATAGAAGGTAAAACTTACAGATTTAATACAGTTACTGGAGCGCTTATTATGAGTGCTATGGCAATGAAAGCTCAGATGTATAATAGTAATACTGGATGGTTGATTATGGTCGATACTTCGCAAAACCGAGTGGGAATATATCAGGGAACAATCAATAATTGGAATGAAGTGAAATTATGGATGTGTACATCTGGGGCACCGTCATCACCAACAGTGAAAGGAGAATTTACTGTTAAAAGTAGAGGATTATCTTTTGGAAAAGGGTATACTTGCTGGTATTATACACAATTTTATGGTAATTATTTATTTCATTCTGTACTTTATCAACAGGGGAGTAAGAGTGTAATTATTGATGGAAGATTAGGAATCAATGCTTCTCATGGATGTGTAAGATTAAGTATAGAAAATGCAAAATGGATTTATGATGTAATTCCCGCAGGAACAAAAGTGGTTATATATTAATGTAATTATAATTAGTAAAGTGCTTATTACGATATTGTAAAGCGAGCAAAGAAGCTTTAATATTGTAATAAGCATTTTTGCTGAAGACAGACTTGTAATTTGAGTTTAGGACCGAAAAAATATATAACGTGAATGGTTGTTTTAATATTATAGAAATAGTATAATGTAAAAATGTACTATATAAATAATTGATTGCATTTAAGTAAGTGAAAAAGAAAGTTGGATAATAATGAGAAGTAAAAATGCATTTCAGAATGTATTAAGTGCAATTGTATTGCAGCTAATAATTGTAGTTACTGGAATATATATTCCTCAGTTAATGATTGTAACATATGGCTCTTCTGTTAATGGAATGGTATCTTCCATAACACAATTTATTACATATATTAGTTTGGTTGAGGCTGGAATTGGTAATGCATCATTAGTCGCTTTATTTTTGCCTTTAGCTGAAAATAATTATAGAAAAATAAATGGTATCATGTCAGCAACTTGTGATTTTTATCTTAAGGCAGGTGGTATTTTTGCTGTTTTATTGATAGGACTTTCCATTGTTTATCCTTTTTTTTCAGAAGGAGGCATAGATGTTTCGTTAATTAGGTGGATGGTTATCATTCTTGGGAGCAGTACACTGATAGATTTTCTCGTTTTAGGAAAATATAAGGTCTTTTTAAATGCAAATCAAAAAGGTTATATTGTTACAGTTACACAAAGTATAGGAACAGTTTTAAATGCATTAGTTTGTATTTTGATGATAAAATTTCAGTGTAATATTCTTGCGGTAAAAGCAGTTTCAACATTTGTATATATATTAAGGACTGTTTTTATTTATGGATATGTAAAAAGAAATTATCATTATTTAAGCTTTAAAGAAAAACCTATTAAAGAAGCATTAATAAAGAGATGGGATGTATTGACGCATCAGATTACGGGCGTTATCGTAAATAGTACAGATGTTGTGGTCTTAACGATCTTTTTAAAGAATTTTTCAGAAATTAGTGTTTATACTGTATACAATTTGATTGTATCTAATATTATTACGTTGTTGGATTCGTTTTCGAGTAGTTTATGTGCAGTATTTGGTGATGCATTTGCTAAAAAAGAAATGGATATTGTTAGGGATAGTTATATGGTATATGAATATCTATTTTTTATTATTAGTTTTATAGCGTGTACATGTATGATGATATTGATGATTCCATTTATGGAAGTTTATACAGTTAATATTACAGATGCAAAATATATTCGACCTATTACAGCAATGCTTTTCACTATAATATTGATTTGTAGAAGTATAAGAACTCCTTCACTTACAATGTTAATGGCGGCAGGGCACTATAAAGAAACAAAAAATGCTGCTATAATTGAAGCAATAATTAATATTACAGTGTCGTTATTGTTAGTTAAGCGGATGGGAATTAACGGTGTTTTAATTGGAACAGTATGTTCTTATTTTTATAGAACGGTGGATATGATTGGTTATGTTGGAAAAAACATTGTTAATGAGACATTAACGATTTCTATATCTAGAGTGATTAGAAATTTAGTAATAATGTTTTTTGCGTTTTGGATAAATTGTAGGATTAGCTATTGTGTAAAAAATTGGTTGGAGTGGTTTGTATATGCAATGGTCGTTGGAATAATATGTGTAATCATTTTTGGCTTGACCAATACAATTTTTGAACCCAAGATGACAAAAAATGTAATAAATATTATAGAAAGGGTTTTGAAAAAGAAGTGATGAAAAAAGATATACTATTTATCATATCAACTTTAAGATGTGGCGGAGCTGAACATGCGCTTGTATCTTTATTAAATGTTTTTGATTATAATAAATATAATGTGGATTTGCTAGTATTATGTGAAAAGGGTATGTTTTATAAAGAAAATATACCAAAACCAGTGAATATTGTTCGCCCTGATTTGTCTGAAAAAGCGATTTTAGAGCCTTCAATTAATATTATGGTGAAATGTTTGTTGACGGGACATTGGAAGTATATTTATATTCATATAAAAAGGTTATTAAAAAACTATTTTAGGACTTCGGAAATTAAAGGAAACTTTTGGAGTAATTATTGGAAAGATTATCAGAAATATATTATTCCCTTAGAAAAAAAATATGACGTTAGTATTGGTTATTTAGAAGGATTATCTAATTATTATTGCATTGATAAAGTTTATGCAAAACGAAAAATTGGATGGATGCATACAAACTATTTAGATTCTAATCAAAATTATGAAATGGATCAAATTTATTTTAATCAATTTGATTATATGGTTACAATGTCGGAACCAGCTACAGATACTTTGAAAAAAGCTTTTCCTGAATTGCAAAAAAGAATACATACTATACATAATATTCTGGACGAGAAAGAGGTGTTGCGTTTAGCGAAAGAAAAAGTAGAAGATGTAGAAAAAAATAAAGACGGAATAACAATTGTATCTGTAGGTAATATTTTACCAGCAAAAGGATATGATATGGCAGTAGAAGTATGTGCTAAATTGATTGAGAATGGTAAAAATATAAAATGGTATATTGTTGGAAGAGAAGATCAAAAAGATAAAATAAATGTTTTAATAAATAAATTTCATGTTGAAGACTCTTTTATCTTATTAGGAATGAAAAAAAATCCTTACAAATACATAGAGATGGCGGATATATATGTTCAGTGCTCTAGATTTGAAGGGTTTTCTACAACAATTCGTGAAGCTAAATTATTGTGTAAGCCTATTGTAGCTACAAATTGTCAAGGAATAAATGATCAGATAATAAATGGAAAGAACGGAAAACTTGTAGAAGGAAATGTTGATAGTATTTATACTGGAATTTTAGAAGTAATAAATCATGAAGAACTTAGAAAATCGTTCGAAAAAACATTAAAAGATAATGTCAAAAGATCGGATGATACAAAAAAGGAATTGAAAAAATTGTACGAATTAATTGGCTAAGGAGATCAGTGATAATATGTCGGAAAAAATTGATTTTGTAGTGCCGTGGGTTGATGGAAATGACGAAGAGTGGATAAATGAAAAACAGAGATATTCTGTAAATACGGGTGCAGATAATTCTATAAATAGATATAGAGATTGGGAGAATTTGAAATATTGGTTTAGAGGAGTGGAGAAGTTTGCCCCGTGGGTAAATAAAATTCATTTTATAACTTGGGGGCATATACCAAGTTGGTTGAATATTGAACATCCTAAACTTCATATTGTTAGGCATGATGATTATATACCACAAAAATTCCTGCCTGTATTTAGTGCAAATCCAATTGAATTGAATATTCATAGAATTGAAGGCCTTGAAGAAAAGTTTTTATATTTAAATGATGATACCTTTTTTGTGGATTTTGTTAAACCGGAAGATTTTTTTAAAAATGGAAAGCCTAATAGTATGGTGGTTGCATGCCCATATATATGTCAAAATGATGTTTTTGCAAAATTGATTGCAAATGATCTTGGGGTTATTAACAAAAATTTTCATATCAGGCAAGTGATAAAAAGGGATTGGAAAAAATGGTTGTCCCTAAAAAATGGCAAACGTGTATTAATGACTTTGATGATGCTTCCTTTCCCTGGGTTTACAGGTTTTATAAATACACATTTACCTAATGCCTATTTAAAATCGGTGTTTGAGCTTGTATGGGAGAAAGAAACAGAAATATTAGAAGAAACGTGTTACAATAAATTTAGAAGTCCTTTAGATGTAAACCAACATTTGATGAAATATTGGCAAATTGCTGAGGGATTATATAATCCAATGAATGAAGAAAAACTTGGACATTATTATGAAATTGGACGAGATGATAAACTGATATTAAAAGATATGAAAAATAAAAAATATAAAATTGTATGTCTGAATGATGCGAATACTAGTATCAATTTTGAAGAAGAAAAAAAATATATATTGGATGTTTTTGATAATATTTTACCGGATAAATCTGAATATGAGATATAAATATTAGATAATTTCTTATGAATGTGGAGTAGTATATGAAAAGAAAATACCTTGTTTTTGGAATTAGCTCTCAATTAGGTGGAGTGGAGTCATTTTTAATGAATTATATAAGTAAGATGATGGATGAAGAGAATGTATTTGAGTTTGTGATTTTTGACAAAGTGCCGGATTTTATTAAAATTTCAGATGTAAATAAGTGTAAGATGCACATAGTACCAAAACGAACAAATAATTTATTGTTATATTATAAAAAATTAATTAAAATTCTTCGAGAAGGAAAATTTGATATTATATGGTACAATGTCTGTACTTTGAGTGATATTACTTTGCTTAAATTGGCTCAAAAACAAGATGTTCCATGCCGGATAGTGCATAGTCACAATGGTGCGAATATGGGAGGAATAATTAATGAATTTCTCCACAATTATCATAAAAAAGTGGTTGAAAAGTATGCCACGGAATTTTTCGCTTGCTCAAATGTGGCTGCAGAATTTATGTTTCCCTCTAATATTATTGAAACAGAAAAGACTATAATAATTAAAAACGCAATTGACACAAGTAAATATCAGTATAATGCTAAAACTAGGAGCAAAGTTAGAGAATCATTAGGAATAAAATCGCAACTACTAATTGGTCATGTAGGAAGATTTCATTTTCAAAAAAATCATAGATTTATTTTGGATATTTTTAATGAGATTTTAAGAAGAAAGAAGAATGTAAAGCTTCTTTTGATCGGAAAAGGTGAATTGAAAGAGCAGTTTATCGAGCAAGCTGAAGAGAAAGGTGTTTTGCAGAATATTATCATGTTAGAAGATAGAACAGACGTAAATGAACTAATGCAAGCAATGGATGTTTTTTTGTTTCCATCACTTTTTGAAGGATTGCCAATTTCTTTGATTGAAGCACAAACGGCTGATTTACCTTGTGTTATTTCAGATACTATATCTGAAGAAGTTATAATCACGGAGAAAATTTGTGCTTTGTCATTAAATGATTCTTCAGAAATGTGGGCTGCTAAAGTTCTTAGATGTGCAGAAAATCAAAAAAGAGAAAATAGAAGTGATTTAGTTCGTAGAAAAAAATTTGATATATCTGAAAATGCAGAGGAATTAAAAAGATATTTAGAATTGAAATATTAGAGATATTGGGTGACGGATTATATGTTGAGAGTGTTACATGTTATTGGAAAAATGGATCGTGCGGGTGCTGAATCGTTGATTATGAATATTTATAGAAAAATAGATAGGACAAAAATACAATTCGATTTTTTGGTGTTTTCGGATGTACAAGGCGATTATGATGAAGAAATATTGAAGCTGGGAGGTGAAATCTATCATATGCCATCGTTTAGAGGGTATAATTATTTTGATTTATTTAGAAAATTTCAAACTTTTTTTGAATCTCATCCGTATAAAATAGTGCACGGGCATATAGGAAGTCTCTCTCCGGCTTATTTATATTGTGCAAAAAAAAATGATGCCTTTGCTATTGTACATAGTCATGCGACAAATTCAAGTATATTATGGGAAAGAGTAGTATTTTGGATATTATCTCATAGGGTAACTAAAATAGCAGACTTTTTTTTCGCATGTTCGGATAAAGCTGGTAAAGATATGTTTGGAAAAAAAATAATAAAACAGGAGAATTTTAAAGTTTTAAAGAATTGTATTGATGCTATGGAATTTCAATATTCTATCGAGCGGCATGAAAAGTTGAAAAAACAGTTTGGTTTAGAAGGTAAATTAGTTTTTGGTCATGTTGGTCGATTTACTGAAGCGAAAAATCACAAATTTTTACTCGATGTATTTGAAAGTATTTGTATGAGGTGTGATAATGCAATGCTTATACTTGTTGGTAGAGGAGAATTAGAAAATAGTATAAAAAAAATAGTTAGCAATAAAAAGTTGGGAAATAAAGTGCAATTTTTAGGTGTTCGAGATGATGTTCCTAATATGATGAATTTATTTGATGTATTTGTGTTCACTTCTGTATTTGAAGGATTGGGAAATGTTTGTATTGAAGCACAAGCGGCAGGACTTCCATGTTTCGTTTCATCAGCAATACAGAATGAAGCGATTGTTTCAAATCATGTTTGGAGATTTCCTTTAGAATGGGATAATGAAAAATGGGCGATTAGTATTTTGAATCATTTAAAACATTTTGTTCGAAAGGACGGAACACAGGATGTTATCAATGCTGGATATGATTCCAGTCAAATGGCACATTTGTTAGAGGAGTTTTATTGTAGTCATGTATAGAGATGAAAAAACTATGCTTAAAAAACGATATTGTATTTTTTCTGCACAATATTTGCCTCATATGGGAGGAGTGGAAAGATATACGTATAATTTAGCAAAAGAATTAATTAATCAAGGGAATGAAGTTGTAGTAGTGACTTCCAATCTATATTGTTTAGAAAAAAAATGTTTTGATGAGAATATTGAGATATATCGACTTCCGTGTTTTAATTTGCTAAGTGGAAGATACCCAGTTATTAAATTTGATAAAGAATTTAAAGAATTAAATCGAGATTTAAAAAAGAAAAAAATTGATATGGTAATTGTAAATACAAGATTTTACATTCATTCTTTATATGGAATGATATTTGCAATGAAACGAAAAATTCCATGTATTACTATCGAACATGGTACAAGTCATCTTTCTGTACATAATAAATTTCTAGATGTAGTAGGAGCTGTATTTGAACACACTATTACGTGGATTGAAAAAAAAATATGTAAAAATTATTATGGTGTATCGAAAGCATGTAATGATTGGCTAAAACATTTTCATATACATGCAAAAGGCGTGATATATAATTCTATAAATGTAGATGAGATAGAGAATATATATGAAAATGCAGGAACTTATTTTAGAAATTTATATTGTATTCCAGATGAAGCAATTATCATAACATT
Source organism: Bariatricus sp. SGI.019 (assembly GCF_050315235.1). Classification (NCBI taxonomy): domain Bacteria; kingdom Bacillati; phylum Bacillota; class Clostridia; order Lachnospirales; family Lachnospiraceae; genus Bariatricus; species Bariatricus sp. SGI.019. Next base: position 13,053 of record NZ_JBNPOQ010000002.1, on the reverse strand, counting down.
TACTGGAAGGTTGCTAAAAGAAAAGGGACTGCCTAGTTTACTGAATGTTGTAGAGTATATACTAATAGAACGAAAAGATATATATTTATTTATTGCTGGAGACGGAAATATGAAAAAAGAAATTGCACAAAGAAAAAATGAGCATATTATTCCGTTGGGACAATTAGAATTTGAACAAATAGTAACTTTATTAAAGGAAAGCGATATATTTTGTTTACCATCTTTTTCGGAGGGATTTTCTACATCCATATTAGAAGCAGTTGCTTGCCGATGTTATATTTTGACAACTGCACGTGGAGGAGCAAGAGAATTGATTGTTAATAAAGAATATGGTAGCATAATAATGGATAATAGTGAAGATGTTTTACTTTCGGAATTGTTGGACGTAATTAATGATGTTGAACGACGCCAAAAAGCTGTGCCATTGGCGTACAAACGGTTAAAGGAAAATTTTACATGGAAGATTGCAGCGAAAGAGATAGAAGGTATATTTATAGAATTGAATGAAGAAAGGCAAACTAATGAAGAAAAGTGATTTGTTAATTATTATACCAGCATATAATGAAGAAGAAAATATAGAAAATGTAGTTAATTTTATTCAAGAGAATTATTCGCAATATGATTATATAGTTGTTAATGATGGGTCGATAGATCGAACTGCAGAAATTTGCAGGGAAAAAGGGTATGAGTTATTGAATTTACCAGTTAATTTGGGGTTAGCTGGTGCATTTCAGGCTGGGCTAAAATATGCCTATGAAAAAGATTACTCTTTTGCAATACAATTTGATGCAGATGGGCAGCATTTGCCAGAATTTATCGAGCCAATGTTGAAGCGTATACGAGAAGGTTATGATATAGTTATTGGTTCAAGGTTTGTAAGAAAACGTAAAAATAATTCGTTGAGAATGATTGGAAGTAAAGTATTGACTGTTGCTATTAAGATGACAACGAAGGTTAGAATATCTGATCCGACATCAGGAATGAGGATGTTTTCAAAACCAATGATTAAGGAATTTGCAAAAAACTTGAACTATGGACCAGAACCGGATACGGTTTCTTATCTTTTGAAAAATGGTGCAAAAGTATCTGAAATTCAAGTAGAGATGGAAGAAAGACAGTATGGACAAAGTTATTTGAATTGGATAAGTTCAGCAAAATATATGATTAAAATGCTGATTTCTATTTTTTTTGTCCAGAATTTTAGAAAACGAGATAATTAAATGGGAGGTATATATGTCTGCTTTGTTAAGAGTATTATTGATTATAAGTGCAATTTGTATGTTGATTTTTATGATTAAAAAAATAAGAGATTCAAAATTAAAGATAGAATATACAGTTTTTTGGATTGCTTTTTCTAGTATATTGGTCGTAATGGGGATTTTCCCTCAGCTTTTTTATTGTATATCTAGATTTATTGGTTTTCAGTCACCTATTAGTATGGTTTTCTTAATTGTTATTTTTGTATTGATTATAAAAATGTTTTTTATGACAATTCAAATTTCGCAATTAGAAAATAAGATTGATAGTTTAGCCCAGCAAATTGCAATTGATAGAAAGCTAGATTGTGACAAAAAAAGTTAGCAAGTTTAGCTTATACAATTAGATATTAAAATATGCATTCTTAGTTGTAAAAATACGTGTAAGTAGGAAAAAAGTGGGGATGAGATGTTAGAGTATTTTGTTTGCACACTTTTTATGTGTGCTTTTATATTGGTATTGTATGCATTCGGAAATATACTGATTAAAAATGATGAATCACAAGCAGTTAAATTTATAGTAGGATATTTAGTTTATAGTTTTTTTGTTGCAGTAGGTGGAATTATTATACAATTGTTAAATCTGGCTTGGATAATTTTTTCTATCTATTTGATGATTATTTTGGTGGGGATGTTTCTTGGTATTTGGAAATTTAAGAAAAAACAAGGTAAAATTATTAACTGTTCAATTAAAGAATATATAATGAACAATTGGTTCTTGATTTTGGTTTGTGTGATTTCATGTTGTATGCTATTGTTTTATTATCGTTCTTTTTGGTATGGCAATCATCTAGACGATGGGTATTATATAACAAAAGTTGCGACTCTCCCATATGAAAAAAGTGGATTTCGTACAAATTATGCAGTGGGAGTTGAACAAGGAGCAGCAATATCATATCTTTTGAATACATGGGAGTTGGAGGCATCGGTTTTTGTTAAAATTCTTGGGGTTACTCCGACGTTATTTTTACGTCTGTTTCAATCTGCGTTTCATTATTTTGTTTTTTTTAATTGTACTCTTGCCTTTGGAGAAAAAATCGTTAAGGGAACTAAACAAAATTATAAGACTAGAGAATTACAATATGTCTTAGGAGTATTTTTACTTTTTTTTATATATTATGTTTACTTAATGGATTCAAAACTATTTTTCCTAAGAGATATGTTCCACTTGAATACAGGAATGTATTATGGCTCTTCGATTTCTAAAATGATTGTAATAATCGTTTTACTATTGTTTTTTATTCAAGAAGATAAAATCAATTTACGTATGATAATGGGTGTGGCAGGTATCTCTGTAGTTTTGATGTCAAAATCGAGTATTGTATTGCCAGTAATTATTATTTTGATAGTAGCGTCTTGTTTTACATGGCTCTTTGAAAGTTCAAATAAACAATTGAAATGGTTGGCAATTGGTCTTTTGGTTGTTTATATATTAAGTGGAATATTCCTTCCGGGTAATGTGGATTCACAGCAAGAAGTTTATACATATGTAGAATCCGCTATGCATTCACCAATTGTTTGGATTTGTATAGTCATTTTTATATTTAGTTTTACATTAAAGGAGAAAATAGTATATAGATTAAATAGTATATTTATTTTATGCGGTTTATTAATAGTGGTTCCTCAAGTAAACGATGTATTTGAAATTTGTTCTGTTTATGATTTTGTGGCTGGACGAGCGTGTTCTACATATATTTATACATTTGTTATTATTTCTGTGTTTTATTCCTATATGTTAATAAGAAAGAGGTTTAGTGAGAAGCGAGTTAGAGATATTTATATTGTGATTACGGGAATAATGACTATTTTACTGATTTATGGATATAAAACAGATGGTGGAGAATTATTTGTTACAGATAATATGCCGGCAAATACAAATTTAATAGAAGATTTAAAAGTAATTTATCACAATAATAAATTTGTTCCAAATTCAACAATTGAATTGGGAAATTATTTGGAGACATTAGGAGAAGAAGAAGGAGAGAAATTGCTGGTACTTTCCCCACAATGGTCAGGAATAGACGGAACAGCACATTCTTTATCTACACAATTGAGAACTTTTGCTCCAAGTATAATTTCGGTGTCGGCAATTGAGAGATATCCAGTATCTGCCGATAATGAGTTATATGGTTATGATCAAGCTAAATATGATGATTTTGTCAATGACCCTAGTGATTCAACATTGAAGAAGTTAAATACAGAAATTGAGAAATATGGAATCAATTGTATTGTAGTGCAAAATAAAGAATGTGGAGAATATCTTAGCAAAATAGGATTTGAACAAAAGAATATTATACAAAATGGGGTATATTATGTATGGTATAAAGATACTTACTAGGGACTCTGGCTTGACATTTTACAGGTATAATGCGATAATGTGCAAAGAATTACATAGAAAAATAGGATGGAATAGAAATGTCTGCGTATATAAGTAATTTAAAAAAATATCAGCCTTTACTTTATGAATTAATGGCAAGAGATGTAAAAATTAAATATCGTAAATCAGTTTTGGGGGTTTTGTGGACTATTTTAAACCCTCTTTTAATGATGGTGATTTTGTCAATTGTGTTTTCAAATCTGATGCGATTTGATGTGGAAAATTATTCTTTATATATTCTGGGAGGACAAATCCTATTTACATTTTATAATGAGGCAACTTCGGGAGCAATGACATCTATATTGAATAATGCATCTTTGATTAAAAAAGTATATATTCCAAAATATTTGTTTGTTGTATCAAGAATTGCGTCATCTTCAATTAATATTATGTCTTCTTTTTGTGCGATGATTATAGTAATGCTTTGTACAAGGACGGAACTACATTTTACAATGATTTTAGCGGTGGTGCCAATTTTTTATTTAATAGTTTTTTCATTGGGAATTGGTCTTATATTGGCAGCACTCACAGTGAAGTTTCGGGATGTAATGCATCTATATAGCGTTTTTTTAACAGGACTTATGTATTTGACTCCTATAATTTACCCTATGAGTATGTTGCCGGATTGGGTGCGTTTTATCGTAAATCTAAATCCTCTTACTTGGATGGTAGAAATGTTCCGTGATGTTATGATTTATAATACGATACCGTCTGTTACAGAATTTGTTGTGCCTTTAGTAGTGTCGTGTGTAACACTTTTGCTTGGTTTATGGGTGTTTTATAAACAACAAGATGATTTTATTTTGAACTTATAAGGAGAAAAGCAGATGAATGATACTGTAATTAAGGTTGATCATGTTTCGATGCGTTTTAATCTTTCTTCTGAGAAAGTAGATAATATGAAAGAATATTTTATTAGGCGTATAAAAAGAAATATGAGTTATGATGAGTTCTGGGCTTTGCAGGATGTTGATTTTGAAGTGAAAAGAGGAGAATCAGTTGGTCTTATTGGTTTAAATGGCTGTGGAAAAAGTACACTTTTGAAAACAATAGCAGGGGTACTAAAACCAACGAAAGGATCTGTCAGAATACAAGGAACTATAGCACCTATGATAGAATTGGGTGCGGGGTTTGATATGGATCTTACGGCAAGAGAAAATGTTTATTTAAATGGCGCTATTTTAGGGTATTCTCGTAAAGAAATGAATTCTTATTATGACGGAATTGTAGAGTTTTCTGAGTTGGAAGAATTTATGGATGTACCTATTAAGAATTTTTCATCTGGCATGTTAGCCAGATTGGCCTTTTCAATTGCAACGATTGGACAACCTGATATATTAATCGTAGATGAAGTGTTGTCTGTAGGAGATTTTCGCTTTCAGGAAAAATGTGAAAAGAGGATCCAAGGAATGATGAAAGAAGATACAACAATCCTTTTCGTATCACATAGTATTGATCAAGTGAAAAAGATTTGTAAACGAGCAATTTGGATCGAAAAAGGCCATATTCGAGAAGATGGTACTAGTGAAGAAGTAGGAAGCCGTTTCGAAAAAGCATATTATGCGGGAGAATTGGAAGAGTAAAGGACGATAGAAATGAAAATATTAAAAAGAATCATTTTTTGTGCATTGGCAATTCTAGTGGCTGCGATGTATTCTTATGGAATATGGCCAAGAGCAATATACAATACTGATATAGGGGCAAATTCTTATGAGAATACAGGCGCATTAGAAGAAGGAGAAGTGCTGACACAGCAGTTTGTTTGTACTGATAATGGTTTGTGTGGACTTAAGATTAAATTAACAAAATTGGAGAGTCAATCAATTGGTAATTATGAATGGAAAATAGAAGAACTGGGTTCTAAAACGGAAATTGCTCATGGCGTCATTGATGAAAAAAGCACGGAGAATAAAGAATTTGTAAGTTCTAGCGTACAAGAAAGAGGTAATATTGAGTTAGATGTTCCAAAACAAGAGGATAGTAAAGGTAAAGAGTATTTGCTGACAATTGAAGGAACTGAGGTTCAGGAAAATGAAACAATGGCAGTTTATATTACAGAAAAAGGACGGACTAATAGTACGTTAAAACTTAATGGAGATAATCTTGAAAAAGCAAGTATCATTAAAGTTGAATATAAACGTTTTAATGTTGAAACATTTATTGTTTTTCTAGGAATAGTACTTTATTTAGTTGTATTTGTGAAATTTATGTATAAATTATTTAAGTAATCGGAGAAATTGAAAGATGGATGTAACAATCGTAATTCCAACTAAAAATGCAGGAAGCCTTTTCGATAAAGTTTTAAAAGTGATATTTGAGCAGGAAACAACTTATACGTTTGAAGTTGTATGTGTGGATTCTGGATCCAGTGATCAAACTGTTGATATTATAAAAAAATATCCGTGTAAGCTTTATCAAATTCCAGCTTCTGAATTTGGACATGGTAAGACTAGAGTATTTGGAGCTTCAAAAGGTACTGGTGAATATATTATATTTATTACGCAGGATGCATTGCCGGCTTCAAAAAAATGGTTGCAAAATTTTATTGATGCCATGAACTCTGATAAAGAGATTGTTGGTGGGTTTGGGATTCATTATACATACCCGGATTGTAATATTATAGATAAGAGAGATTTGTATTATCATTTTAAAAATTTTGGGGAAGATAATACAATTTTTCAATTGACTGATGAAAATCGGGAACGGTACAAAAATGAGGAAGGCTACAGACATTTTATGGTCTTCTTTTCAGATAATAATTCTTGTGTAAGAAGGGATGTCTTTGAAAAATATCCTTATAAGGATGTTGATTTTGCAGAAGACCAGATTTGGGCAAGAGAAATGATTGAAAGAGGGTATAAGAAATTGTATTGTCCTTTTGCGCCTGTTTATCATTCTCACAATTTTAAATTATCAGAATATTTTAAAAGATATTATGATGAATATAAAGGGTTATATCGATTGCATAAATTCTTGATTTCATCAAGTTGGTTTAAAGTGCCGTTTCAAATTGTAAAGCATGATTTAGATGATGCCAGATATATTAAAAATCAAAATATATCTAAAAAAGAAAAATTATATTGGGTATGGTATTCTTTGTGTCGAAATTTTAGCAGATATGTTGGGGGATATCTTGGAGGAAAATATGCGGGATATTCTCGGAAAAAACAAGTATGGCTTGATCGCCATATTTCGCAGCAATATGAACAAAGAAATGCATAGAGGAGGAGAAAATGGCTAAGATAAAAAAAATGTTAAAAAAAATACCTAAAATAATGAAACAAGAAGGAATAGGCGGGATCTTTAGAAGAGTGTTACAGAAACTTCATCTTGTTACAACAAAAGCAGATCCGTTGACTCTGTTCAAGTTTATTATGGATAGAAAAATTATTCCATTAAATAAGAATGATTTTGAAAAACATAAAAATGATCAAATAAAGATTTTAAACTGGGTGATACCAGAAATGGGAGAAGGATCTGGAGGACATACGACTATCTTTCGGTTTATTTCTAATTTAGAGAAACGCGGTTTCCATAGTAGAGTATATGTTTTTAATGCGGAGAGTTTTTTTGACAATAAATCAATCCGAAAGTTTGTTGCGAAGGCTTTTCCTATTTTGGATTCGAGAGTTGAAGTTTATTATGATGTGAAGTATATGAAATTTGGACATGCTACTTTTGCTACATCATGGGATACTGCGTATTATGTACGAAATTTTAATAATACAATTTCAAAATTTTATTTTGTACAAGATTTTGAACCTTATTTCTTTGCACATGGTTCAGAATATCAATTTGCTGAAAATACGTATAAATTTGGACTCAGAGGTATTACGGCAGGAGATTGGCTGAAAGAAAAACTGAATAAAGAATATGGCATGAAAACGGACAGCTTTTTGTTTTCTTATCAACGCGATGTTTATTATCCTGTTGAGCGTAAAGATAATACTAGAAGAGTATTTTTTTATGCAAGGCCTGTTACACCAAGGCGTGATTTTGAATTGGGGTTGTTAGCTTTAAATGAATTGTGTAGAAGAATGCCTGATGTTGAGGTTGTGTTTGCTGGATGGGATTTGAGCGATTATGTGATTCCATTTAAACATGAGAGCCTGGGGGTAGTCACTATGCAGAAATTGGCAGAATGTTATAATAGATGTGACATGTGTCTAGTTATTTCGAATACAAACTTATCGCTAGTTCCTTTGGAAGTTATGGCATGTGGATCAGTTGCTATTTGTTCCAAAGGAGAGAATAGTAGTTGGATGGTTAATGAAGATAATGCTGTTATGGTGGATTATGATCCGGTTGATATTGCAGATAAGATGGAATATTATTTCAATAATCCAGATGAATTAAAGGCGATTAGTAAAAAAGGATTGGATTATGTTAAAAATACATCTTGGGAGAAAGAGGCAGATAAAGTTAAATGCGTTATTGTGAAAGCGCTTGAAGAAGATATTAATTTGCTTTAAACAATGTGAAACACCTATTTGTTTTAATAATAGTTTTCTATAATTATACAAAAGGTGTTTTCTTTGCTTTTATTTTGAGTTGTTAGGAGATAAATAAGTGTATGGAAAAAGTACAGTCTTTTTTATATAAATGTATAGAAATTTTAGCAATATTAATATTTGGTTGGTTAATGATTCTGTTATTTTTTTGTTCGGATATATGGACTTATGCATGTAAGAAATCTTTTTTGATTGGTAATATTAGCATTATATTAATTTTATTTGTTGGTTTGTTAATTTGGTTTTTCGTTGGAAGAAAGAAAGCATTTAATATAAAGTGTTTTCAGTATGACAGGATCGTTAATTTTGTTACACCTATTTTGCTTTTGGTAGAAATATATATTTGTTATAATATTTTTTTTGAAACAGGCTGGGATCCTGGATATTATATTATTCCGACTGCACGTGCATTAGTCGTAAATGAAGATATAACAGCATTTAATGATAATTATTTTTCAATGTTTCCTAATAATCTTTTGCTTGTACATATTTATTATGTGATTTTAAAGCTGAATAGTGCAATAGGTGTTTTTGGAGGAGAATATCAATTGATGTCAATTGTAGTATGCAATTGTGTGATTAGTACATTAACATGTCGATTGATTTATTCAATAATATGCCAGAAAATGGAAATTCAATATGGCTTTATTGCGTTTTGTATTTCGGCGGTTTTGTTAGGATTATCCCCTTGGATGGTAATTTGTTATTCTGATTCTTTTGGAGTTTTTATTCCTGTTTTAATACTATATATTTATATCAAAAAAAATATTCCATATTATATAAGGTACCCATTGATTTTTATTCTTGGTTATTTGGGATATTATATAAAACCACAAGTTCTTATAATGGTAATCGCAATTATTATTGTAATATGTCTGAGGCATGACAATAATAACATGAAAGAAAAAATAAAAAAAGGATTTATAATTATCTTAATTAGTGGGATCGTTATTTCGACATTGGCTAGTGTGTTACAGAAAATATATATAAATGAAGGATTTGATACTAATAGTGACCGCAAATTTGGAATGTCTCACTATTTAATGATGGGATTAAATCCTAATTCATTAGGAATATATGATTTGGGCGATGTTGAACTTTCGGCAAGTTGTAAAAATCAAGAGGAGAGGGAGAAGAAAAATCTTGAGATTGCAAAAGAAAGACTGGAATCATATGGAGTAAAAGGATACATGCAATTTCTTTCGAAAAAGATGTTGACAAATTATAATGATGGTACTTTTGCATGGGGAGTTGAGGGAGGATTTTATTCCAATATAAAACAAGATATTAATTCAAAAATGGCTGTACGTTTAAAAAAGTTATATTATAATAATGGAGAATATTTTAGCTTGTATTCTACAACTGTGCAGTTTGTTTGGATTACAATACTTGTATTTATTATGATGAGAACATTTTTTACAATAAGTAATAAGAAAAAAGATTATGATTATATGGTTATGATACTATCTATTATTGGACTAACGTTTTTTGAATTACTTTTCGAGGCAAGAGCGCGGTATTTATTTATTTATATTCCAATTTATATTATATTGGGAGTATATGGTATGAAAAATGTGAATGAGTGGATGAAAGAGAAATTAGAAAGAAGGATTACTGATGAATAGACCAGTTTTATATATGATTATTCCTTGTTATAATGAAGAAAAAGTACTTCCTATAACGTGTAAACTTTTTCGTGAGAAGCTGGAAGAATTAATCTCTAAGGAAATGATAGATGTAAATAGCAAAATTCTATTTGTAAATGACGGAAGTAAAGACGATACTTGGAATATTATTAAGTCATTGTCAATATCGGATAATTGTTTTGTTGGGATTTCTCAAAGTAGAAATAGAGGGCATCAAAATGCTGTATTAGCAGGACTAATGGAAGCAAAAGATAAAGCGGATATTACTATTTCTGTTGATTGTGATGGACAAGATGATATTAATGCTATGAATCAAATGGTTGAAGAGTATTTGAATGGGTGCGAGATTGTTTATGGTGTAAGAAGCAAAAGAGAAACGGATACTTTTTTTAAAAGATTTACTGCTGAAAGTTTCTATAAATTGCTTAATAAAATGGGGGCAGAAGTGGTTTACAATCATGCGGATTATCGCTTGGTTTCAAGTCGGGTGTTAAAAGAGTTTGCAAATTTTAAAGAAGTTAATATTTTCCTTCGTGGGATGTTCCCATTAGTGGGATTTAAAAGTACAAGTGTTTTTTATGAGAGACATGAACGAATTGCGGGAGAAAGTCATTATCCTTTGTCTAAAATGTTAGCACTTGCGTTTGATGGAATTACGAGCTTAAGTATAAAACCAATTAGAATAATAACTGGACTTGGGATTTGTATATCACTTTTGAGTTTCTTAGGAGTTTTATGGGCTATTTTGACTTACGCATTAGGAAATAATGTTAATGGATGGGCAAGTATAATTTGTATTATTTGCTTTATTGGAGGAGTTCAATTAATTTGTATAGGTGTGCTTGGAGAATATATTGGTAAAATATATTTGGAAACAAAAGCAAGGCCAAGGTATATTATCAGTGAGAGAACTTCTAATTTCAGTGTAGAAAGAGATATGGATAATGAAGAAATTATTTAATCAGATAATTAAATTTGGAATGGTGGGGATAATAGCTACTTGTACAGATTATTTTATGATGATATTTCTTACGGAAATATGTGATATTAATTATCTTTTGTCTAGTGGTTTATCATATTCGTTTTCAACAGTTTTGAATTATATTTTAAGTATGAAATATGTCTTTATAGGTAGAGATGATACAACAAAAATAAGGGAATTTTTACTTTTTGTTATCATGAGTGTTATCGGATTAGGTCTAAATCAATTAGTTATGTGGATTGCTACAGATTTGTTTCATATATATTATATATTGTCTAAGATTGGAGCAACTGGAATTGTGATGGTGTATAATTTTGTATCCAGGAAATTAGTTTTGGAGAAGAAAGAGTGAGAGGTATGAAGAAGCAAATTGTATTTTCAATTTTATTTTTGGCTGTAATATGTTGTTTGGCCGCATGTAATAAAACTACAGGAAATAGTCAGACATTAGAGGTGTCAAAACAGAAAGAAAAGGACGAAAAAGAAGAAATAAAAAAAGATGAGGAATCTGTAACGAAACAAGGAGAAACGGAAGAGCCCGATGATGGTGATGATATGCAGGAAACTGTAGAACAGCCAACTAATATAATTTTATATTGTGGAAATGATGATGCCACAGCATTTACCTCTGAGGAAGTACAGATTAACTCTTTGTCTCCAGAAGAAGTATTGAATGCATTAATTGAAAAAGGAACAATTGCAGCGGATGTTGAGATCCTGTCATTTGAGACAACGACTGTAGACGGAAAATCAACAATATTACTTGATTTTAATGACGCATTCGCTTCTTATATTTCCAGCATGGGATCTACTGGTGAATACTTTGTAATGGGAAGTATCTGTAATACATTCCTGGATGCATATGATTGTGAGCAGATTCAGGTTACAGTGGATGGAGATACTTTGTCTACTGGACATGCTGAATATCCAGGCTATATGACAACATTTTCATAGAATTTGACAGGTGAGAGGATACACTGGAAGGAGTACATGATGAAAAAAACAGGTTATTATTCTTCCGGTGAATTTGCCCGTATGGCGCATGTGACTTTGCGGACAATTCGCTATTATGACAAACAAGATATATTAAAGCCCTCCTTCGTGAGCGAAGCGGGGGCTCGTTTTTATACAGATGAGGATTTTGCAAGATTGCAGCAGATTCTTTTGTTGAAGTATCTGGGATTCTCATTAGATGATATTCGGGAGATGACCATTGATGATGCAGATTATCATTTTATGTTGAATGCATTGAATATTCAGCTGAAACTGGTGCAAGATCGTATCGAGCAGATGCAGCTAGTGGAGAAGGCTATTAAGGATACGTCAGAGGCGATTCAGGCGGAGCATACCATAGACTGGAATCAGATGTTGAATCTGATTCATCTGACAGGGATGGAGAAGAGCATGAAGAACCAATATCAGAATGCGTCGAATATATCTGCCAGGATTAATCTTCACAGTCTGTATTCGCAGAATTCACAAGGATGGTTTCCGTGGATCTATGAACAGATGGAGATGCGGTCGGATATGCAGGTGTTGGAGATTGGCTGTGGTGATGGCGCGTTATGGAGCAGTAATTTGAAAAAGTTGCCGGAAGAAGTAGGGATAACGTTATCGGATATATCAGAAGGAATGCTTCGAGATGCAAGACGTGCTATTGGTATGGAAGATTCGCGGTTTACATTTCGGGTATTCGATTGTCATCAGATCCCTTGTGAAGATGAGAGCTTCGATTTGGTGGTGGCGAACCATGTTCTGTTCTATTGTGATGATGTTTTGAAGGTGTGTCAGGAGGTACGGAGGGTACTTAAGCCGGGAGGATGCTTCTTGTGTAGTACCTATGGAAGGAACCATATGATAGAAGTCAGTCGTTTGGTCCAGGGATTCGATGACAGAATCGTACTGTCAGCAGATAAATTGTATGAGCGTTTTGGGAAAGAGAATGGTGCTGAGATTCTAAAAGATTACTTTTCAGAAAATGAATGGAGAGAATATGAAGATTATCTGTTGGTTCCGGAACCGGAGCCATTAATCTCTTATGTACTTTCCTGCCATGGGAATCAGGGTCAGTATATTGCGGAACGGTATAAGGAATTTCGTGCGTATGTGAAGAGAAAGACGGATGTGGGATTTCAGATTACGAAAGAAGCAGGGATATTCATTTCCCGAAAGCATATTTAAAATAATAGGGATTATTGTCAGATAATGTCGACAAAACGATGGCAAGAATTTGAATCTTTCCTTGTGATTTTTAATAGTTATTGTTATACTGAACTCAAGA